>JAQBPV010000458.1 GCA_028287345.1 Gemmatimonadota bacterium
CGTGGATCGATCCCTCGTCCGGATGTTGTCCTACCCATTCTGCCTTCATTGCGTCCTCCCGCTCCACATCATGCTGGCTCCTTGGCGCCGGACGCCTCTGCTTGCAGCGTCTCGTACGCTTCCATCAGCCGGCGGCGCGCCCTCGAGAGGGTCGTTCCCACCGACCCCACCGAGAGATCGAGCGCCGCGGCGATCTCCTCGTAGCTGAGCCCCTCCTCCTTCATGAGCAGCGCATCCCTGTCACGCTCGGCCAACGTGTCCACCGCCTTGCGAGCCAACGCGCGCTCCTCGTCCCGCTCCATCGACGTCGGCCCGGGCTCCACTACCGACTCCGCCTGTGCCTCGTCGCGCATCAGTTCGAGACGCTTGCGATGCCGGGCGTCCTTGCGTGCCTCGTCGCGCACCAGGTTCATGGCCACGGCGAAGATCCACGATCGCTCGCTGGCGATCGTCTCCTGCTTGAGCGCGCGCACGAACGTCTCCTGCGCGATCTCTTCCGCCCAGTCGCGATCGCCCAGCTGGCGCGTGAGAAACCGCACCAGCGGCTGGTGATAGCTGTCGAATAGCACCTTCAGGCGTTCGGGGGTGACCATGGCGCGTGAAGATGGCACGTCGCGCGCCGAAGACACCAGTCCGTCGCTTCGCATGGGAGACGCATCTTCCGACCCGAGTTGCACATCGGCGAACGTCTGGCATGTGCGTTGCCCTTCGTCGAGGTTCACATGAAAGCGAGGAACGACATGGCGAACGAGCCGAAGAATCGCGTCGAGAAAGCGGACAGCATCTCGCCGGCAGCGCACAACGACGGTCCGACCGGCCGTCCCGAACGGACCACCGGCGCCGGCCGCGAGGCGACATTGGCCGACGTGGAAGCCAAGGAGCACGACCGCGAACATCGCAGCGGCTACGGCGGCAAGGGCGGCGAACCGGATACGTCGTCGGAAAAGCGATAAATGCTATCGCGGCTTGATATATGAATTAGTATTTATATATTGAGCGCGTGCCTATCGACCCTCAACGAGCTCGCGCCGTCGCTGCATTGCGCTTTCGTGCACTCGGCGACGAAACGCGAATTCGCCTGCTCGAGCTGCTCACCGCTGGCGAGCGCACCGTCGCGGATCTCATGGAGGCGACGGCGCTCGGACAGTCATTGGTGTCGCACCACCTGCGGACCCTTCGCGGCGCTGGCCTGGTGACGACGCGCCGCGACGGGCGCTGGATGTTCTACGGCACCAACCAGCCGGCCCTCGCGAGCGCAAAGCTCGCGCTCTACGAGCTGGAGCCGCTCAAGGGTGAACCCCGCTGAGTCCCAGCCATTCCTCAGCGTGACGGGCGTCGGCGAAAACTTCCATCAGCTGGCCAGCGGTTGCGGAATAGATCGAGAACATGCGCGCCAGGCCGAACGCCACACCCCTCGGAGCAATGAACGCGCGGCGAGTGCCCGGCGTGAACACGTGCATGCGCGCCGCTTCTTCGATCGTCCTCGAATCCACCGTGAAATCGATGACATCGGTGAGATCCGCCAATTGCCGATACTCGGGCCGAAACGCCGGGTCGGCCAGGATCCGCCTGTAGTGACCGCGCACTTCCTCGTCGGTCAGCCGGCCCCAGGCGCGACAGATCACGATCTCACGCTGCGGATCGATCTCGTATGACTCGGGCATGTTCTCCTCCTTAAGACTGCATCAGGAGATTACTGCCACCAGCCTTTCGAAGCGAGTACTTCATGTTTCGCACCGCAGCCCGCGGTGGTTCAACAGCTTCGGCCTCGTACGCGACGCGGGTTGTTTGCAGGCAATTCGACGACTAGCCCTAGTGTCGGCTGCGTGCGACCTTTGCCTTCACGAGCGCTCGCTCGCCCCCTTCCGCCTTCGGAGGTAGTTCATGGAATCCAGCGCGTCGACGAAAGAGCTCGAGGAGCGCGTGGCCAAGCTGCAGCGCGCCGTGTACCACCTGATCTGGAAGCGCACCGGATTCGGCGAGCAGTGCGTGCACTGCGGCCACGCCTATCCCAGCCACGGCGAGCGTTGCAAGGCGGCTGAAGCGGAAGCACTCGTCCGCTAATGCGGCAACGATAGCCCTTTCTACAAAGCAATCGGCGTACCGCCTCTGCGGTCGCCGATGCGCCTCAGGTCTGGCACGGCATATGTGTTATGGCACCACACGCGGACACCGTCCGCGGTGAGGTTCGTGCCATTTCACCGTCGTATCGATGCTGATCGTCGCGCCAACGCTCCGTTCGTCTTGTGTGGCTGTTGCCCTTGGGGCACTTCTCCTTGCCAGCGGCTGTGCGCCTGCCGCTCGCCCTTCGGGAAGCGATGCACTCGTGGCATCCGCCGGCGCGTCGATGAGGGCCATAGTCCCGACGGCATACACGGAAGCGAGCACGGTGTCGTTCGCGCTCGATCGCATCGACCAGCGCACTCTGCCACTGGACCGGACCTACAAGCATTTCGGCAGCGGCCGAGGCGTGACGGTGTATGTCTTCGACGGAGGCGTTCTCGAAACGCACCCCGAACTGCAAGGTCGGGTGCGACGTGGTTACGACGCGTTCCCCAATGAAGAGCATCTCTGCAACGCGCACGGTACTGCCGTCGCCGGCGCCGTTGCCGGCCAGACGCTCGGGGTAGCGCCCGAAGCCGACATCGTCGACGTGAAGATGGTGGAGTGCCGGAAGATGCGCGGCACCATCGACGCAATCGTGCGCGGCGCGATGTGGGTGCTCGCCGATCACGCCCAGCATCCAGAGCGGCGCGCCGTCGCCAACTGGTCGTTCATCGCCGACACCTCGACGTCGATTCCCGCGCTCGACAGCACCGTGAAGCAGCTCCTCGCGGCGGGGATTCCCGTCATCGTGTCCGCGGGCAATCTCGAGATGGACGCGTGCCACATCTCGCCCGGCAATTCGCCCGGCGCCATCGTCGTCGGCGCATCGCGCGTGCGTCGTCCCGTCCTCGGCGACGGCACGATGGTCGACGAGCGCGCACCGGGCACGGCGTTCGGCACGTGCATCGACGTCTTTGCACCCGGCGACTCGGTACTATTGCCGAGCATGGATGGGCAGCAGCGTGCATCGGAACAGCTGTGGACCGGGACGTCGATGGCGGCGGGCTATGTGAGCGGGGCTGTCGCGCTGTACCTGGAGGCGCATCCGTTTGCATCGACCGACGCGATATTCCAGCACATCCAGACGACGTCGTCGCGCGTGACGCGCGTGGATGCGAGGTCGCCACGGGCGGGCATGCTATACGTCGGGCCCGCCACCATGCTGTTAGCGCAGCGATAGTCACGTACAAGAGGGCGTCAGGGATCAGGTGTTCAGCGGGCAGCCCCAGTGGTCAGCGTTCAGGGGGTGTGGCGTATGGGGTGAAGTGCACCTCGTTCGCCACACCCCCTGATTACTGATTGCTGGAGCTGACAGCTGAGTACCTGATCCCTGTCGCCTCAACAGTCCCGAGTCCCGACTCCGGTGCTGCAGCCTGCCGATCCCCAATCGGTCGTCTATCTTTCGCGGATGCCTACTACTCCCCTCGACGAACTCTGCATCAACACCGTCCGCACGCTTTCCATGGACGCGGTGCAGAAGGCGAACTCGGGTCATCCCGGGACGCCGATGGCACTCGCGCCACTGGGTTACGCGCTGTTCACCCGGCACATGAACCACGATCCGGCCGATCCGCATTGGCCCAATCGTGATCGCTTCGTGCTGTCGTGCGGCCACGCGTCGATGCTGCTCTACAGCTGCCTCTACCTCAGTGGCTATGGCCTCACGCTCGAGGACCTGAAGCAGTTCCGTCAGTGGGGGAGCAAGACGCCGGGCCATCCGGAATACAGACACGCGCCCGGCGTCGAGACGACGACGGGTCCACTTGGCCAGGGCGTCGGCAATGCGGTCGGCATGGCGGTGGCGGAGGCGCATCTCGCTGCCACGTTCAATCGTGACGGGCACGAGATCGTCGATCACTACACGTACTTCATCTGCAGCGACGGCGACCTGATGGAAGGCGTCTCGCACGAGAGTGCGTCATTCGCCGGTCACTTCAAGCTCGGCAAGCTGATCGGCTTCTACGACGA
>JAQBPV010000489.1 GCA_028287345.1 Gemmatimonadota bacterium
ATGAACAGCTCCGTCGCCGACTATGATCGCGATGGGCGGCTCGACGTCTACGTCTCGAACGTCCACCACGCGCTGCAGGCCGAGGGGTCCTTGATGTGGATGAACCACGGTGTGGACGCGGACGGTATGGTCCAGTTCAGCGACGAGGCGTCGCGTCGAGGCGCGTTGAACGAGGATCGGTTTGGATGGGGTGCCGGTGTCGGCGATCTGCAGAACGACGGGTGGACCGACATCGTCCAGGCGAACGGCATGGTAGACGACCGGCTCGACAGGAAGTACGAGGGCTGTCCCGACTACTGGTACGTGAATCACAAGTTGATGCAGGCGCCGCGCTCGATGCACGTCTACGCTGACATGTGGGGTGACCTGCGCGGCCGATGCATCTATCCCAATGAAGCGCGCCGAGTGTACCTCAATCGCGGCGCAGGTGCGCGTCCAGAGTTCACGGATGTGGCCGAGGCAGTTGGACTTGTTGGTCGTGACAATTCGCGCGGGGTGGCGCTCGTCGACTTCGATGATGATGGCCGTCTCGATGTGCTGATTGCGAATCAGCATGGTGGTCCCACGCTGCTGCGTAACGCGGCGTCGGCACCGACGAAGAACGCGTGGATCGGGTTGTCGCTCGTCGGCGACGGGCGCAGCTGTTCGCGCGATGCCACCGGATCGACGGTGACGGTGAATCTTCCCGGGCAGCCGCCACTCATGCGCGAGGCGCAGCGCGCGAATGGACTCTCGTCGGCTGGCGATCCGCGCATTCACATCGGTCTGGGCACGTGGACGAGTGCCGTGCCTGTGTCGATTCGCTGGTGCGGCGGTGTGACGAAGACGTACTCACTCGAGGCCGGCGCGTATCACGAGGTTCGGCAGTGACCGTAGTGGTGCTCGTCACGCTCGTCCTCTGGCTCCTCGCGGCGTATCACATCGTCACGGGTGCTGTTGCCCTGTTCGCGCCTGATCTTGCACCAAGGGTGGTGGGGTCGTTGTACGGTGCGACTGTCGCGTCCGGGGGGCAGGTTCGCTACATGACATCGATGATCGGTGCGCTCGCGTTGGCGATCGGTGGACTTGCTGTCGTGGCGGCGCAGCGGCCGTATGCGAACCGGCCGATCATCGCCATGCTGATCGTGCTGCAGTTGTGCCGAGTGTTTTGTCGAGTGCGTGATCGCCGTGTATTGGCGGAGTCCTTTGGTGTGAACGCGCGCGCGAACGCTGCGGCGATCGCGGTGTTGGTTGCCGAGTCGGCGGTGCTGACACTCGGGTTGCGATGACCGCGTCGGACGAGCCGGAACGAACATCGAAGTGGCGTGTGCTTGCGTCGGTGGTGTTTGGCGTCTTCATGGTGACGCTCGATACCACGGCGGTGAACGTCGCGTTTCCCGTGATTCGGAGCGAGCTAGGCGCGAGCCTGCACGAGGCGCAGTGGCTCGTGTCCGTGTACGTACTCGCGCTGGGAATGAGCACGCCCGTCGCCGGTTTTCTCGCCGACCGGTTTGGTCTCAAGCGGATGTACATCGTCGGGCTGGCGATCTTCGTGGTTGGTTCGCTGTGTGCGGGTCTCGCACCCACGTTGCCGACGCTCGTGATTGCGCGAGCGCTCAAGGGCATCGGTGGCGGAATCGCCGTGCCGTGCGGGACCGCACTGCTCTTCCGCGGGTTTTCGAAGAGCGAGCTCGGACTTGCACTCGGCGTCTTCGGCTTGGCGTTGCTGTTTGCGCCGGCGCTTGGGCCAGTGCTTGGCGGATGGCTGGTCGATCATCAGCTGTGGCGCTGGATCTTCTTCATCAATGTGCCGATCGGGACGTTGGGCATTCTCGTGGCGTCGCGCTTTCTCGTTGTTCGACCCGGCGACGTGCACGCCAAGTGGGACGGCTGGGGCCTCGTCACCGCGATACCAGGTTTCGGCGCGCTGCTCTACGTGACGGCGCTGCTCGGCGAGGAGGGATGGAGTTCACCGCGGTTGGTTGCGTGGCTCGCGGTGGGAATCGTGTCGCTCGCGGCGTTCGCGTACGTGGAGCTGCGTGTCGCGCCGTCGCCGCTGCTCGATCTGCGTCTGTTTCGGCGGCCTGTGTTCCTGATTGCGACGCTCGTCGGCTACGTGACGGTGATTGCGTTCTTCGGGGCAGAGTTTCTGCTGCCGGTGTATTTGCAGTCGCTGCGTGGCGCGCCGGCGTTGACGGTTGGGCTGGTGCTCCTGCCACTGGCGTTGTGCGCGGGACTGCTGCTGCCGCTCGCTGGTGTCGTGTACGACAGGATTGGTCCGCGCGCGCTCGTGGTCGGTGGCTTTGCGCTGCTCTGTTACAACACGTGGCAACTCGCGCACATCGGACCGTCGACCTCATTGCGATTCTTGGTGATGCTGACGGCGATTCGAGGGTTCGCGCTCGGGCTCACGGTGCAGACACCCTTTACGGCCGCGTTGGCGGACGTCGAACATGACGCGCTGCCTCGGGCGACATCATTGGTGTCGTCGACGCGCTATCTGGTGCAGGCGTATGGCATCGCGGCACTCGCGACTCTTCTAGGGACGCGACTAGTGGGTGGCGGGCAGGTGACGCTCGAGGGGTTTCATCGGGCGTACATGCTGACGTTCTGGTTGTCGATCGTGGGGATGGTGCTTGGTGTGCTGCTTCCCGGTTGGCCGGGTCGAGTGGATCGCGTCACCTCCTGACCGTCCGCTTGCTCTGTACGAGGAGGAGCGAGCGCCGGGGGAATCCCTGCTCGCTTTTTCCGCGCCTGCACAATATGTAGTTAGACATCGAACGAGTCTCCTCACAAGGTAAGCATGACGGGAAAGCAGTACCGGCTGATTGGCCCAGATGGACAGGAGATGCTCAGCGCCGTGCCGGGGACGTTCGGCGGCAACCGTCGGCGAAGGATCTACGGGCGTCTCGACTGTAGGAGCGCCGTTGGGTCACTGCCGACCGGGTACGCCAAGGTCCGCGTCTTCTTTGCCGATGAAGCAACGGCACTGGCGGCCGGCTATCGGCCGTGCGGCACCTGCATGCGCGAGGAGTACCGGGCCTGGGTCGAGGAATCCCTGCGCGCGGGGCGGTTATAGCTGCGGCGAGATGCCTGAAGATCTTGATACGCGCTATCGCCGCATCCACGCAGGCTCTTCGGCACACGGGGGAAGCCCCCCGACTACGCTCGGGGCGACAAGCTACTTGAAGAGATGCGGCGCGAACCGCGACGTATTTCCGGTCACCCAGCCGTCCGACTCGCGCACTCCAATGCCCGCGGCTTCCTGACCGATGATCCAACTCCC
>JAQBPV010000498.1 GCA_028287345.1 Gemmatimonadota bacterium
GATACCCGACGCGGCCGGAAAGGTACCAACGACCTTCAGCGCTCCGCGGTCAATGCCAGGCGGCCAAGGCCTCCACCAGCGCGTCCTGTGTCCACGGCGTCGGCTTCACGGCTACTCGATAGCGCAGGTTCCACTGCTGCCCCGCGGCCAGCGTGCGAACTGCCGGCGCAAGCACAGCGGCGCAAATGAAACGGAACTTGTCGCGCTCCTGATTGATGATGTACCACGGCGCCTTCGCACCCATGTTCGCCGGATCGCTCAAGATCGCGATGCCCCCGATCTGCTTGTCGCCATCGGAGAAGTTGCCCGCGACGGCGGCCGCATTCGGACGCGCGCGCGAGCCCGGAAAATCGGTGACCGGACCCTCGGTACTCACCACCGACATCGTCAGCGGCGCAAGCCGAACGCTGAGACCCGCGTAACCACCGTTCACCGCGCCATTCGGCTCGCCAGGCATTGGCGTGCGATCGAGCACCGCGCCCTCCTTGCCCGCCGTGAAGCGAAGATCCCAGTCGATCGTGAAGCTGTCGTCGACTTTCGGTGCGGAGACCGTCAGCACGCGCGACTCGGTCATGTCCACCTCTCCCGTCGCGCGAGAGTAGGTGACGTTCATGGAAATCCTTGCGCTGCCATCCGGCCGAGTGGTGATAGCCGGCGTACTCCAGCGCGTCGAGCCGGCGGCGTGGCCGCTCGTCCGATCTTCCTCCCAGTAGTTCACGTGGTTGATGTACTTCCACGAGAACCACAGGCCGTAATGCCACGGATGATCTTCCGGCTTGAAGTTGGTGAAGCTCGGGTTGCCGCGAAGCGCGATCGGATTGAAGAACGGCTTGCCGCTCGCGGGGTCGAATGAGAAGCGCCATAGCGTGGCACCGTTCGACTTCCACGAAATGGAAACGCTATCGCGGACCCACTCGGCGCGTGCTACCTGTGGCGCCACTGCCTGTGCGAGGCAGACGAGCCCCGCACAGGCGAGAAACCTACGCATCAGCGTGATGCGTACTTCTGCGCGAGCTTCAGCGCACCGTACTTGCCCCGCTCTGGCCGCGTCAGCATCGCATTCGCTTCGGCGTCGTTCACGAACTTCTCGGCCTTGGCGTCCCACGTGAGCGGACGGCCCGTCTTCATGGCGATCCAACTGAGGATACACGCCGCGTTGGCCCGATGCGCGATCGGCGCGGGCGCGAGTGGCGTCGCGCGCGACTTCACACACTCCAACCAGTTCTTGTGATGCGACGTGCTCGGCGTCATGTGCACGGTGACACCAGCCGGATCGAGCAGCTTGGGATTGCTCGCATCCAACGGCTTGAGCATGGTCGGCTTCGCGGCAGGATCGCTCGACGTCGCCGCCTCGGAGCCGCGCGACACCCAGATCCAACCTTCGTCGCCGATGAACTTGATGCCGTTCGGCAGCTTGTCCGACACGGTCATGATGATCTTGCCCGGATATTCGAGCTCGATGTGATATGCGCCGTGCACGTTCCAGATCTTGTTCGTCGGGAACTCACCCTTGCCTTCGATCTTGCTCGGGCCGGTGAGCTCCATGTTCATGCCCCAGTGCGCCGTGTCGAAGTGATGCGCACCCCACCCGGTAATCATGCCGAGGCTGTAGTTCTCGTTGCGCAGCCAGCCGGGACGCGAGCTCACGTCGGGCTGGCCGTCGCGGCCGAGGCCCTGCGGGTGAACGCGCTGTTCGGTGTAGTATGCCTCGGCTGTCGGTCCAAGCCACATGTCGTAGTTGAGGGCCGACGGCACAGGCTCGGGCGGATTGTCCGGCGCAGTTGGATCGATGGGAAGTCCGATCTCGACGCGGCGCAGGTTGCCGATGCGTCCGCTGCGGACGAGCTCCACCCCCTTTCGGAACTGCTCGTTCGGGCCCCACGACCGCTGTTGGCTGCCCACCTGAAGTACGCGGCCCGTCTTCGCCACCGCCGCACGCAGCATCTGTCCTTCAGCGTGCGTCATGGTGAACGGCTTCTGAATGTAGATGTCCTTGCCGGCCATCAAAGCCGACAGCGCAACCTCGGCGTGCTGATGGTCGGGAAGACTGATGGACACCGCGTCGATGTCCTTGCGTTCGAGGAGCTCGTGATAGTTCTGATAGACCGCGACATCGGGACGCGCCCAGTCCTTCGTCGAGTACAACGCGGCGACTTTCCTCTTGCCGCTATCGGCCCGACGCATGTCGAGATCGCAGACCGCCAACACCTCGGCGAGATCGGAGCCGGAGATGCCCGGGAAGTCGTGGGATTGTCCAATGCGTCCGCACCCGATGTGGCCGACGCGAATGCGATTGCTCGGCGCCGTGGCGCCGAAGAGTCGCGAGGGGATGATCATCGGCGCGGAGAGGACGCCGACGGCGAGGGCGCTCTTCTGGACGAACTCGCGACGGGTAATCGCGGAGGGTTTGTTCGCGGAGTCGGTCATGAGATCCTGCGATGCGAGGGTGGGCGGCTACCCAAATGATTGGCGCGGCACATTGTCTGTCGCGGTGACAAAAGTGACCAGAGTACGCGGGCCAGCAGTAGAATGTTGTGCTTGGCGCCGCCCGAAGAATGTGGCGCGGCTCCACTCGGTCCGATAGAAGTGAAGAGTTCACCTTTGGTGAAGACTACTGGCGCCGTCGATCCTCTATGGCTACGGTTGCGCACGCTGAAACTCACCCCTGAGGACGTTAACCATGCAGAGACGCGATTTCGTCATCTCCTCGGCACTTGCCTCCATCGGTGTTGCCGCGCGCAGCCTTCCGTTCGCCGGCGTTCAGCCGCTGAGCGCGGGCATGACGACGAATGCCGCGGGCCGCGCGGCCACGCGGAAGATCCTGATCGCCGGCGGCAACTACGGTGAAGCATTCATCCGCTACATGGCGGAGCTCACGGGAAAGGCGCGTCCGAGAATCTGTTACCTGCCCACGGCGTCGGCTGATAGTCCGGCCGGCATCGTCTCCTTCTTCCGGAGTTGCGCGTCGCTGAACGTGTCGCCGTTCGTGCAGGAGAGCTTCATCGCGAGCACGCGGCAGAACAAGGGTTGGGACGAAGTCTTCCTCTCGATGGACGGCATCGTCTGTTCGGGTGGCAACACGCTGAATCAACAGGCGATCTGGAAGGCGCAGGGCATCGACACGGTGCTGCGCGA
Organism: Gemmatimonadota bacterium; assembly: GCA_028287345.1. Lineage (GTDB taxonomy): Bacteria > Gemmatimonadota > Gemmatimonadetes > Gemmatimonadales > Gemmatimonadaceae > AG11. Next base: position 3,136 of record JAQBPV010000498.1, read on the forward strand.
GGCGTGGGACCGCGGCATCGTGCTCGGCGGAGCGAGCGCCGGATCGCTGTGCTGGTTCGACGAGGGTACGACCGACTCGCGACCGAAGGAGTTGTCGATCGTGAAGTGTCTCGGCTTCATCAAGGGCAGTCACTCGCCACACTATGACGCCGAGCCGGGTCGTCGGCCGCTGTATCAGAAGTTGATCAGCTCGGGGCAGATGCAGCCCGGTTACGCGTGTGACAACGACGCGGGCATCTACTTCGAGGACAACGCAGTGAAACGCGTCGTGTCGGCCCGTGCTGGTTCGAAGTGCTACTACGTGTCGGTCGTGAATGGTGCGATCAACGAGCGCGTGTTGGAGCCCGAACGCATTTCCTAGCTGTTCGGTTTGTCGTCCCGACGGCGGACTTCGCGCTCACCGCGACCAGTTCAACACTCGGCGCGCGCGCAATGTGATCCAGCGATTCGGCGCTCCGACGTCGCCGGAGAGTTCCTCGTGCACTGTGTCGCGGTGTCGCACGTCGAGCAACCAGTGGCCGTCGGCTTGTCGACGTTCGCGCATGATCGCGATTGCCTCTTCGACACGCGCATCCGGCCGCACCTGCGCCGAGCGTAGATAGTCGAGCGCGCGTAGCACGTCGTAGTGCCAGAGCGGCGGAAACGCGAACTGTGTCCACGCTCGGTCGATGAACTCACCCGTCGACAACCGTCGGAGCAGACGACGCTCGAGGAGATACTCGTGCGCGCGCGTCCGTGCGTCTGTCACCGCCGACGTGGCGCCAAAGGCCTGCTCGAACGCGAGCAGTCCTTCCAGCACGCAGATCGTCGTGTGGAATGACGAGCGTACCGAGCCACGCTCCGCCTCGCAGTTCCATCCGCCGTCGGCGAGCTGTTCGCCCAAAAGCCGTTCCACGAGCCGATCGCTGCGCTCGCGGAAGTAGGCGCCGAGTGCGAGGACGCGGCCGTTGATGCACGGCTCGACCTCACCCTCGAAGAATGGTGAGTCTCCGAACTCAGGTCCCCAGGTGACGTTGCGGCGCACGAGATCGATCGCAGCGCGCGCCCTCTCGCTCGTCGGGTCGAGTCCCATGTCGCGCAAGAACACCAGGGTGTACATGTTCGACCACCAGAACGGCGTGGAGACGCCATCGCCCCACTGGCCATCGGGTCGCTGTTGGTCGAGTAGCTGCGCGCCCCATCCTTCGGACGAAATGCGCGACCGCTCGGTTGCGACCACCTCCGCAGGCGTGTCGGTGAGGTCGCGCATGACCTGCCAGCGAATCGACGGATCGCTATCGAGGAGCCAGTGGATAACGGGGTCGTTCGACGTTCGACGCTCCGCGTCGTTGCGTGTGAGCGTCATTCGTTCGCGGTCAGGGCAGCTTCGCCTGCGGGTAGTGGCTCTTTGCGTTCGCCAATGAACCGAAGCTGGCGCGCTCGACGATCTTGGTGATCGGCGAGTAGACGATGACCCACGCGGCCGACTCAGGTGCCAGCGAGAAGCGCATTGCGGCGATGTAGACCTTGAGCGGGCCTTCGTCGAACTGTACCTCGGCGTCGGTGCTCTTTACCTCGCCGAAACGGACCGCGATTCGGCCGGCCATCTGGTTGATCGACTCGGCCGACTTCATGCTCTCGCGCAAGCCGGGCGCGGCGTGCGCGAATGCACTGTCGCCCTGCGTCGTGAACACCCACTTCACGAATTGGCGCGGATACGCGAGCGAATCTGCTGTCGCGCTCTGCGCGCGGAGCGCGGTGGGTGCGATGGTCAACGCGGCGAACGCGCCGGCGGCGAGCACGAGACGGTGGGTTCTGGACATGCGGGAAGGGGCTGCGGGAAGGGACAGAATGCGCGCAAAAGCACGGCGCGTCGACCCCTACGTCGGCCTTTGTTCATCTGTTTCACAGTGCTGCCAGCATGGCGCAGCATTCGTGTTCACCGTCCCAACCAGTACGTCGCCTTCACGAGAAAGACATTGTCCGGCCGGTCCGCCAGGAGTGCGCGGGAGTCGCGACGGAAGTCGAGGTCGCCGAACACGTCGTTGCCTGAACGCTGCTGCGTCCATACGAAGAACATCGTCGAGCCGGGTCGATACTCCCAGCGAAGCACGGCGGTGCCACGCAGCGAGCGGCTCGTGAAGTTCGGATCGTCGAAGCTGAACGCATTGGCCGGACCTGCTCCATCCGGATCGACCGTGTATCTCCCCGTCGCGCTTCGCGTGAGTGTGCCGACGTCGCGCCCGTAATCCAGCTTGCGCTCCGTCCGTGGTGCCGCAAACTCGCGGAAGCTCGCGTAGTCGCCGCTCGCCAGGAACGGCTGCACGAAGAGCTGCATCGTGATCTCCGGACGAATCGTCCAGTTCACGCGCGTCTCCATCGACAGCGT
>JAQBPV010000506.1 GCA_028287345.1 Gemmatimonadota bacterium
GCCACCGCCAGGCGTCCGCGCTGCGCATCCTGCCAGGCCACCGCCGCCTCGCCAGCGAACGGGCCGACTGTCCGCCTGCGTTCCAAAGCCGCTGACGCGGCGGTCAACCGACGCACGACCTCGCCGCTCGGCTCGTAGCTGACCAGGAATCCCTGCACTGCATCACCGATGCGAACGCTGCGGCCAACTGCGGCGATCAACCCCTCGTTCGCGCCCTCGCCGATGCTCAGCATGCGCGCATCGCGAAACAGCTGTGGTGCGATGTTGTTCTCCATGTACCCGCGACCACCCAGCAGCTGGACCATGAGGTCCGCGGCAAAGTTCCCGGTGTCGGTGGCCGAGACCTTGATTGCCATCGCCACTTCGGGGACGATCGCATCGCCCGCGTCGAGTCGCGACGCAGCATGGAGCAGCAGCTCGCGATCGGTCGAGATGCGATGCACCATCTCGCTGATCTTCATGCGCGCCTGCGGATTGTCGATGAGCAGGCCCGTCTCGATCGTCCGGCGCGTCGCGTAGCGGCGGATCAATTGTGCGGACCGGAGTGCTGCACCTAATCCAACGGCCGCGGTTGCCAGCCGTCCGTGTGACAATACGTCCTCGACGACCTGCATTCCCTTTCCGAGCTCGCCGAGCATTCGGTCATTGCCGACGCGAACGCCGTTGAACGTGATCGAGTTCTGCATGATGCCGCGAATGCCCATCGTCAGCGACTCGGGTCCGATTTCGACACCGGCGTCAGTCTGGCGCACGACGAACCCCGTGAGGCCACGCACGCGGCCTTCTGCGTCGACGAGCCGGGCGAACACGCTGATCACTCCGCACCAAGCGGAACCATTCCACCGCTTCGTGCCGTCGATCTTCCAGCCGTCGCCATCCCGTTTCGCGGTCGCCTGTACGCCGCCCAGGTTCGACCCCGCACCCGGCTCTGACAGCGTGAATGCCGCGAACTCTCGGCCACGTGCGAGAATCGGCATGAGCTCTTCGCGTACAGCGGGGGTCGCGTGCTGCATGATGGGACGCACGCCGTTCGTGTTGTGGAGGAACACGAGCGTCGCGATGGTCGGATCGATGGCCGCGAGCTGGATGTAGACGCGTAGCGTATCGCGCGTGCCCAGCGCCAGCCCGCCGTAACGCTCCGGCGCCTGAAGCCCGAACATGCCGCGGTTGCCGAAGTCGAGCACGACGTTGGGCGGCAGGCAGCGCCGCTCGTCGATGAGCCGCGAGTTGATGTGCTTCTCCGCGTACGTGCGCACCCACGCGATGAGCGCGTCGGCTTTGTCGTCCCGAGCGGAGCGAGGGACATGCTTTTCGGTCTTCGCCGGCCAGACGTACACCGAGTCGAGCGCGCCATCGAGAAATGCCTGACGACACGCGCGACGCTTGATCTTGCCGCTCGTCGTCTTCGGCAACGAGGCGCGCTTGATCAGCACAGCGCCATGCAACGGAATGCCATGCTGTTCGGTGATCGCGTCCTTGACCTTCCGCATCATCTCCGTCAACGCCTCATCGGAGTAGCGGCCGCGCTCGACCTCCTGCACGATGCAGAGTCGCTCCTCACCGTCGACGTCGATGCTGAACGCCGCGCCGTTGTCACCGCGCATCACCGCGTCGGTCTGCTGCACCGTCCACTCGATGTCCTGCGGATAGTGATTCAGTCCGTGCACGATGATCAGGTCCTTCTCGCGCGCCGAGATGTAGAGCTGTCCGTCGTGCATGAAGCCGAGGTCGCCCGTGCGCATGTACGTGGGTCCGTCGGCCTCGCCGGCGATGCGCGCGCGGAATGTCTCGGAGCTGTCGTCCTGGCGCTCCCAATATCCACGCGCCACGCCGGGAGCGTTGACCCAGATCTCACCTACCTCGTGCGGCTGCCGCCGCTGCCGCGTCTGCGGCTCGACGATCGCGACTTCCGTGTCGGGCAGCAGTCGTCCACATGCCACGACGGACTGCGCGACGCCCTCGTCGCTCGTCGGCTCGACTTCCCCGCGCCCGAGTGCCTTTGCATTGAACCGGCCGACCACCGGCGCTTCCGTCACCGGCACCGCCGACACCAGCAACGTCGCCTCGGCGAGCCCGAATACGGGCGCCAGTGCTTCGCGTCGCAGGCCGCGCGAAGCGAACGCGCGGAAGAATTCCTCTGACGTGTCGGGGTGAATGGGCTCCCCGCCATTGCCGGCCGAGCGGAGGCTGCTCAGGTCGAGTGCTTCGCGCTGTGCGTCGGTGACGCGTCTCGCGCAGTAGCGATACGCGAAGTTGAACGCCTGCGTGTGCGTGCCGCCAAAGCGGGAGATGGCGTCGAGCCACGAGGCTGGACGCTTGAGAAACGCGAAGGGCGACATCAGGTACGCGGGCGTTCCGTTGAACAGCGGAAGCAATACGCCTTCGATCAGCCCGTAGTCGTGAAAGTGCGGCATCCAGCAGATCGACACCGTCGACGCATCGTAGCCGAGCCCTTCCTGCATTCCAGCGAGATGACCCACGATGTTCTCGTGGCTGATCATCACGCCTTTCGGCGACGTCGTCGAGCCGGACGTGTACTGCAGATAGGCGAGTGAGTCGATTGGTGGGAAAGAGAGTTCAGCGGATGTTCCGAGACGTGCAAGCTGCTGGGTGTCGACCCACGTCGCGCTGCTAAAGCCCTCGAGATTCTCCTTCGACCCGCGCATCAGGTCGAGCGTGCGCGGATTGCCGAGCAACAGTCGGGCGCCGCAGTCCTTCATCACCGCATCGAGCCGCACCATGCTCGTGTGCACTCGGCTCGCCTCGGGGGCGGGCAACGGCACGGCGATGACGCCGGCGTACATGCAGCCGAGCAACGCGCAGACGAAGTCGAGACCTGCCTCGTACACGAGCAGCGCGCGATCCCCCGCGTGCGCGTGGGCGAGGATGCCACCGGCGATCGCGCGCGCCGCCGCATCGAGCTCGGCGAAGGTGAGCTGGCCTTCGAGCTCACCATCCGCGAGAAACGCGTAGGCAAGCCGATCTCCTTCTTCACGCGCGCGTCGCGCGGCGATCTCGACGATCGTCTCTCGCATCAGTGTACCGTCAGCTCGACGCTGTCGGGCGGCGCCAGTAGGGTGCCGTGACGCACCGGGCGCATCGCGGGCGCGTCGGTCGTCTCGATCTTCCACCGCCCGAGAATTGCCGAGACGGCGACCGTGAACTCGTACTTCGCGAGCATCTCACCGACGCAGATGCGCGCGCCGCCACCGTAAGGAAGGAATTCATATGGTGCGAACTTCCGCTCGAGAAAGCGCTCGGGCCGGTACTCGTCGGCGTTCGGATAGAGCTCTTCGCGACGATGCGTGAGATACGTGCACGGCACGAGCGTGACGCCTTCGTCGAAGGTGTATGGGCCGATGGTAGTCTCGCGCAGCAGCTTCCGTCCCGACGGCGTCGGCACGATCGGGTACATCCTGATCGTCTCGGCGTACACCGCCTGGAGATACGGGAGTGACAGCAGCGCCTTGCCCGTCTCTTCGCCTGCGGCCTGCGGCAGTTCGGCGATGAGCCGCTCGCGAATGTCCTCCTTGCGACTGAGCCAGTGCAACGCCCACGCGAGGGAGATCGCCGACGTGTCCACTCCGGCGACGAGCAGCGAGAACACATGGTCCTCACACTCCTCGTGTGAGAGCGGCGTGCCGTCCGCTTCCGTCGAGAGCGCGAGGTGCGTCATGAATCCCGGCGTGTCGGGATCGGCGCGGCGCGCAGTGATCTCGTCGGCGAGCAGCAGGCGAATCTGCGGCTGCATGCGCGAGAAGTTGCGCCACGGTCCCCACGATCCCACCTGGCCGGAGACGCTCTTCTGATAAGCGGTGATGAGCGCACTGCTCGTCGGCGAATCGAGGTCGCCGAAGATCAGCCGCACCATCGTCTGGAAGGTGATGTCGTGCAGCGAGGGCCGAGGGTTGAACGCCTTTCCAGCGGGCCACGAGTCCACGATGCGCAGCACGATGTCGCGCATCTCCGACATCTTCGGGAGCAGCTGGTCGTGGCGGAACATCGGCGCGAGCAGGCGCCGCTGGCGCTTGTGCGTGGCTCCGTCCTGCAACAGCAGCGAGAGGTCGCCCATCACGTAGCGATAGTGCTCGTTGTACTGATGACACTCGAACGCTTCCGTGGGCAGTCGGAACAGCTCCCGCAGGTGCTCTGGATCGGACAACAGGATCACGCGTCCGAGCGACCCCAGCTCGAGCGTGATCGTGGCGCCGAAGTCCCGCTCGCACGCCTCCCAGAATTCGATCGGCGTCTCGATGTATCGGCGAACCTGCTCGGTTGCCGGATCAGTCGGGCCAGGAGGAAGCACTCTGGTGCTCATTGCTTCATCCAAACGACAGCGTAGGCCGCAGTGGCTGGCGCGGCTCGTCCTGCGCTGCGCAGTCGGTTCGTCATCTGCATGTCCCACCCTGCGCGGCGGCACTGGCGGCCACACCAAGGAGCGCCGCAAGAACGGCGAGCACACGGATGGGGACGACGGACGCGGAACGAACGCGCATCGCTGGTGGGCAACGGGGCGGGCGCCTCAAACTGGCTGGGCGGGGGGAGCCGAATATGTCGTTTTAGCGGCGTCTCGGCCAGTACGGATGTTTGGCCGTCAGGGCACTACTTACCGGTAGAGTCTCTTCAGCAGCGCAATCTGCCCCGAGTGGTAGGCATCATGCTGCGCAAGCCCATGCAGCATCTCACGATACGTCACCCCAGTCCCGAGCGGCGCATCCCGCTGCCCTCCGACGCGCTCATCGAGCTGCCCCTCGCGAAGTCCACGAACCGCCGCGCTCAGTTCCGCATGCGCCGCCTCCAGGCTCGTCACCGCGCTATGCCACGCCTTCTCCGACGCGGCGCCCACCGGCGGCCAATCCCCTTCCGCCGGCTCGCCCGGATTCCCCTCGCGAACCCGGCGCGCCACCTCGTTCGTCCACGCCCGCATGTGCAGCAGCAGCTGCCAGATCGAATGCGCGCCCCCGTCCGGATGGCGCGTGGCTTCATCCAACGTGACGTCGGACAGAATCACCGCCCGCGACGACCCATGCCACGGCTCACCGTTGTGTGCCGCCTTGAGCTCCTTCAACAGCGCTTCACGCTCACTCATCTCACGGAGTCCTCCAACGCGCACCATCCAGCGAGATCAGCCGATCCGACTCCGCTGGCCCCCAGCCTCCAGCCGCGTAGGTCGGCATCGGGTTCGCCGCGTGCTCCTCCCAGTACTTGAGCAACGGGTCGATGATCTTCCAGGCCGCTTCCACCTCGTCGCTCCGCGTGAACAGCGTCATCTCGCCGATCATCACGTCCAGGAGCAACGTCTCGTACGCCGGCGCGGCCGTCTCACCGAATGCCTCCGAATACGAGAAATCCATGTCCACCGGCGCAACCTCGAGATGTTGGGTGAGCGCCACCGCCGCGCCTGGCACCTTCACCTCGAAGTTCAGCGAAACACCTTCGTTCGGCTGCACACGCATGACGAGCACGTTCGGCTGCAGCTCGCGATGCGCACCATCGCCGCCGAACATGAGGTGCGGTGGCGACTGGAATGTCACCGCGATCTCCGAATACCGCTTCGCCATCCGCTTGCCGCTGCGCATGTAGAAAGGCACACCCTTCCATCGCCAGTTGTCGATGTGAAAGCGCGCCGCGGCATACGTCGGCGTCTGCGAATCGGGAGCGACGTCCGGCTCCTGGCGATAGCCCGACACGAGGTTGCCCTTCATCAGTCCCGCCGAGTATTGCGCGCGCACCGCACTCGTCGGAATCGATTCCGGTGTGAGCCACCGGATGGACTTGAGCACCTTCACCTTCTCGTCGCGCACGGCATCCGCCGTCATGCTCGGCGGCGGCTCCATCGCCGTGAGCGCGAGCAATTGCATCAGGTGGTTCTGGAACATGTCGCGCACGACGCCGGCTTCCTCGTAGTACTTGCCGCGCGCTTCCACGCCGACCGCCTCTGCCGCCGTGATCTGCACGTGCGAGATCCAGCGCCGGTTCCACAGCGGCTCGAAGATCGAATTCGCGAAGCGCAGCACGAGGATGTTCTGCACCGTCTCCTTCCCGAGGAAGTGATCGATGCGGTAGACCTGATGTTCGGCGAACAGAGAGAGCACGAGCGCGTTGAGCGAGCATGCGGTCTCGAGGCTGTGCCCGAACGGCTTCTCGACGACCACACGCGCCCATGGACGTTCCTGCGGATCGTTGTGTCGCGGCACCAGGCCGCTCGACGACAGGTGACGCACGATCGGCTCGAAGACACTCGGTGGCACTGCGAGATAGAAAAAGCGATTGCGCGCCTCTTCAGGGCGCGCCGCTTCGATCTCGGCGAGGCGCGCCTTGATGGCGTCGTACGCAGATTCGTCCGTGGCTTCGCCGCCCGAGTAGAAGATGCGCTGCGCCAGCCACTGCCAGATCTCCTCGTCGACGGACTTCACTTCCTCGGACTCCGCAAGCGCCGCGCGCATCTTGTCGCGGAACGTCTGATCCGTCTCGGACGCGTCGCGTCCGACGCCGAGCACGGCGAACGAAGGCGAGATGAGATGTTCCGCCGCGAGCGAATAGAGCGCGGGGAACAGCTTCCGCTTGGTGAGGTCGCCCGTAGCGCCGAAGATCACCATCGTGCATGGGTCAGCGCGCTCGGGCTGCTGTTGGCCAATGGTTCCGAACTGGCTCGTCGGACGTGCGCGCGTCGTCGCGCCGAGGGCAGGGGTTTGCCTGGTCATCAACCCTCCGTCTTCACGGCGTGTCCACCGAACTCGTTGCGCAGTGCAGCGAGCACCTTCGCGCCGAACGAGTCGTCTTGCCGCGACCGCAGACGCATGAGCAGCGAAAGCGTGATCACTGGCGCCGGCACGTCGATGTCGATGGCCTCCTGCACCGTCCACCGTCCTTCACCAGAGTCGGAGACGTAGCCCTTCAACTTGGAGAGCTTCGGATCGACTTCGAACGCGTGTACGGCGAGGCCGTTCAGCCACGAGCGCACCACGCTGCCATGCTGCCACAGCTCGGCGATCTGCCGCAGGTCGAGACTGGGGAAAGTCTTCGACTGCGCGAGGATCTCGTACCCTTCGCCATAGCCCTGCATCAGCGCGTACTCGATGCCGTTGTGCACCATCTTCACATAGTGCCCCGCGCCCGATGGTCCCACGTGCGCGTAGCCGCCCTCCTGCGCGAGCGCGAGGAAGATCGGCTCGCATGTCTTCACGGCGGCGTCGTTGCCGCCGACCATGAGGCAATAGCCGTTCGCCAATCCCCACACGCCCCCGCTCGTCCCCGAGTCGATGAAGTGCATCCCCTTCTCGGCCAATCGCGTCGAGCGCGCGATGGAATCCTTGAAGTTCGAGTTGCCTCCGTCGATGATGATGTCGCCTTTCTCGAGGAGGCCCGACAGCGCGTCAATCGTGTCGTCAGTCGGCTTGCCGGCCGGCACCATGATCCACACGATGCGCGGTGCGCTGAGCTGTTGAACGATGTTGGCGAGATCCGTCGCAGGCTTGGCGCCGAGACCGGCGTACTTGCCGACCACCGCTGCATCGCGATCGTAGGCGACGACCGAATGTCCTCCGCGCATGAGTCGCTCGGTCATGTTGCCGCCCATCTTGCCGAGGCCAATCATTGCTAGTTGCATGTGTGCAGTGCGGTAGAGGGTTCAAGTCGAAACGAGGACAGCCCGCGCCGGCGCGCCATCGAGCCCCGGAAAGAGAATGGGCAGGCAACACAGCTCGTAATTTCCAGGAGGCACGTCATTCATCATCAGGCCTTCCACGATGATGATCGCGCGCTCGAGCAACGTGCGATGGGTCTTGTGGTGTCCCGAGTGGAACTGCTCCACCGACAGGTAGTCCACGCCGACCAGCTTCACGCCGAGCGAGACGAGATACTCCGCGCCATCGGGAGCGAGGTAGGTGTAGTCGGGGTGAAACTCGGAGCTGCCGCTCGCGAGCCACGCCGAGTTGCGCGTCTTGAGCAGTACTCGCGTGACGCCGGTGAGGTCATGCGCCCGCAGCTCTGCTTCGCCGATGCTCTTCACGTCGTCCGAAAACGCCAGCAGCCGCGCAGGCCCCATCAGAACGTCGAGCGAGAGCCCGTCGACGCCGGCGCCGTCGTCGAAGAAATGCTTCGGCGCGTCGACGTGTGTGCCCGTGTGCGATCCCAAGTCGAGGCGCGACACATTTGCGCCGGCGCCCTGCGAGATGGCCTGCTGCGCCGTGATGGAGATCGTCGGATTCCCTGGATAGACGACGCCGCCGTGCCGAACCGGTACCGAGATGTCGTAGATCATCGCTTGCCGTCCACGTTGGCGGGTATTTCATCAGGGAGCAATGCGCTGGCGACGCCGTAGCCTCCATCTTCGCGTACCGCGCGGGCGACAGCCCGACGACCATCGTCCTGCCACGACTGCAGCGCGCCTCGGCTCGCGCGGAAGCGGCGCCCCGAGTCGACGACGAAGAGGTCGCACAGTGCGAGCTCACGCGCGCACCCGTCTTCGCCATTCTCCTCGAGCAGCTTCTGCGTGCGCGCGAGCACGCACGCTGTCGCGAACATCTCGATCGCCATGTCGCTCAACCGCTCGAGTTCCATCTGGCGGTCCACCACGTCCTTCCGATACTCGCGGATCACTTTCTCCGCGCCGTCCTTCAGCTCGGCGACATGCTTCTCGAAGTACTTGGCGTGTGCCTGCAGCCGCTCATGCAGCTCGACGTCGATCGTCGAGGTGTCGCCAAGCGTTCGCGCGAGCCGCGATGCGGCATACTCGGAGAGAAGTCCGAGGTTCTTGAGCGGACGCTTGAGGGCGAGCCCCAACTCCTTCAGCTCCTCGGCCGGTCCCTGAATGCCGTTGAGCGCGATGAAGAGCCGGAGAATGTCGTTCGTGCCCTCGAAGATCCTGTTAATGCGAGAGTCGCGCAGCTGTCGCTCGTAGGGATACGGCTTCACGAAGCCGCGTCCGCCGGCGATCTGCACCATCTCGTCAGCGGCACGCCAGACCATCTCGCTCGCGAACACCTTGCAGCACGCTGCCTCGAGCGCGTATTCGCCGCCCTCTGCATCTGCGAGCTGCGTCAGCACACCGAGCATCGCATCGGCGGCGTAGAGGTCACTCGCTGTGCGGGCGAGCTTGCGTTGGGTGATCTCGTAGTCGGCGATCGGTCGCCCGAACTGCACGCGCGACTCCGCGAACTCCACCATCTGCTTGAGAAACTTGCGCGTGCCCGAGGTGCAGCCGGCGGCGAGCGTCATCCGCCCTGCGTTGAGCACCTGCACGGCGACGCCGAATCCCTTGCCGACCGTGCCGAGTACGTGGTCGCCGGGTACGCGCATCTCGTCGTAGACCAGCTCCGCCTGCGTGCTACCGCGAATGCCCATCTTGCGAACGGTGCTCACGACCTTGAAGCCCGGCATGTCTGGACGGATGATGAAGGCGGTCGGGCGCAGGACCGTCTTGCCGTCCTTCTCCACGGGCGTCTGCGCGAACGTCGCGATCACACCGGCGCGATGACCGTTGCCGATCCAGTGCTTGTGCCCCGTGAGCGTCCAGCTGCCGTCGTCATTGGGCTGCGCCTGCGACACGATGTGCTGCGCGTCCGATCCCGTCTCCGGCTCGGTGAGCGCATATGCGGCGAGCGTTTCGCCGCGCGCGAGCATCGGCAGGTAGCGCGACTTCTGCTCGTCGGTGCCGAAGAGGACGATCGCCTTGGAGCCCAGCCCGCAGTGCACCGCGACCAGCACGCCGAGTGACGCATCGAGACTCGAGAGCGCACCGAAGACGTGCGAGTATGCCGCCGGGGAGAGACCAAGTCCGCCGTACTCCTTCGGGATCGAGAGGCCGAGCCAGCCCGTATCCGCGAGCGCGCGGATGACCTCTTCGGGGATGGTTTCCTCTTCATCGAAGCGAGCCGAGTCGATGAGACCTCGACTCATTCGCTCGAGCTCGCTGAGGAGGTGACGGACGGTCCGCGTCTCCTCCGGATCGCGCTCGTCGAGCGAGGCAGGAAACGGGAAGAGCAGGCTGTCGTGGATGGCACCGGCGAAGATGCCCCGCACGAATGAAGGTGCGTCGTCACTCATGCGCGAAGCTTAGGTGACAGTGCGCGGCGACACCAGCAGCCGTTGCGGGCTACGGAATCGCGACAGATCATTGTGACATGACACGACTCCCCCTCCGCGCTGCGCCGACTGCTGCGCTGTTCCTCGCCGCACTGTCCGCCTGCCACCGCTCACCTGCCAGTAGCCCCGCTCCCGCACCATCGGCTCCGCCCGTTCAGGTCAGCTACGCCAAGGGCGAGGACGTCCTTACCGCGATGCGCACTCGATACGACGGC
>JAQBPV010000523.1 GCA_028287345.1 Gemmatimonadota bacterium
CATGGCGGCCCGGGCGTCGACCTCGAGAGCATCGCGGGCGACTTCGCACCACTCGGCACCAGGCATGTGGTGATCTTCTACGATCAGCGCGGCACCGGCAAATCGACGCTTCCTGCCGATACCACGCTCCTGAATGCGACGCAGCAGGTCGCCGACCTCGACGCCGTGCGGCGACACTTCGGACTGTCGCGAGTCACGCTGGTAGCGCACTCGTACGGGCCACTTCTGGCAGCGACGTATGCTATCGCGCACCCGGAAGCCGTTCGACGGATGGTGTTTTTCGGTCCAGTCCCTCCTCGGCGCGGGACGTTCTGGACACGCTTCGGCCAGAGCATGACGACAAAACTCGACAGCTCGGCAAGCTTGCGCATGGCGGCCGCGAATCGAATGCTTTCCGACACCACCGTCGACGCCCGACAAGCTTGCCGAGGATACTGGGCGGAAGCCATGCGTCCTCGGCTCGCTGAGCCTGATCGGACACTCCCGCTGATCAAGTCGGATCTATGCGCATCGGCGCCGGCGGGAATACGCTACGGCCTGCGAACGACCAATCGGATCGTGATGGCGTCGTACGGCGATTGGGACATTCGCTCCGCACTACGCAATGTGCCTGCGCCAACCCTCATCGTGCACGGCGAGGAAGAGTCGATCCCGATGGATCTCGTGGAGGAATGGGTGAGCGCTTTACCGCACGCGCGATTGATGCGGGTGCCGCGTGCGGCACACTTCACATATGCAGAGCGACCGGAACTAGTGTGGCCGGCAGTGGAGGCGTTTCTTGCCGAGTCGAATTCTCGAAATAAATAAATAAATATTGATCGTGGTTCGGCGCGCACTACACCCGATCTAGGCTTGGATCCTTCAATCCTTGAATTCTTCAATCCTAGCCCTTCCGTCCGATCTCTCGGTTTACTCGCTTGGCTCCTTGGAACCGCAGAAACCAACAACCCGGCTAGGATCAAAGGATCAAAGGATTAAAGGATTAATGAATTGAGAAATTCATAATCCCAAAGAATCAAATAATCAAAGAATTCCAAGAATCATGGACCAAGAATCGACAGTAGGCCCCAACCAATAAATGCCAGAAAATGCCGCGGTACGGAGCCGGCCCGACGTCCGATCCGGCACTTGTCCGTAAGATCAGTCCAATCCGCTCCCCGCGTTTTTCTGTCCGACTTACTCTGAAGGCGAAGACGAAGATTTCAAGCGAATCACGAAACACATAAATTTCTATTCATATATGTCAAAACCACGCTGGCAATCGATCGTCTCGACCTCAATCGACTGGGATCAGGCACACGTTCCCCTCGATGGTGCACTGAAAGGACTCGACAAGGCCGACCGGGGACGCCGGCCGGAGGGGTACCCGCACTCGGTCTGGGAGCTCGTCGAACACATTCGCATCGCTCAGAACGACCTGCTCGACTTCCTCCGTAACCCGAAGTATGTCCACGTCCTGAAATGGCCGGACGACTACTGGCCACCAACGGCAGAGCCGCCAAGCGATGCGGCGTGGCGCTCGAGTCTCAAGAAGATCCGTAGTGATCGCGACGAGCTCGCGAGCTTCACCACGCGAACGAGGGTCGACCTCACCGGGAAAATCCCGCACGGCAGCGGTCAGACATACCTGCGGACCATCCTCGTGGCCACGGATCACGCCAGCTATCACATCGGACAGATCGTTGCCGTGCGACGCCTACTGGATTCCTGGAAGCAGTAGCACGGCGCGCATCAGGGCGTGCACATGCGCGGACCGTGGCAGGTGAGGCTGATGAACAGCTCAGAGCGAATACGCCATCCTTCGGTAGTGCGCCGCCACATCGCGAGATAGACCCCGCCGATATCCTCCATTCCGTTCGCCGTGTGATACCGTCCCAACCAGTGACCTTGCTCAGCCGCCATTGTCGGCCGAGCGGTACTCACGGTGATGCTGTCGGGCGTTCGCAGGAAATCGATGAACGTCGTATCAGCAAAATTGCGCCGGAAGGCGGAGCGCACGGTATCTCGGCCGACCAACACACCGCCGTTCCCCGTCGTCACCACGACATCAGGCGTCAGTGTCACCACGACGCCCTCCAGATCGTGCGCCGCAATCGCCCTGTTGGAGCGAGCGCGCACTTCGCGGATGTCCGAAACGGGCGTATCGGTTGCGATGGCCTCGATCGCCTTCGTCAGCGTCGAGCAGGATGACACGATCGCCAAGCCAATGATCGCCAGCGCGAGAGAAGGGCGTCGCATGCGTTGATTTGCTACTTGAGGCGGACCATTCGGTACGTGCGCCGCGGAACGCCGGCGCGTGCGGGGATGATGACCGCGGTCCATCCCGCCGCGTCGCCCTTCCTCCACGTGAAGCCGTTCTTCACTCCGACCCACGGACCGAACGTCACGCTGTCGCTCGAAATGGCCGTCGCCAGATAGCGCGCCGCGCCGGGATTACTCAGGCTATCGCGTCGAGCTTCGTAGCGTGTCGTGTCGATCTTGCCGGTGAGGGTAGAATCCGTGAAGCTTTCGACGATGAGCGTCGAATCGTCGGCAAGCGAATACCGCTCATAGAACGGCGCCTGCGTCGTACCATCGGCACCGATGCCGCGAAAGGCGCCGAACAGCCATGGGAGCCGCTTCAGGGCGCCCGGCAAAATTCTGGCTGCGACGATCGTGGGTTGTGGTGCGGGGGGCGTCGGCGTGACTGCAGGAGTGTCTGCCGATTTGTCCCTGCTACCACACGCGACGAGCGACAGCGCTAGCGTGGCAGCGATGATTCGCGAGTGCATTCTGGAAGCTCCAGAGGTGGGAAAGGCGAACGAACATACCAGTCATCGCTCGTTACTGCACAACCCCGATTCGAGGCTCACGACTCAGCAAAAAACGACTCCAGCACCGCAAAGGCCGTCGCGCACACTCGACCATCCGCATCATAACCCGGATCGTATGCCGACAGTGTCAGCGCAGCGACGGTATCGAGCATGCCCAAAGCACCCATGGCAGATCGGAGGTTCGACGCCGACACCCCGCCCTCGCACGCGTACTCGTTCACCCGACCGTCCGACGGATCGAGCACATCGAGGTCGAGATGCACATGCAACTGCTGCGGGCCATCGAGCTCCTTCCGAACACGCTCGCCAAGCTCGGCACCAATGGACTCCGCGGGCACGCGACCGATCGGCGAGTCGAGAAGCATTTCCTCCTCCGCCGGATCCAGGTCGCGCGTCCCGAGCAGCCACGCATGCTCCTCGCGAACGGGAACGAAGCCGGACAGACGAGAGGACATCCCGGTGAAGCAGCGGCCAGTGAGCGTCGCGAGCGCCATCCCATCCAGGAAGCCGCCGGTGGTCGTCTCCGGAGAGTTGAAGTCGCCGTGCGCATCGAACCAGAGAACACCTGTCCCCGCGCCGAGCGCAGTAACGACGCCAAGCGAAGCGAAGCAATTGCCCGCGAGGACGACGGGAAAGGCACCGTTTCGCTGCGCCTTCCGCACAGAATCCGCAATCAACGCCGCCAACTCGAAAGCAGTGCGGATCTCGGCACGCCAGCTATCGGTCGGTGGGTCGACGGTAGTCAGCTCGACGTGGTGGCCGAGTCGTTCGAGATGTGCGGGGAGCCCCTTGGCAACGAGGTGCTCCGGTCCCGCACCCATCCTCGTGCCGCGCTGCGCGGAGTCATACGGGACGAGGATGAGGTCGATCTTCATTCGGGTAGTCTGCGCATGCGCCGCGAAAAAGCGAGTGCCCACGATTGAGCCGTATGTCGAAGGATCGAAGGATCTTGCCGTTCCGCCTTCTCCGTTCAGATCCGTCAACTCGCTTCACAAAATCTCCGACGCTTGTCTCGCGCCTATTGCGGTTGGATATACCCGGAGTAGAGGTTGGCGTATGATCCGCACATCCCGTTCGATTCTCGCGGCGCTGATCGCGCCGGTCGCTCTCTCTGCGCAGCAGACCACCCGTCCACGGCCGACGTTCGAAGTCACCGAGACGACGATCGCCGAGATTCACGCCGCGATGCGAGCCGGCACCTTGAGTTGCCGGGAGCTCGTGAATGCGTACCTCCAGCGCATAGCGGCCTACGACAAGAATGGTCCAGCGATCAACGCAATCATCGTCGTCAATCCGGCGGCACTGACTGTCGCCGATTCGCTTGACCGACGCATGGCAGCGGGTGGCCTGACCGGCCCGCTGCACTGCATCCCGATGATGGTGAAGGACAATTTCGAGACGATGGACCTCCCCACGACGGCGGGCTCGCTTTCGCTGCAGGGAATGCAGCCGAAACAGGACGCGTACATGGTGCGACGCATTCGCGAGGGAGGCGCGATCGTCCTGGCGAAGTCGAACATGGCGGAGTTCGCGTTCACGCCGTACGAGACGGTGAGCTCGATCCTGCCGGGCTACACGAAGAATCCATACTCGCTCGACCGCGTGACGGCCGGCTCCAGTGGAGGTTCTGCCGCGGCGGTCGCCGCCAATTTCGGCGAAGCGGCACTCGGCACCGACACAGGCAATTCCATTCGCGGACCATCGGCGCACCAGGCGCTCGTCGGCATTCGGTCGACGATGGGACTGACGAGCCGAGGTGGCGTGGCGCCGCTCAATCTGGCGTCGGATATCGCCGGTCCAATGGCGCGGACCGTCGCCGACGCGGTGGCGATCTTCCAGGTGGTCGCAGGTGAGGACGCTGCGGATACCGTTACCGCACGCGCGCGCGGGCGACGTGCCGCCGACTATACGACCTTCCTGAATCGCGACGCGCTCAAGGGTGCGCGCATCGGCGTGCTACATCAGGCCTACGACCGGGAGACCACGGATCCGGAGGTCGTCCGAGTGCTCATGGCCGCGCTCGACGACATGCGTCGGCAGGGCGCCACGGTCGTCGATCCCGTTGCCGTGCCGGGCCTGGACGCTCGACTCCGTACGGCTGGCGGCTGCAACCAGTTCAAGTACGACATCAATACCTGGCTCGCTCGGCAGGGTGATCGCGCGCCGGTGCATTCGCTGGCGGAGGTGATCGCGTCGCGTCGCTTCCATCCGACCATTCAAGCGCGGCTGGAGGCGGCACAGCTGGAGTCGCTGCCGCCCGCGAAGCACCCCGGATGCGCGAGCCGCGACGAGTTTCGCGCGTGGCTGCGGACGTCGGTCACCGCGCTCATGGACTCCCTCAAGCTCGACGCGCTGGTCTATCCGACGTGGAGCAACCCGCCGCGTCTTATTGGCGACCTCAACACTCCGCACGGCGACAACAGCCAGCTCTTTTCGCCGAGCACGGGGTTTCCGGCGATCACTGTGCCGATGGGGTATACGCGTGGCCAACTGCCCGCCGGCCTTCAATTCCTCGGGAGGGCATGGTCTGAGCCGACGCTCATCGGTCTCGCCTATGGGTATGAACAGGCGACCAGGCATCGTCGCCCTCCGTCGTCCGCGCCGCCGCTGCGGTGATCGGCCTCCGAAATACGGCAGTGCCCTTGCAATAGGGCAATCGTCGTTAGGGGTACTACTCATTTGATGGGGT
>JAQBPV010000536.1 GCA_028287345.1 Gemmatimonadota bacterium
TTCGTCGCGATCAAGGAAGGCTTGAGTGCGCACGACGTCGAGACCATGCTCAACAAGCAGTCCGGGCTGCTCGGCATCTCGGGCCTCACCGCCGACATGCGCGAGCTCCTCGCTGAGGAGAAGGAGCATGGCGACCGGCGTGCCCGCGTGGCGATCGACGTCTTCTGCTATCGCGTGAAGAAGTATCTCGGTGCATATCTCGCGGCGATGAACGGCGCGGACGCGATCGTCTTCACCGGCGGCATCGGCGAGAATTCGCCCGAAGTGCGCGAACGCATTTGCCGAGGGCTCGAGTGGCTCGGCATCGTCGTCGACGACGCGAAGAATGCGTCGACGCGTGGCGCCGAGGGTCGGATCGACGGCGAAGAGTCGCGCGTGCAGCTATGGGTGCTGCCCACCGATGAAGAGCTGCTCATCGCGCGCGACACCTGGCGAGTGGTGGCGGGCGCGGAGCAGCACTACTGACGGCGTGAGGCGAGTCACCGAATTCTTGTGAGATGCCGCCACGCGGCGGCGGGCGTGCTGGGCCCATCTTGCGTCATCGCAGAAATCAGGTGGCCGAGTCGCCTGCGCCCTCGCCCACCGTCATCACGCCCTTCAGTCGAGTTGCATATGATGATCATTCGTCGCACGACCACCGCAGCGCTTGCCGCACTTGCCCTCACCGCATGCGGCCCCTCGGCCGAGCATGTCAGCGGCGACAGCGCGCTGTCTGCGGTCAACGCACAGCACACGCAGCTCGCCATGCGGCTCGCTGCACAAAAGGATTCGCTCACGCGAGTCGTGTTGCAGGCGGACGATTTCATCATGCACATCGACAGCAGCGTGTCCACGGTGAAGGGCCTGCCGAAGAACAAGCGCTCCGATCGCCGGCTCGACCCGCTCGCTCGCCAGATCGAGAATCGCAAGGTCGTGATGGCACGCGTGGACGCCCTCGTCGCGCGCGCTCGTTCGACGGCGGCCGAGCTTGCGAAGGTGAACAACCAGCTCGCGAAGGCGAACAAGGTGAACGTCGCGCTCCGCGACCAGCTCGCGAGCGATTCGACGATGATCACGGACCTGAACGTCACCATCCAGCGTCAGATCGCCACCATCCAGACGCTGTCGGTGCGCATCGACAGCCTGAAGAACGAGCAGGTGCAGCTGGCGAGCACGCTGGCGGCGGTCGAGACGGTACACAACAAGGCGTACTACGTCATCGGCCGTGAGGATGACCTGGTGAAGCGCGGCGTGATCGTCCGCGAGGGCGGGGCGAACCTGCTCTTCGCGCACCCGGGCCGCACGCTGCAGGTGGCGCGCACGCTCGATCCGCAGGAGTTCACGCCGCTGGATCAGCGCGGCGCGAAGGAGATTGCGATGCCTGACAGCACGCGCCGGTATCGCGTCATCTCGCGGCAGAGTCTCGACGATGCAGTCGTTGGCGAACGCGATCGGAATTCCTTCAAGGGGAATCTCAAGATCGCTGATGCCTCGCGCTTCTGGGCTCCATCGCGGTTTCTGGTGCTCGTCGAGCAGTAACGCTACCGTGTGAGGCGCGCGGCGCACGCAACCGCTCGCCTCACACAGCAAGCGGTGCTATTGTACCCCCGAACGGAGTACCCAGCGGGGGTCACAGTGAGTCAGAAATCGCATACGCGCCTTCTTGCCCTCGTCGGCGCGCTTACCGGCGAACGTCGCGCCATTCACACCGGCAACTATCCGCTCATCCCGGAGAAGATGCTGCCCTTGGCCGACGTCGTCATTCTCGTCGCCGACGACGATCCCGGCGCGATGCTATTCCGCTACACGGCGCACGGCGAATTCGGCGGCGACACCTGGCATCTCACCGTCGAAGAAGCACAGGAGTCCGCGATCTACGAGTACGGCGAGGCGCTGCAGCCGTGGGAGGAAGTCCCCAGCGCCGTCGTCGACGTCCACGACTTCGCGGTCAAGTATGCTGCCGATCGACTCAAGGACCGCGGGAGCTGGTAGCCACCTCCTCGGCGAGATCGCGCAGTCCAGCAAAAAGTGGCGCACCCGCGCCGTGGAGCCATTCCGCTTCGACATCCGCGTACGCCCTTGCACCGCGCTCCTCGAGCCGGCGCGCGAGGCGGAGCAGACCGGGACAGGCCGCCGCGTTGTCCTCTTCCTCCGTGGCCACCAGCACTTCCTTCGAGAACACGTGCACGTCGTGCAGATCGCCGAGCGAGTCCTGAAGCGACTTGAGCGCCTCGATGATCGCGTCGCCATCCGGGATCAAGTCAGCCACCGATTCGAAGACGTAACGAAACCGCTTGGCAGCGATGCGCGCGCGATGCGCGTGATCCACGTCGTCGATATTGCGAATGGCCGAGAGATGCCTACGTAACGACTTGGTACCGTCGCGCAGCCGTTCGGAGACGACGGCTCCGAACAGCGACGGCTTCTCCTTCGGGACCACGGCACAGCGATAGCTCGCGAGCTTGCGTTCCAGCTTCGGTGCCATCGTGTCGAACTCCGCCGCCGCGGCGAGAGCGTCTTCCATCCCCTCTGCGCGTCGTCCGTCAAGCCGGTCGCGCAGCCATGCCTCTCCGATGCGCTGACGAATGCCCATGAGACCGCGTTCGTGGCGCATCCACTCCAGATGGACGGCCGCGTCGCGCGCCGCACCCGTCGCATTTGCAATCTGATGCAGTCGCTTCAGTCTCTTCCGCGATACCGCCTCGTCGACCCATGGCTCGAACGCCCGCAACCAACTGCGGAACCGCCGCACGGCGACGCGAAAGTCATGGAGGGCGTCGTCGCGCTCATCGTCGTCGTTGGCATGAGCGAGCTTGCGAGCGGCCTTGTGGGCATCGGCGAGGAGCGAGAGCGCCACGAGGCGCACCCCGCGATCGGCCGGCTCGCGCAACAAACTTTCGTCGGGCATGGTCACGTAGCGTACTGCGAGTGGGAATGCCGTGCCAGACGCGGACGTATACAGTCGGAGCTGCCAGTCGTCCTTCAGAAGATGAGCGACCGCGACTTCTCTCCACTTCAGTCCGCACTCGGCATTGCGGGCGCGGTGCTTCTCGGCGCTGGCGTCTTTTTGCCATTCATCACCGCGCCGACGGTCGGGGATATCCCTGCGCTGTGGATGGGGAACGGCGGACTGCTGCTCGTCCTCGCGGTCGTGGCACTGCTGCTGTGTCTCGCGCGCGCCTACGACGCCGTCGCCCTCATCGGCGTCGGGGCGCTCTTCACACTCGGCATGGCATTCCTGCCCCTGGAGGTTGGCTTGGCGCGAATGATCAGCGCGGTCGCAGGCGACGTCGATCTCGGGCTCCAGCGAGTCGTCGAGGAATCGGGGACGTACGTCAGCGTGCGATGGGGGACGTTCGTCCTCGTCGCTGGCGGTCTGTTGCTGTGCGCGTCGAGCCGATGGATTTCTCGACGATTGGGCGCTCGTACTGCGCCGCCGGCGAAGGTTCGCCCCGCGACCGCTGGCGCCATCGTTGTGCTGGGCGCGCTTGTTCTATTCCTCGTGCCCCCCACCGTGCGCGATGCGCGGAGCATCGAGCGTCAACGCGGCCAAGCGGTCGCTCGCGCCGCCGCCCAGCGCGCCGGGTTGGACGCAGTGCCCATGTATACGCCGAGCGATACGACGGAG
>JAQBPV010000048.1 GCA_028287345.1 Gemmatimonadota bacterium
GTTGCCCAGCTCGATACGCGCCTGCTCCACCCGATCGAAGAGGCTGCCCTGGAGTCCCGAGATGCTGCCCGTCAGCGCGGCGACGCGCGTCACGCGTGTCGTGTTGTGGTTGTACGCGGCCGTCAGCTTCAACAGGCTCGTGTTCGTGAACGCGTAGCCGTAGTTCAGGATCGCATCGTACCCGTGCGTTTTCGTGTCGATCGCATTGGTGAAATAGCGACCGCCGCTGATACCCGTGATGTTGATCGCCTGAAGCGCCGCAATCGCGATTGGTCCAGTGAAGTTGTTCGACAGTACGATGCGGTCGCCGACTTCGATGTAGTAGTAGTCGAAGGTGAGCGACAGGCTCTTCACCGGTTCCGCCGCCATGCCGATGCCGTAGTTGTGCGACTTCTCCGCCTTGAGCGGGCTCGCACCCAACGCGCCCGCATCGCGGGAGTTCGCGGGGAAGGTCTTGATGTCGAGCGGCACGCCCGCGACGAAGTTCGTTGCCGTGGACGAGAAGTATTCCTGCATCAGCGACGGCGCGCGGAACCCCGTGCTCGCCGAGCCACGAATGGCGAACCCACCTGGCAGCTGATATCGCGTCGACAGCTTGCCCGTCGTCGTCGAGCCGAAGTCGCTGTAATTCTCGAAGCGTCCGGCGACATCGACGAGAAACTTCGACGTGAGGTCCGACGAGACATCGAGATAGAGTGCGGTGTTGTTGCGCGAATGCGAGCCGGCGTCGTTCGTCTTGCCGCCACTGTCGCCCTTGAAGCCTGGGAAGACCTGCGCGCCGGGCGCCGTGAGGCGGGTGGTCGTCGCGCCCGTGATGTCGATGACCTTGGCACCGCCGTTCACCCACGACCCGAACTCTCCCGCAACGATCGTGTAATCCTCGTACCTAAACTCGGCGCCAGCCGCAACGTTCACCGGCACGGGGAGCGAGTTGCCGAGATTGCGATTGAGGTCGAGACTCGTCGTGCTCTGCTGGAAGCGCAGCTTGCCCGCGTCGAACTGCGTCGGCGAGTTCGGGCCAATTGACGCATTGTTCGTGGTCTTGATCGTGAAGCCGAACTGGTTGCCGCCGTACACGGTGCCGAGGTCGTAATTCCATCCCGACTTCTCACCCTTCACGCCCACGGCGCCCGATGCATCCCAGATGTCCGATGCGATGAGCGGAAGAAATCCATTCGGATAGAGATTGCGCAGCGTGCGATCGTCACTCGGCCGACGCCAGAAACCAGCCGCCTCGCCGTGCCGCTTCCCCACGCCGCCGAACGAGTAGATGTCCGCGGTGCCGAGCGCCGAGCCACCGTTCCAGAATCCCTGGATGTCGTGCGTGGCCGCATCACCCTGCCGGTGATTGATGCGTCCTTCCGGTGACGGCAGGCTCGGATTGGTCTCGCGCGGATCACCCACTGCATACTGCACACGCGGGTCGGCCAGCGTGCGATTCGTGTATCCGCGATCGCGGAACTCCCCCGCGAGGTGAAGGAAGCGATTCTGCGTGCCCGTCCAGCCGTAGTCGAGCGCCGAGTGGAAGACCTTCCCGTCATGCGCCGATACTTCGCCGACCTGACTCGGGAACGGTGTGAAGTTGTCAGCGCGGTTGTACGTCGTGACGTTTTCGCCGATCGTCGAACGAGCCTCGCCACCGTCGCCCTGCTTGAGCACGATGTTGATCACACCAGCGATGGCATCGGACCCATACTGGGCCGCCGCACCGTCGCGCAGGATCTCGATGTGATCGATCATGCTCGATGGAATGGCGTTCAGGTCGACGGGCGCCGAGCCTCGGCCAACGAAGCCGTTGACGTTCACGAGCGCGCTGTTGTGACGGCGCTTGCCGTTCACGAGCACGAGCGTCTGGTCGGGCGCGAGGCTGCGCAATGTTGCCGGACGCACGTGGTCCGTTCCGTCGCCGATCGACGTGCGCGGAAAGTTGAAGCTCGGCGCGACGGCCTGGATCATCTGTGCCGTCTCGGTGCGACCCGTCGCCTTGATGTCGGCCGCCGAGAGAATGTCTATCGGGGCGGGCGCGTCGATCACCGTGCGCGCTTCACCGCGGGTGCCGAGCGTCGTCACCGCTTCGAGTGTGGCGATGCTTCGCTCGAGCGAGAAGTTCACGGTATTCGTTCCACCTGCCGTGATCGTCACCGAATCGCGTCCCGAGGTGAATCCCACCGCGCGTGCGCGCAACTCGTGTCGTCCGACGGGGAGCGTGAGCCGATACGTGCCGTCGCTGCGTGTTTGCGTTCCACGTCCCGTGCCTGTCGCGACGACCGTCGCGGCGTTGACGGGATCGCTGCCCGTCATGACGCGTCCTGTGACCGTGCCGCTGCCGGCCTGCGCAGCCAACGCCGCCGGCAGAACAGCGAGGGTGACGACACGCCGCAGCGTGGAGCCGTAGACCGTGATCGGAATTCGCATTCGCTACTCCGTTGGTGTTCTCCCGCCGGTGCGCGACGGCAGTCGTACGGAAGCGGACAGCCTCTATCCGCTACACTACGCTCCTCTCCGGGAGACGGCCAGTAGCCCGCCAACGCGAAAAGCGGGTGGCGCTCCTCAGAGCGCCACCCGCTTTCATCGTACAGAATGCTCGCTGCCTATTTCGTCCGCACCACGACGAACTGCAGTGGCGTGCTCGGCGCGCCTCCGCCGGAGCTGAACGTGAGCAACCCTTCCTTGCCCGCCGGCAGGGAGAACCGGAGGTAGCTCGCCGAACCGCCGCGGATCTGGAGATCCTTCTTCGTTCCGTCGGCGAGCGGGCTCGTGGCCAGCGGATACGTCGGAACGTTGAGGAACGTGGTCGTCATGATGTCGCGGAAATTCCAGCTCGGGTGCATGAACCGCGGATCGCTGTTCACTCCCAGGTCATCGAGATAGTTGGCGACCGCCCAATCCCTGAAGTACGGCGCCGGTGCGCTGCCGATGATCTGCTGAATGAGCGCAAGTCCCGTCAGCTTCGAGTTGTCGAATCGCTGCCAGATGGTGCCGTCGGTGGTTCCGAGGCGATCGGCCAGGTAGCGAAGGAACGACCACGTCGCACCGCGCGTCTCGATCTCATCGTCGTCCGCATACGGTGAGAACACGCTTGGATTCCGCAGGTATGGCATGAAGCGGGAGAAGTTCGATGCCGCGTCCATCTTGAAGGCGGGGTAGATCGCCGGATTGTCCAGGCGGATCGCCTTGTCCGTCAGATTCCGCCGCGGCGTATTGCCGCTCTCGCGGTAGTACAGCAGCTCCTCGGCGATGTGGCTCAGTCCCTCGTTGAGCCAGGTCTCTTCGGCCGACGCGTTGTTGACGTAGAGGCGACGGCTGCCGTTGATGAGGTGCTGGAACTCGTGCGCAATGACGCCGGTCGTCAGCGAATCGACGAATCCCGTCGACCGCTTGTTGCCATTCACGGCGCCGCTGGGATCTGGCGCGAGCATGTAGAACATCTCGCCTTCGTTGCTCGCCGGGCAGTCGACCTTCGGATACAGATCGCGCGGGTTGAAGAAGCCACCGACGAAATAGTTGACGTTCGGCGGCGTGAGGTCGTTCACGGTGCGCGTGAAGAGAATGGCGACCTTGCCGTTCTTGTCGATGTCCGACGGCGCACCAAACGCATTGACGTCGAGGGGATAGACGAGCGTGTCGAAGCGCGCGGCGAATCGCTGGTAGTCGGCGTTGGTGAAGCCGCCCGTGGGGTTCAACGTGTCCGAGAAGACGATGGACTGTGTGCCGATCGCCTCGACACGCAGCGCGTGGTTGATCGGGCCAGTGCAGGCGTCGGAACTGACGTTGAGGGTCACGAGATCTCCCACCTTCGCAGCGGCGGGAATCGCGGAGTAGGAAATGGTGGTGCCATTGCCGGTGACCGAGCGCAGGGTCGTCGAACGGAGAGCGGCGCGCGTGGCGCTGGTGTTCCGCGAACGGAACTGGTCCAGAAGGCGCAGATGGAAGCTTTCGTCCAACTGCGGCGGTGTCGCCTGTGTCGGGCTGGCAGCGAGTGACCGAAGCGCCGTCGTGCTGCTCGTCGGAACCACGGCGGTGCTCGGCGGCGTTGCGAGGCCATTGCCCGTAACTGACGTCGACAGCGCCGACGGATCTGCCGAGCTGTTGAACGCGACGAGCGCGAACTCTGCGCCCGACGTCGCCCCGTTCAGGCAGGCGAACTGTGTTCCGCTGAATGTCTGGACGTCGCCGACGTTCATCGGCGTCACTGTCGCGCTGCCCGTGCAGTTCGATGAACCAACAGCGAGCACGGTCACGACGGTGGTGTCCGCGCGGCCGCTCGACGACGCGATCACGAGCGTGGTGCCGGGCTGGCGCAACACGCGCACGAGGCCTGCCTGATCGACGCTCACGAGCGTGGCGTCCACGACGGAATAGGCAACAGCGCCGCTCCCTGCCGCGTTGCCAAACTGGTCCTGCGCGGCCGCCGCGATACGTGCTGTATCACCGACGGTGAAGAAGCGCAGCGTCTTCGGGTTGTTGACGATCTTCGTGGTCGGACCGGCGATGACATTGACCGCCGATGTTGCAGCGATGGTCACGCCCGCGACAGTCGCGCGAACGGTCCCGGCGCCGATGATCGTGCTGAAGGCCACCTGCGTCGTGGCGCTCCCCGACGCATCGGTCGTCGCCGAGGCGGGCGAGACGGTGGCCGCACCGGTGGACGTGAAATTCACGAGGATCCCCGCCACGCCCGTACCCGACGCATTCACGACTTTCACCGTGAACGCGCCGGCGAGTGAACCCGCCGCGCCGACGGCCGCCGGCGCGGCGATGACATCAACGCGCACCGGCGTGTTGCTGACGGCGCCCGTGCCTGTCCCTGAATCGGAACACGCTGCGGTGAACAGCGAAGCGGCAAGCGCCGCCACGAAGACATTACGATATATGCGCATCACTTTGTCCTGACGACGACCATTTGGAGGTTGGGATTCACCGCGCCAGCAGGCGCGCTGATGCTGAGTGTTGCGGTGCCATTTGCTGGAACGGCGACGCGATAGTACTGCGCTCCGCCGGCTACGATGGTGCCGCTGACGTTCGCGCTCGTGGACACGTTCTGAATCGAGAGCGGATACGTGGACGGAGGGCTGGTAATGCTCGGGTAGATGCTGTGCCAGTTCCAACTGCGCTGCTGGTACTCCGTGTTCGGTGCGGCCACGTCATCGATGGCGTGCGAGACCTGCCAGTCGCGGACGAACGCTGCGACGTTGCCACCGACGACGCTCTGAAGGTTCGTCATGCCTGCCGTCGTTGCATTCACCAATCGGAACCACGTAGCGGCGTCCGCTTCGGCAAAGTTGCCGCTCGTGCTGATCGTGCGGCGCGGAATCAGTGCCGGCGCTGGCATCGCCTGCGACGCGTACCATGTGCGCGCCGCGCCCATCAGCGGCGTCAGCTCTGCGCGCTCACGCGCACGGAGCCGTGCCTCGAACCGCTCGTCACGGTGAAGGACGTTGGGGTCGTCTTCCGCCAAGGGAATGCGCATCATCGACGGCCCCGCCACCTCGGCAACTGGTATCGACGCCGTACCCACACCCGGCGTCGATTTGAGCTGATAGCTCGTGATGCCGCCGCCTTGCAACGAGGTGTTCGCCAACGTGATGGTGAACTCGCTCGTTGTCGCACCGGCCGTCAGCGTTACGTCGCCCGGTGTCGTCACCGCCTGGCCGTTGCCCGCAGTGAAGCCATCTGCGGCGTTCAGTCGGTCGACGGAGTAGCGGAGAAGCGACCACGCCGCGCCGCGCGTCGACAGTGAGTCGTTCAGCGAGTACGGTGAGTTCGTGGACGGCGCGATGAGATACGACCGGTAGCGCGACGCGTTGCCGCTCATGTCCGCCGCAAATGCGGCGCTGCGCTGGAACGTCGCGCGAATGGCGCTGATGTCGAGATTCGAGCGCGGCGTCAGCCCAGACTCCCGATAGTACAACAGCTCTTCGGCAACGTGTGCGAGTCCTTCGTCCAGCCACTTCTCCTCGAACACCGGAGAGTTGTTCACGTACAGCCGGCGCGTTGCATTGATCAGGTGCTGAAACTCGTGGGCCAGCACCGCGACCGTCGCCGAGTCCACGAAGCCGGTCGTCCGCACGTTGCCGTTCACGACGCCTGTGGGATCGGGCGCCAGCATGTAGAAGTACTCGCCCTGATTGCTGCCGGCGCATGCCTGCGCGCGCGACGTCTGCGTGTTCGGAAAGAGATCCCGCGAAAAGACGAATCCGCCGACGTAGCTGTTCGCTCGCGCCGGGGTCAGCTCGTTGACGGCACGCGTGAAGACGATCGCGATGTGGCCGTTCTTGTCGATGTCGAGCGGCTCACCGAAGTTCGCGACGTCGAGCGGATA
>JAQBPV010000054.1 GCA_028287345.1 Gemmatimonadota bacterium
CCTTTCCGCTCTGGTATGCCCAGGAGGTCGAAGGAGTACGACCAGACGTGACAGTTGCGGTGACGTCGCTGCTGAACACCGATTGGTATCCGCGCGGTCTGCTGCGCCGACCAGTCCCGGTGTACGATGCAGCGAAGGGGCCCGAGATGTATCGGCACTCGAGCACCGCGCTGCCATCAAAGCCTGTATTCTCGCTCACGAGGCAGCAGCTGGACTCAGTTCCCGAATACATCGAAGTCCGTACGCCGCAGGTGTTCCAGACGGGCACCCTGAAGGCGATCGTCGATCCGCGTCAGTTGGAGTACGGTGTGGTCACGCGCGGCGACCTCATGGTACTGCAACTCATCAAGGACAACGTGGGCCATCGGCCGATGTATATCGCGAGGACGTCGGGCAGCTATGTGCAGGCGCTTGGTCTCGAGCCCTACGCGCTGGTCCAGGGACTCGCGGTGAAGATCCAGCCGGCGGCAATCAGTGCGACCAAGGACACCGTGGCGGCCGAAGGGACGGGGCACATCGACGTGAATCGGACGCGCGCGCTCTGGAACTCGTACGGTGCGCCGAAGGCGATGATTCGCCGCGGCGACTGGGTGGATCGCCCGTCGGTGGGAATTCCATTGATGTACATCGCCACGGCGTTCATGCTCGGCCAGGTGGCCGAACAGCGCGGTGAGATCAAGGAGGCGGAGCGGATGCGCACCGCGGCGGTGGATCTGGCCGAGGGGACGCGAACGCTCGACTACTTCGTGCCATCTGCGCAGCGGGGCGTTCCAGCCGAGAGCGGCGACGCCCGGAGACAGAGCACAGTGCCGGTGCGACCGTGAAGGTCGGGACCATGGACGGATAGGAGGATAGGAGGGGGGTGTCACTTTGCGTGTGCGACCAGCGCGGCGCATCTTAGTTGCATGCTTTACGGCGACTTCCACGCGTTGCGCACTTCGTGCTCCGACTCCTGACGCTGGGAGGACTGAGCCTCGTGGACGACGGAGCGCCGGTGACTGGCGCGGCGTCGCAACGCAGCAGGCTGGCGCTACTCGCGCTTTTAGCCGCAGCGGGTCCGGCAGGAGTGGCACGCGAGAAGCTCCTGGCGTGTCTCTGGCCCGAGAGTGACGACGAGCGCGCACGGCACGCGCTCAAGCAGTCCGTATACGCGCTGCGGCGCGACCTCGGGAACGAGAATGCGATCGCCGGCACGGCGACGCTGACACTCGATCCCACGTTGGTGGCGAGCGACATCCGCGAGTTCGAGGAAGCGCTCGCACGGGGCGACGATGTGGCGGCGGTGTCGCTCTACGCGGGGCCGTTTCTCGACGGCGTGTTCGTGAAGGCGGCGCCGGAGTTCGACCAGTGGGCGGCGAGCGAACGATCGCGACTCGAGCGCGCGCACCTGGAAGCGATCGCGCGGCTCGCGCGGGCGGCCGACGCCTCGGGTGATTCGATCACCTCGGTGCAATGGTGGCGTCGAGCAGCGGCGGCGGAGCCATTGAGCGGCCGAGTCGCGCTGTCGCTCATGCGCGCGCTGGCCGAGTCGGGAGACGTCAGCGCCGCAATCCAGCATGCACGTGTACACGACGCGATGGTGCGCGACCAATTGGACTCGCCGGCTGACGACGCGGTTCTCGCGTTTGCCGAGGAGTTGAGGAGTGGGCATTGGACGCCGACGCCGCGCACGTCCGCGGCCACCAAGGCCGGCACCGCGGTCACTGAGAGCGTCGCTCAGGAAGCACCGCCCGCGGCCGAGCCACGCGCGAGTGGGCCAGTGCGCACGAGCACGCCCGTCCGCGCGAGCGCGCCCGTGCGTACGCGAGTCAAAGCTGCCCGACGAAGAGCACCGTGGATCATCGCTGCGATCGCGATCATCGCGATTGCCGTGGGCGCGGCAATCGCGCCGGATACGAGGGCGCGAATCGTCGGCATGTTCGGAAAGCCGCCGGGGCCACCCTCGTCTCGGCGCATCGTGGTCGCCCCTTTCACCAACCATACGGGCGACAAGAGCCTCGATTCATACGGAGAACTCGCCGCCGATTGGCTCGCTCGCGTTCTCCTCGAGGCGGACTTCGAGGTCGTGGATTCCCGAACGTCGTCCCTCGCGTCTCGCACGATTGCGCGAACGGCAGTGACGGGCACGGCATACGATCGCGCGGCGGCGCTTGCGGCGCAGACTGGTGCGGCCACGGTCGTAACGGGCAGCTACTATCGCCAAGGCGACACGCTGCAGTTCGAGGCGAACGTCCTCGATCCGGCCAGACAGGTGACACTGCACGCCGTGGGTCCGATGTTCGGCCCCATGTCGCAAGCCTCCACCGTGCTCGCCAAGCTGGCGAACCGAGTCACCGCTTCGATGGCCGCGTCGACCGATACCACTGCGGGCGCGCGCACGGCGGCTCTCATCGAACCGCCGTCGGTGCAGGCGTTCGAGCATGCGAGCCGCGCGTGGGAGATGTTCTTCACGCGGCCGGCTGACACGGCGGCGGTATTCGCAGAGCTGGCACGTGCGTCGGCGATCGACAGCGCATACACGGGGCCGCTGCTCATGCGTGCCTACGTGCTCGACGTCAAGGAGCGCTGGTCGGACCTCGCTGAGGCGGTTGCGAAGCTCGAACCACATCGCGCACGCATGGGACGAATCGAGCGGGAAGCATTGGCGTTGTTCGAGTCCGATCTCCGCGGCGACCTCCTCGGAAGATTGCGCGCATCGCACGAGCTGATGCGGTTGAGTCCAGGTTCGGTGGACATGGTACTCCTCGTCGCCATTTCATCGAGCTATCTCAATCGACCAGCAGAGGCGTACGCGGCACTGAGTGGCTCGAGTCCCGATCGCGGCATCAACGTCCTCACTCCGATGTACTGGGCTTGGCGTGCCGAGGCGGAACACTCGTTGGGCCGCTACGACGCGGAGCGTGTTTCGGCCACCGAAATGGCGGCCCGCTTTCCGGCGCAGCTGTACGGCAAGCAGGCCCTCGCGCGGTCGCAGGCGGCGCGCGGAGATACGGCCGCGCTGAATGCACTGCTGCGAACTTCGGGGATGAACGCGCCCACGCCAGGCGCCAATGCGCGGACCGTCGCGCTGATCGCCGCTCGGGAGCTGCGCGCACATGGAAAGCCGCGCGAGGCCGCGGCTATCTTCGCCCGTGTCGCGGCCGTCACGCCAGCGCGAGACGCATCGCGAGATGAGCGCTCGAAGTACGCGCTCGCGCTATATGAGGTGGGAGACTACGCGAAGTCGAAGTCGGCGTTCACAGCACTGCTCGCCTCCGACACGAATGACATGGACGCCCTCGGGCGCCTTGGTACCATCGCCGCGCGAACCGGCGATTCCGCATCGGTGCGGTCGATCGAGCAGCGACTCGCCGCGTGGAGCGGCAAATATGCGCTCGGTCGGCCGACATACTGGCGCGCACACATCGCGGTGCTGACGGGCCGCGGAAGC
Source organism: Gemmatimonadota bacterium (assembly GCA_028287345.1). Classification (GTDB taxonomy): domain Bacteria; phylum Gemmatimonadota; class Gemmatimonadetes; order Gemmatimonadales; family Gemmatimonadaceae; genus AG11. The sequence continues at coordinate 3,431 of JAQBPV010000054.1, forward strand.
GAAGCGGTGTCACTGTTGCATAGTGCGTTCGCGCAGGGCTACCGTCCGATGGATCTGAATATCGTGACCCTGCACGAAGACCCCGACTTTCTCCCGATGGCGAACGACCCGGCGTTCCGTGATCTCGTACGTCCGAGAGACGGCCCACCCGTTCTCCCGTAAGCAGCGTCCCTCACACACGGCTCGACATGCGCACTCTCGCGATCGCTTCGCTCCTCGTCATCGTTGCGGTCAGCGTTGAGGCGCAACAGCCCACGGCTCGTCCAACTGGGCACAGCCTCACGGGTTTGCCCGCCGTGAACTACGACGCTGATGAGGGCTATGGCTACGGCGCCATGCTGCAGTACTACGACTACGGCGACGGCAGCGCGACTCCCTACAGGTTCAGCATTCAGCCGACGGTCTTTCTCACGACGCGCGGCCGCCGCGATCTCACGCTGTTCCTCGACGCGCCACACCTGCTGCCCGACGGATGGCGCATGGGCTTCCAACTCGCGCGCGAGCAACAGCGCGCGGCGCCCTACTATGGCGTGGGAAACAACACGGTGTCGCTGGACATCCCGAAGAACAGCCCGAACCCGTACTACTACCGGTTCGAGCGCACGGTGATTCGCTCGAATGTGGACCTGCAGCATCCGCTCTTCCTGCCCGCGCTCCGCTTCCTGATCGGTGCTGGCACACGCACAGCCGACGTGAAGACCGTTCCCTACGATTCGGGCACGACGCTGTTGGCGCAACAGACGGGTCGCACGACTCTTCCAACCATCGAGACGCGGTACGCACGCGTCGGGTTGGTGCTCGACACGCGCGACCGCGAGATCGGTACGCACACCGGCAACTGGTCGGAGGTTCTCGTACAGCGCGCCGGCCGAGTGCTCGGCGGCGACCAATTGTTCACGCGCATCACCGGGACGGTGCGCCAATACCTGCCGCTTGGCGACGACGTGACGCTCGCGGAGCGTGTGGTGATGCAGACGACGCGCGGCGATCCGGCGGTGTCGGAGATCTTCGCGGTGCAGAGCTCCTTTCGCGACGATGAAATCCTCGGCGGCGCGACGTCGATTCGCGGAATCCCGAAGAACCGATACGTCGGAAAGGGAGTCGCGTTCGCCAACTCCGAGCTGCGGTGGTCGGCGGCAAGGTTCGCGCTTCGCGGACGTCCGACGCGTCTCGTGCTGAGTGGCTTCGTGGACGCGGGGCGTGTGTGGACGGACGGGCTGGACGTCTCGCAGACGTTCACCGATCTACATGTCGGCTATGGTGGTGGCGTGCGGTTGGCGATCGGTCCGACATTCGTCGTGGCCGCGGACGTCGGCCATTCCTCGCAGTCCACGGCGGCGGTGTACGTCGGGCTGGGCTATGTGTTCTAGCCGTGGCTCAGTCCTTCCTGTTCGGCTAGTTTGGCCGATGCACATTCATCACGTTCGAACCGCACTTCTCAGCGTGCTCGTTGCGACAAGCGCTGCTGCCGCGCAGACAGCCAAGCCTCTCGTGATGGTGGTCGGCACCGGTGGCACGATCGGATCGGCCGGCGACTATTGGGGCGGCAACAGCACGTACATTCCCATCGCCGAACTCGTTCGCACAGCCGGCATCGATTCCGTCGCCACGGTAGAGTCGGAACAGTTTCTCAACGTGCCGTCGAGCGCGATCGGTCCGGTGCAATGGCTCGAGCTCTCGCGTCACATCAGCGACGTCTTTCGCAGTCGCCCCCGGGTCCGCGGAATCGTCGTGACTCACGGCACGGATACGATGGAAGAGACCGCCTACTTTCTCGACCTCACGGTGGCCGGCGAGCGGCCAGTCGTGGTCACGGGGTCGATGCGTCCGTCGAACATGGTGGGCGCGGACGGGCCGGCGAACCTGACGAATGCGATACGAGCCGCGGTGGACACGGCCGCTCGTGGGCGAGGAACCATGGTACTGATGGACGACCGGCTCTACTCGGCGCGCGATGTCACGAAGACCAACAGCACGCGCGTCGAGACCTTCCAGGCGCCCGAGCGCGGGCCGATCGCGATCGTCGATCCGGAGGGCGCGTTTTATAGAAGCCGGTCCGCAGGGCGGAGCATTCCCCAATTCGACATCCGCGGCGTGAAGGACCTTCCACGCGTGGACATCATCTATTCGTATGCCGGCGCCGACAGCGTCGCGATCGATGCGGTCGTGGCCGCTGGAGCGAAGGGAATCGTGATCGCCGGCGTGGGACGGGGCGGCATGACGTCGTCGCAAAGCGATGCCGCGCGACGCGCCGCGGACAAGGGCGTGATCGTGGTGACGTCGACTCGAACGGGATCCGGACGCGTTCCCGTGGGCACGAAGGGTGATTCGATCGGCTCGGGCGATCTCAATCCGCAGAAGGCCCGGGTTCTGCTTGCTCTCGCCCTGACCCGCACGAGCAACCCAGCCGAGATCCGAAAGATCTTCAACGAGAATCAGTGACGACCACAGCCAAAGTGAAGCAGACGGAAGTACTGCGACGTTTGCCTCCGTATGTCTTTGCCGAATTGGATCGACTGAAGGCCGCTGCGCGTTCGCGCGGAGCGACGCTCGTCGATCTCGGAATCGGGAGCCCGGACATTCCTGTCGCGCCGACGATCATCGATGAACTGGCGCGGGCGGCGCGCGATCCGTCGGCGCATGGGTATCCGCCCTTTCGCGGCGTGCCGCGCTTCTTCGACGCGATCGGCGCATACATGCAGTCGCGCTTCGACATCGCCGTCGATCCGCCGCGTGAAGCACTCGCACTGAGCGGCGCCAAGGAAGGACTCGCGCAACTCGTGATGTCCCTCTGTGGGCCAGGCGACTCCGTGCTCGTCCCTGAGATCTACTATCCGGTGTACGCACGCTCGGCATGGCTGAGCGGTGCGGAGGTGAGCTGGATTCCGATGCGCGCGCGCGACGGCTTCGTGCTGGACCTCGATGCCATATCAGAAGAAGATGCCCGCCGAGCGCGAGTGTTGATCGTCAACTATCCCAACAATCCGACCGGAGCGCGCGTCGAGCTCGAGTTCTACGAGCGCGCGGTGGCATTTGCACGTCAGCACGACCTCGTGCTCGTGAGCGACCTCGCCTACAGCGAGCTGACGTTCGACGGAAGCCCGGCGCCGAGTGCGCTGCAGGTAGAGGGCGCGAGCGAGGTCACGATCGAGTTTCATTCGTTCTCGAAGACGTTCAGCATGGCGGGTCTGCGCATCGGTTTCGCGGTCGGCAACAGTGATGCGATCGAGGCGCTGGCGGCGTATCGCACGAACACTGGATACGGAACGCCCACTGCGGTGCAGCACGCGGCGGCGTTCGCGCTCGACAACCGGCTCGAGCTGGTGCCACCGAAGGTCGCGGCGTACAAGGCGCGTCGCGACGCCATGGCGGCTGCGTTCGAAGCTGAAGGGTGGCGGATTCCCGTTCCGGATGCGTCGATGTATCTCTGGTTACCGGTTCCGGAGGGAGTCGACGACTGGAGCTGGGTGCAGACCCTCATCGACGAAGATGGGGTAGTCGTCACTCCGGGTGTCGCCTTTGGGGCCGGCGGTAAGGGGTTCTTCCGCATCTCGCTGGTGCGGGACGCCAAGACCTTGACCGAGGCGGCGAAGCTGATCGCGGGACGACGAAGCCGAATGACGATCTGAGAATATCCGGGGTCCCAAAGATTGACGTCGTCTGTATTTCGACGATGATTCAGAGGCGACAGTCTTGATGCACGCATAGGCATCTATTCACGGGGTCCAGTAATGCTGGCCTTTGGCATCGGCAGGCTCGCGCGTTGATACTGCTCGCGAGCTCACTTTTTCTGCGCGAGGACCGCAAGCAGCGCGAGCGCATGCGGCCCTATTCGCCGCTGGCGACGCTGTTGGTCGCGAGCGCGTTGCGCGAGCGCGGCCACGAGGTCTCGTTCTTCGACGCGACGCTCGCGAGTGGCGTGACTGAGTTCGTCGACAAGCTGCGCGCCACCAAACCGTCGATCGTCGGCATTCTCGAGGACAACTTCAACTTCCTCACGAAGATGTGCACGGTGAGGACGCGTGAGCTCACGCTCGCGATGGTGTCCGCCGCTCGTGCAGAAGGCTGTCGCGTCGCCGTGAACGGGTCGGATGCGACGGATCATCCGGAGATCTACCTCGAGGCGGGCGCGGATGCGGTGCTCCCCGGTGAAGCCGACGTGAGCTTCCTCGCGCTCGTGGATGCGTGGATGCAATCGCGCGATGCGGAGCTTGCCCACGTGCCCGGCCTCATTCTCTCGGACGCTCGAGGCGGCGTCGTGCGAACGGCGCCATCGCCAGGCGTGAAGGCGCTGGACGCGCTTCCGTTGCCCGCGTGGGATTTGGTGGACGTCGAAGCCTATCGCGCCGCATGGACCGGAGCGCACGGCCGCTTCTCGTGGAACATGATCAGCTCGCGCGGCTGTCCGTTCGGGTGCAACTGGTGCGCGAAGCCGATCTTCGGACGGAGATACACGCAGCGCTCGCCGGAGAATGTGGCGAACGAGATCGCTCAGCTACGTGCGACGGTGCGTCCGGATCACATCTGGTTCGCCGACGACATCTTCGGTCTCACGGCAAAGTGGGTGACGAAATTTGCCGAGGAAGTGGTGGCGCGCGACGTTCGAACGCCATTCATGATCCAGTGTCGCGCGGACCTGTTGACGTCTGAGGTCGTGGACGCACTCGCGGCAGCCGGCGCCGAAGAGGTGTGGCTCGGTGTGGAGTCGGGCTCGCAACGCATTCTCGACGCAATGGACAAGGGCACGACGGTGGACGAAGTGCGCGATGCCACGCGTGCACTCAAGGCCCGCGGCATCCGTGCGTGCTGGTTCCTGCAGCTCGGCTATCCGGGCGAGACATGGGACGACCTGCTGTTGACGCGCGATCTCGTGAGGGCGGAGCGGCCCGATGATGTCGGCGTGTCGGTGGCGTATCCGCTCCCGGGAACGAAGTTCCACGCGATGGTGCACGAGCAACTGGGTGCGCGACAGAATTGGCAGCACACCGACGACCTCGCGATGCTGTTCCATGGCACGTACAGCTCGGAGTTCTATCGCCAACTGCGCGACGTGGTGCACGAGGAAGTGCGCACTGGTGCGTCGAACGACATGCGTTGGGCGGAGCTCGCGATGGCCGAATGGTCGCACCGCTCGCCGGAACCGCTCGTCGCCGCGAGCGGCTGAGGTGGAGACGCCGTCCCTGCCGCCAGCCGCCGAGGCTTTCGACGCTGTAGCGGAGTCGTTCGATGAGCGCTTCGGCCGCTGGGAGAGCGTAGGCGCGCAGCGGCGCGCGGTGCGCGCGGAGTTGGTGCGGGCATTCGCGCCAGGAGCGCGAGTGATAGAGATCGGCGGCGGTACGGGAGAGGACGCGGTCTGGCTCGCGCGCACAGGGCGCGAGGTGCTGCTCACCGATCCATCGCCAACGATGGTGCGAATTGCGTCCGCGAAGCTTCGTGCCTGCGGCATGCCGTCGCCGATCGCTGTCGCGGCAGAAGATCTCGCGTCGATCGCGCCGAGTGTGCCTTTCGACGGTGCGTTCTCGAATTTCGCAGCGCTCAACTGTGTGACCGACCTCTCTGCGGTGGCGCGCGGGCTCAGCACGCTCATTCGACCTGGCGGGCGCGTGCTACTCGTTGTCTTCGGGTCGTTCGCACCGGGCGAATGGATCACGCAAATCGCCCGCGGCGACGCACGGAACGCATTTCGTCGCTCGGTGCGCGGCGACGTCGAAGCGCGGTTGGGGGGACGAAAGTTTCCCGTCCGATATCATCGGGCCGCCGACCTGATCGACGCATTTGCGCCGGCGTTTCGATTCGTCGGCAGGCGTGGCATCGGCGTCTTCGTCCCGCCGAGCGCCGCAGAGCCGTGGATCACCGCGCATCCGCGACTGCTCGGCGCGCTGGAGCGAATGGATCGTATGGCGTCGCGCCCGTTGGCGATGTTGGGCGATCACGTGCTGTACGAGTTCGAGCACGTGGCGGGCGACGAATGACGACGTTATCGCAAGAACGCGAGTTTCGCGCGGCGTACGGAGCGCACCGCGCCGCCGAAGGGCGAGCGCTCGACGCAGCCTCATTGCGTGAACTTCCCTATCTCACGACGGGCACGTTCGCCCGCCAGTGGGCGGTGCGCGCACGCACGTACGACGCGTTCGTCGCGCGAGTGCTGACGCCC
>JAQBPV010000057.1 GCA_028287345.1 Gemmatimonadota bacterium
GCAGCTCGCGCTGGGAGAAGCGCCGAACGTCGCCTCGCGACTGCAGAGCGAGGCGGAGCCCGACACGATCATGATCAGCGATGCCACGCGTCGCTTGGTGTCGGGGCATTTCGTCCTCGAGGATCACGGCACGCGGAATCTCAAAGGCATCTCGCGTCCGATGCAGCTCTTTCGCGTCGTGGGCCGGAGCGAGGCGTCGAGCCGCTTCGGGGCAATGGCCGCGTCGGGACTCGCGCCATTCATCGGCCGAGAGCGTGAAGTCGAAACGATCCGCGACGCATGGGCGGAGGCGTCCGGCGGCGCGGGACGAACGCTGCTCCTCCGCGGCGAAGCGGGCATCGGGAAGTCCCGACTGGTCGGCATCGCGCTGCAGACGGCGCTGGATCAGGTCCACGAATCGTACGAGGTGGAGTGTTCGCCGTACGACATGAACAGCGCGCTCCACCCGATCACCAAGACGCTCGAGCGCAAGCTCGGCTTCTCGGCCGACATGGCGCCGGAGAAGTAGTTGGAGCGTCTGGAGTATCGCGTCGCTGGTCGCGGTGTCGACGTGCAGGAAGCTCTACCATTACTTGCCGCACTGTTCTCCATCCCAACGGGCGATCGATATCCGGCGATTGCGCTACCTCCTGCGCGGCAGCGCCAACGCACGCTCGAGATTCTCGCTGACCTGCTACTGCATGCACCATCCGGCGTGCCTGTTCTCCTTCTCGTGGAGGATCTGCACTGGGCCGACCCCTCGACGCTGGAGCTCGTGGGAGCACTCGTGGCTCGACAGGCAAATCATCCGCTTCTGATGGTTTGCACCACGCGTCCCGAGGGTTCAGTATCATGGCCCGCCGCGGCACATTGGCGTGAGATCGAGGTCGTTGCCCTCGAGCAGAGCGATGCGCGCAACCTCATCGCCGGCGTCGTGGGACGTAAGACGCTGCCCGAAGAGGTGATGCAGCAGTTGATCGAGCGCACCGGTGGAGTGCCGCTCTTCGTCGAGGCGGTGACGCGGACGATCATCGAGACTGGTGTCCTCCGCGAGCTCGACGATCGTTACGAGCTCACCGGCCCGCTGCCGCCCGGCCTGATCCCGGCCACGGTGCACGATTCGCTCATGGCGCGCATCGATCGTCTCGGCCCTGACAAGGCGGTGGCACAGCTGGCGTCGGCGATCGGACGCGAGTTCGGTTTCGAACTGTTGCTCAGCGTGTCGGACAAGACGGCGAACGGATTAGAGTACGCTCTCAATCGCCTGGTCGAGCTGGACCTCGTTTCGCAGTCGGGCGTCGCTCCGACGTCGACGTACACGTTCAAGCACGCACTCATCCAGGACGCTGCGTACGAATCGCTACTGCGCAAGACGCGGCAGGAGTATCACGGGACGATTGCGTCATCGCTCGTGGCGAACTTTCCTGACGTCGCCGCGAAGCGTCCGGAGCTCGTCGCGCAGCACTTCAGTCGAGCGGGACTCGGCGCGAAGGCGATTGGATATTGGTTGAGCGCTGGCCAACAGGCGTTGGGACGAGCAGCCAATCATGAAGCCATCGCGCATCTGAAGCGTGGATTGGAGCTGATCAACGACGTTCCCGACGCTGAGCGACTCTCCATGGAGCTGGAGTTCCAGGCGGCGCTCGCACCGGCATTCACGGCGACGCAAGGTTGGGCGTCGCCTGAGCTGGATCGCGCGTATCGGCGCGCGGGAGAGCTCGTCGACCTCGTCGCGGGCACGCCGCATCGGCTGCCGGTGCTGTGGGGCACGTGGGCCTATCACTTCGTGGCCGGACGAGTCGGTGAGTCACTCGCGCTCGCGCCGCAGGTGCTCGAGTTGGCGACGAGTGTCGGCAACCCGTTGCTCATTCCGCCGGCACGACATGCCACCGCATGCTCACACTGCTATCACGGCGACTTCCACGCGTCCATCGAGCATGCGAACGCCGGACTCGCTGTGTTCGACCTCGAGCAGGAGCGTCTCATCGCGCGCAACTTCGGCCACGGGTCGAGCGTGTGTCTCCTCTCGTTCAAGGGTGACGCGCTATGGATGCTCGGCTTCCCCGACCAGGCGCTCGCGGCGAGTGACGAATCGCTCGCCCTCGCGCGCCAACTCAACCACATGCCGTCGCTCGCGTGGGCGGTGAGCTACAAGACGTGGTTTCATCACCTGCTCCGCGACCCGGTGCGCATCAACGAGATGGCCGACGAAGCGGTGCGGCTGTCGAACGAAGAGGGCTTCGCGTTCTGGGAGCCGATGGTCGCCGTGTATCGCGGCTGGGCCATGGCGACGCAGGGCAAGGTGGACGAAGGCATCGCGCACATGCGCGACGGACTCGCGCGCTATCGCGCCGCGGGCAACGGCTGCACGCAGGTGCACATGCTCGCCGCGCTCGCGGAGGTGCTCTGGGACGCTCGGCAAGTCGACGAAGCGTTCTCTGTGCTGCGCGAAGGCATGGCGCTCGCGAAGGCTACTGACGAGGGCTTCTACGAGCCCGAGTTCTATCGCTTGAAGGGGAAGTTTCTCTTCGATCAGGCGATGGGTATCGCGGAGCCGCCGAAAGCTGGAACGGACAGAGCGACGCTGTTGGCGTCTGCGCAGAGCAACGTGCGACTCGCGCTCGAGATGTCACGCATCCAGCAGGCGAAGAGCCTCGAGCTTCGTGCCTTGATGACGTTGTGCGACGTCCAGCGCGAGCTTGGCGACGCGTCGCAAGTGAGGCAGTCGCTCGCCGACGTTCTCGCGTCGTTCACCGAAGGCTTCGAAACTCCGGATCTCGTCGACGCGCGCGCGATGGTCGAACAGGTCGGTGTGTGACTACGCCCACGCGCGCATGATCGGCAGGTAGGGCAGGCTCAATCGCCACGGAGCGACCAGCTCGTACGAGCCGAGCGGCGACCTGTCGATGCCCGGCGACGTGGTGCCATTCCCGATCGTGCACGTGGCGAA
>JAQBPV010000073.1 GCA_028287345.1 Gemmatimonadota bacterium
CGCCGCGGTGCGCGCATCAATGCCAATTGAATCGTTTCTCCCAACCTTCCCGCGGGTACGACCGCGCGGGTCACTGACTCACGCGGTCGTCGGCACAGCCCCACGGTCGCGATGACGCGTCGCTAGCGCGGCAGGCTACGCACTAGGGCTCGCAGTGCCGGCAGGGATATCCCAGTTCGTCTTCTTGCCGCCCTTCACCTGATCGGCGTCCTTCGAGACGTCCTGCTCCGGAAGATCCGTGATCGGCGCATCTGTCTGGTCGCGAGTGGGCTCGTTCGCGGAAGCATTCTTGTCGTCGGCCATGGAGTTCTCCTGGAGCGGTGAACGTGAGCCGTGCATCCGGTCGCGCCAAACGGTCGCGAGCCGGGGAAATGCGGTGATCGAAGGTACCGGCTATGGCGCCGCAGCGCACTAGTTCTCGGCGGCGTTTCCACGATCGATATCACGCTGCCGGGACGCTCCTGGAGATGGCCTGATGCGCGAATGCAAGTGCGCGGATACTATGGAAACCGCTTTACCGCACAACGAGGCTCCGAACACTCGCTTCGTGCGCAGCGTCTTCACTCCGTCGAGCGTGTTTCCATGGCCGCGCAACCCGACATAGCCCGCACCGACTGGCTCGCCGAGTATCCACCGCCTCGCTCACTCGCGCTGGACCAGGAAGCGCTGCGGATCTACGAACACTCGTACTACCTCGGCCTGATCACTGAAGGTACCGGCAACCCGCCCATCACCTTCTCGACCGTCATCGCAGCGTTGCTCGTGGGCGACGACGAGACGAGCAAATGGTGTGCGTCACTCGCCGCGGCGAACGGGCCCAAACCCGATGCGGTGTTCGGTGAGAAGAGCCTCGACCGCGCGCGCGTGGAGGAGATCAAGAGGACATCCATCGGACAGCCGGCCAACGTGCAGCTCTCGAGCGACAAGCACTTGCTGACGGCATCCGCGCGCGGAGTCATCGGAACCGCGGAGGAATGGGCGCACCGAGTGGGCGGTACCGACATCGGCGTACGTCACCTCGTCGCGTCGTATGTCCTCAAGCCACCGGTCGCACACCTCAAGCAGATGCTGGGCTGGGGCTATCAGGAGGCAAATTGGCGTGAGGCCTTTTATGCGTGGGTGGGAGAGCGCTACTCCGCGGAGCGCTGGGAGGACTCGAGTCACCGGCCAGCGCCGTTCCGTGGTCTGCCCGCCTATGAGCAAACGCAGGTCAAGGGCGAAGCGCTCGACTATCCGGGCGACGACGCGACGCTCGCCGTGCTCGCACGCGCTGCCGAGTATCATGCCCGGCGGAGCGATCGCGCGCTGCAACTGCAGACCGTCTTCTACGCGCTCGTCGATCACGCAGAGGAGCATGACGCGGTGCGCGCCACGGTCACGCCGCTCGCAGAAGCGACCGCGAGCCTCGGCGGCCGGTTCACCGCGGCGCGCGAGGCCTTTCTCGGTACGGCATCGAATGCAGCGAGTCCGCTGGGTTTCTCCAGTCTCTACATCGATCCTCGCGTCCTGAACACGCTCGAGACGGCCCGCGATCTCGCCATCGCAGCCTGGCACAAGGGACAACACACTCCGACCGTGAGCGCGCTCCATCTCGCGGGAGCGCTGCTCTCCCGGCGCGTGGACGGCGACATCGAATTCACGGCGCTTGGCCTCAAGCCGCAGGAGCTTCGCCTCGCACTCATCGATCATGCACAACAGCATGGCGAGTCGGGCGACGCGTGGCGCGAAGTACTCGGCGTCGAGGAATCAGGCCTCATCGGACGACCTGTGGACCTCAACAGCGACGAGCCCGAAGCCGCGGTTCGCATCGACGAGCCATGGGCGACCGATCCGCTCCTGATTCGCCGCGATGTGGAATCGTTCGGCGCGCTGCTCGCGTCGAAGAGCCTCGAACCGCCACTCTCCATCGGCTTGTTCGGACCGTGGGGCTCCGGGAAGACGACCTTCCTCAAACGACTCCAGCGCTCGGTGAAGAGCCGCGCGGACCTGGCGACGAAGGCGATGGAGAATGGGCAGTCGAGTCCATACGTCAGCGAGGTGGTGCACATCGAGTTCAACGCATGGCATTTCGCCGAAGGTGCGCTGACCTCGAGCCTCGTCGATACCATTCTTCGCTCGTTGAGCAAGTACATCGAGGGCGCAGAGCCAGTCGTCGGAGCTGCGAAGACGCTGCAGATGCGCGACAAGCTCGAGAGCACGACGCGCAGGTTGGAGGCCGCCACAGCGCTGGAGAGGTCGGCGCGCGCGACAGTGACGACCGCGGAGGAGACGCTCGCCGGCAGCCTTGCCACAGCGGTCAGCAAGTCCGTGAGCCTGCGCTCTGCCGGGCGTGCTGCGTGGGCCGCGGCGCGCGCGACGTTCACGGGCTCCAGGGATGTGAAGGAAAGTGGTGTGCTCGAAGCGGTGGGCGATGCCGTCGAGAGTGTTGATGGCCTTAACGTGCGACTCGCTGAGCTTCGGTCGCGCCCGGCGCGTATGCTGAGCGATCTCGGTTGGCCACGGACGCTTGCCTACGCGGCTCTTGTGCTGGTGGTGCCGCCGATGGCTGCGTGGTTCGTGCATTGGATTGTGCCAACGAACGACATCACGCAGGCGTTGTCCGCTGTGACGGCCGCAGGCAGCATGGTCGCGCTCTGGGCGCGTGCAGGAGCGCGCGCCGTCGCCAAGGTCGACACGGTCGTAGGGCGAGTCGCCGCTGCCTACGCGAACGAGATCGACACGAACTCCAACGTGGCAACGGCGAGGGCTGGACTGGTGGCGGCAGAGGGAAGCGTCGCCACCGCTGTCGCTGGCGTCGAGGCGGCACGCACAGAGCTCGCACGCGCGCAGACCGAGCTCGCGAATGCGACACTGCCGGCGCAGATGCTCCAACTGGTCTCGGGACGCATTGAGGATCGCTCGTACTCGAAGGAGCTCACGACACTTTCCCTGGCGCGCGCCGACCTGCAGGTGTTGAGCAAGCTCCTGTACGAACAGCGCACCGCACCACGGCCCGCAAATGGACCGAAGCCCGTTGACCGCGTCATCCTTTACATCGACGATCTCGATCGATGCAAGGCTGAGGACGTCGTGCGCGTGCTGCAGATCGTGCACATGTTGCTGGCGTTCGAGCTTTTCGTCGTCGTGGTCGCGGTCGACGCGAATTGGGTGGAGCAGGCGCTGCGGAACAGCTACATGTGGCTCACTCGCGACGAGCCGGTCGAGCGCGATGGGAAGCCGGTCGTCAGCTACCGGTCCGGCATCACGCCGCAGGACTACCTGGAGAAGATCTTTCAGATCTCCTTCTGGCTCGAGCCGATGTCGTCATCGAGAGCAGCGTCGTTCCTGTCGTCGCTCGTGCGCCCCTCGATGGTCGAGACTACTGGAGCTGCTGGCGCGTCGGGCACGCCGCTGGTGACTCCCCCCGCCGCACAGTCCGCGAGCAAGGTCGACATCACGGCGATCGAGCTTGCATACATGAAAACGCTCGCGGCGTACCTGGGCCCATCGCCTCGCCGCGTCAAGCGCCTGGTCAACGCGTACCGATTGATCAAGGCGCGCATGTCGGATGCGCAGCTGGACAAGTTCGTGGGCGACCGCCTCAGTCGTGACGGCCAGGCCAGGTCCGGGCCGTATCAACTGGTGCTCGGCCTGCTCGCGATCGGCACCGGAGCGCCGTCGTCGTCGGCACTGATTCTCAGAGAACTCTCCCAATGGGATCCGCGAGACAGCCTCGATGAGGTGGTGAGGACCTTTCGGGAAAACGAACATCCCGACTGGGCGATGGCTGCGCAGGTCATCGAGATGCTCACGCAAACGCAGCCCGCCGCCGACGTCTCGGAGCTTCGAGGGTGGGCGGGGCAGGTCGGCCGATTCCTGCTCAAGGGTCCGACCGACACACGCGCGGTGAGGCTGCCCGTCGAAGAACCCCCGACACCGCCGGAAAAGGTCGCCGCTCCGATGGAGCCTGTCGTGCCAGCTGCTTGACTCGGCTTCGCAGTGATCGTCCTGAAGACCTGCCCACGCATGGCGCCGCTCGTCCTCGTGCCGTAAGCTCGTGTCCTCCCCGCGAACGGCTGGACGTCGAGACCCAACAGGAGATCGGGATGATACATGCTGTCCATCGCATGACGAACCGCGCATGGTTCGCCATTGGGGTCGCGGCGTCCTGCGTCCTCGCCATGGCGGCCGCTCCGCCTCCCCTCGCTGCACAGGGAATGAGCTTCGCCGACGCCCTCGCGCGTGCGACGCAGGCGAACGAGCGCATTCTCGGGTCCGCGGCGGGCGTCGACCGCGCGCACGCCGAGCTCAGTGCGGCACGCGGCCGCCGGTTGCCCGAAGTCGGCGTCATCGCGCGCACCACGCGGATCGACAACGAGATCGTCATCGACCTCGATCCCATCCGGCAGGCGATGCTGAAGCTCCATCCCACCGTTCCGCCCGCGGCGATACCGCCATTCACGAAGCAGGTGCAGGGCGAGTCGTTCAACAACGCGACTCTCAACGCGACTATCCCGATCTATTCCGGCGGGCGGATCCAGGCAGGCATGCGAGCCGCTTCCGACGCCGTCGATGCGGCCGAAGCGCAGCAGCGCGGCACCGTCGGCGAGGTCGCGACCGACCTGGCCACGCGCTATTTCGGACTCCAACTCGCGATTCAGAATCGCATCACGCGACAATCCACGCGCGCGAGTCTGGTGCGGCACGTCGAGAACGCGCGCAGTCTCGAGCGCAACGGACAGATCGCGCGCGCCGAGCGACTCCGCGCCGAAGTGGCGGCGGCGGAATCTGAGCGCGACCTCCAGCAGGCCGTCAGCGACGAGGAACTCGCTCGGCTCGCGCTCGCGAGCACGCTCTCGAGCGACACGGCAGTGACGCCCTCCACGGCGCTCTTCCGCGTGGGGCGACTCGCGCCGGTCGATTCGTTCAAGGCACTCGCGCACGTGCACAATCCGGCGCTCGCGCGGATCGTCGCAGAGCAGCGACGCGCCGGCGAGGGTGTGCGCGCAGCGCGCGGTGAGCTCCTGCCCAGCGCGGGACTCTTCGCACTGCGTGAGCTCTACACGAAGGATCTAACGATCCTGCAGCCGAAGTGGGCCGCGGGAGTGCAGCTGAGCGTTCCGATCTTTCAGGGCGAGCGTCTCGCGCGCGTGCAGGGTGCGAAGGCGCAGGAGCGACAGGTCGGGTTGGTGCGCGAGCGCGCGATCCGTGACGTCGAGCTGCTCGTGGAGCAGCGATACAGGCAGGTGGAGATCGCGCGAGCGCAACTCGTCTCGCTCGACGCAACGCGCTCGCTCGCGGAGGAAAGTCTCCGGTCGCAGAACCTGGCGTTCGCCGCGGGGCTCGCGACATCACTCGATGTTCTCGACGCCGAGCAGGCGTTGGCACGCGTGCAGCTCGGAATATTGAAGGCGCAGTTCGATGGCGATGTGGCGCTCGCCGGCCTGCTCGAAGCGGCGGGTCAGAGTGCGCGACTGCCGACCTACATCAACGCAGAGGCGGGAAGATGAGCGAGCCGAAAGCGCAGAAGCGCGGCCGCTGGGTGGTGGCTGCGGTGGTGATCGCGGCGGTCGGCGCGGCCGCATGGTTCGCCACACGCCCCGACCCCGAGGTGCTGCAGGGACAGGTGGAAGTGCGGAAGGTGAACGTCGCGACGAAGATCGCTGGCCGCATCGACTCACTTCTCGTCCGCGAAGGCGACGTCGTGAAGGCGGGCCAACTCGTGGTCGTGCTGAGAAGTCCGGAGCTCGACGCGAAGGCGCAACAGACCGAAGGGCAATTGGCCGCCGCGCAGGCACAGGACCAGAAGGCGCAGCACGGCGCGCGCGCCCAGGAGATCGTCGCCGCGCAGGCGAATTGGCAGAGGGCGGTCGAGGGTGAGCGACTTGCGGCGACGACCAACGGCCGCGTGCAGAACCTTTTCAACGAAGGAGTCGTCGCGGCGCAGCGGCGTGATGAGGCACAGACGCAGGTGAGCGCGGCGCATCTGACGACCCAGGCGGCGAAGGCGCAGTATGACCTCGCAGTGGCCGGCGCACGCACCGAGGATCGAGCGTCCACGCAGGCGATCGTGCGTCAGGCCCAAGGTGGACGCGCCGAGGTGCGCGCCTATCAAGCGGAGACGCGCGTGACCGCGCCGATCTCGGGCGAGGTGTCGCAGCGGACGGTCGAGCCGGGAGAGATCGTCTCCGCGGGCCTGCCGATCATCACCATCGCCGACCTGCATGACGCGTGGGTGACCTTCAACCTGCGCGAAGACCGACTCGGCAGCATCGGCATGGACAGCGTGCTTCACGTCGTGATTCCGGCGCTCGGCGGACGCGAAGTGGCGGTGCGCGTGAGCTACATCTCCCCCGTCGGCGACTACGCGACGTGGCGATCGACGGGAGAGGCGGGTGGCTTCGACCTTCGCACCTTCGAGGTCCGCGCTCGCCCGACCGCAACCGTTGTCGGCCTTCGCCCAGGTATGACGGTGCTCCTCCGTGGCGACCAATTGCACAAGGCGAGCACCCAGGTCGCACGCAGCACGCCCTGACGACGATGTCCGACGTCGCGCTTCCGAGCTCGGTCGTTCCAATCGGCGCGGCCGACGCTGCGTCGCCAGGATTGAGGCGCGTGGTGAACCGCGAGCTTGGACGCATGCGCACGGCGCGCATGTATCCGCTGCTTCTGTTGGTGCTGCCACTCGCGGGTTGGTTTTTACTGCGCAGCGTGTTCGGCCAGCACGTTGCGCGAGACTTGCCCGTCGTCGTGATGGACGCCGATGGCACCGTACTCTCGCGTCGCATTGCTCGCGCAGTGGACGCCACGCCGACCGTACGCGTCATCGAGCACCGCGCGGAGCTCGCTGATGTCGAAGGACTGTTGCGGCGTGGCGAGGCATACGCCGTCATCGTGCTTCCGGCGGGGCTCGAGCGCCAGAACGTTCGCGGTGAAAGCGCGCCCGTCTCGCTGTTCACGAACGCGCAATGGATAGTGACGTCGAATCTCGTCATTCGTGACGTTCGCGCGGCAGTCGCGACTCTCTCTGCCGAGCAGGACGTCGGGCGCCGTGTGGCGCATGGTGAAGCCGTGAGTCGCGCGCGCATTTCGTCCGAACCGATTCGCGTCGAGCTGCATCCGCTGTTCAATCCTGCGCTCGACTACGCGGCGTTCCTCTTCATCGCGCTCGTGCCGACGCTAGTGCACGTCTTCGTGCTCCTGATGAGCGTCTTCGCACTCGGCAGTGAGCTCAAGAAGGGCACGGCAGCGGAGTGGATGGCTGCGGCCGGCGACAATACGACGATCGCCGTGATCGGGAAGTTGTTGCCGTACGCGGTGTGGTACACAGCTCTCGGCATCGTGCTGCTCGAGGTGTCGCTCCGCTCGCTCGACCTCAATGTGGCCGGCAGCCGCTCGGTGCTGTACTTCGCAGTGACGCTCCTCGTGCTCGCGTATCAAGCGATCGCGCTGCTCCTCGTGTCGCTCACGGCGAACCTTCGCGCCTCGACGAGCATCGCCGGATTCGTCGCTGCGCCGGCGTTCGCAGTGTCGGGCGTGTCCTTTCCGCGATTCGCAATGCCGCTTGCGGGGCGAGTGTGGTCCGCGGCGCTGCCGTTGTCGCACTACCTCGAGGTGCAGATGCAGCAAGTGACTGTCGGCGCCGGGTTGCGTGCGTCCGCGTGGCCCCTCGCCGCGCTGGTCCTGTTCGTGACACTGCTGCCGACACTCTCGCTCGGGCGCATGGCGCGCATTGCGCGCGATCCGACGTTCTGGGGACGGTCGTGATGCGGGCGTTCCGTGACTTCGTGACCGAGTATGGCGCAGCCGTCGTCAGGGAGTGGCAGGCGATCCGCGCGGACAAGGCCGTGGCACTCGTCGTCGGAGTTGCGAGCTTGTTGTACGCTGTCGCGTATCCGATTCCGTATCTTCGCCAACTCGCGCGCGACATCCCGGTCGTCATCGTCGACCAGGATGGCTCGGTGATGAGCCGACTCCTGGCGCGCATGGTGAACGCGACGGAGCAGGTGGAGGTCGCTCGCGTCGTGGGCAGCTTCGCCGAGGCGGAGGCGCTCGTACGAGAGGGCAAGATGCGGGGCGCGGTGGTGATCCCCGCGGAATTCGAGCGAAGCGTACAGCGCGGCGACCGCGCCGTGATCGGCGTCTATGGTGACGCGAGCTACTTCATGGTCTACAGTCAGATCGCCACCGGTGTCTCGCAGGCTGTCGGCACGTTGTCGGCAGGTGTCGAACTGCGTCGTCTCCAGGCGGGAGGGCTGAACGACGTCGCGGCGCGCCGTGCGCGTGATCCGCTGCCGGTGTCGGTGCGTCCGCTGTACAACCCGAGCGGCGGCTACGGCAACACGAACGTCCCCGTGGTGCTGGTGCTCGTGCTGCAGCAGACGATGCTGATCGGCATTGCCACGCTTGCAGGCACGCGCCGAGAGCGCCGCGGCTCGGGGGCGAATGAGGAAGAGCCGGTTGGCGAGTACGACGTGCCGGTACTGCTGGGCCGAGCGAGCGCATACGTCGGCATCTATCTCGTGCATGCCGTGGCGGCGTACGCGATCGCGTACGGGATCTACGACTTGCCGCACTATCCAGGCACGTTGCCGCGCCTGCTCGTGTTCCTGCTGCCGTTCCTCTTTGCGGCCGCGTTCCTTGGTCTCACGATCTCACGACTGTTTCTCTCGCGTGAGTCGGCACTGCAGGCGCTCATCTTCACGAGCGTGCCGGCAATCTTCATTTCGGGATTCTCGTTTCCCGCTGAGGCCATGCCGGCGTGGCTGCGCGCGTTGGCGCAGCTGCTGCCGAGTACGCACGGCATCGCGGGGGCACTTCGTGTGGTGCAGATGGGTGCGTCGCTCACCGAAGTTCGCGGTCCGTGGCTGACGCTGTGGGGGCTCAGTGCGGTGTATCTCGCGCTGGCGTCGTTTGCGCTGCGCAGAAGGGTTGCGGTCGACGAGGCTTTCACGGACGCCGGCGCCACACCCGCGATCGCGCGATAGCTGCGAGGTGCAACGCTGCGTCGAGAAACGCCGAAGTGCCGTCCGGCCCGTGACCTGCATCGAGATTGGCCCGCATCGGGAGTGACCGTGAGAGAGAAAGCGATCGCGATGGGTGCAATTGCAGGGTAGATTGTCGAACAACGCGACCGAGACATCCCATCGTGCCGAGCATCCGCACGCTACTTCATAGCCGGAATGGTATGGCAGGTATTCAGCTGCAGTCAGTCCTGACGTGTCCTCATTGCCGACGTGCAGAAGAATTGATCATGCCTACGGATGCGTGCGTGTTCTTTCACGAATGTGAAGGGTGTCGCGCGTTGCTTCGTGCAAAGCCAGGTGATTGCTGCGTGTTCTGTTCATACGGGAGTGTCGTGTGCCCACCGATGCAGAACGGTGACCACGCGTGCTGCGGAGCCGTTGAAGTCGACACCGAACTCTTCAAGGCTCCCGTATGACGACGATGCGGCGAGACGTAGGGCGGTTTGCGGGTGGTGCCGGAGTCGTTGCGGCAACGTGCGCGGCTTTGTGCTGCGCAGGCGCTCCCATCATCGTCTCCGTGCTGGCCGCCACCGGCCTCAGTTTCCTGCGAAGCGACGCGATTCTCCTGCCCGTCATCGCAGTGGCGCTCCTGGTCGCACTGTGGGGCTTCTGGCGCAGCAGCAAGGTACATGAATCGATGATGCCGCTTGCTGTCGGATGCGTTGGGGCGGTCGCACTGGTGGCGGGCGTCGTCTTCCTTCACGGAATGATCGCGAAAGTATTCATCGGCGTCGGGGCAGTTGTGCTGCTCATTGCCACCGTCTGGAATGCTCGCCTGCCACGAGCGTGCGACGTGCCACTGCGACCGAATCCATGAACGCCGAGTCGGCGCACGCTCAGCGCTCGGCAATATTGCACTGATGCCCGGTGTGACGCGGTCGATCGGTCTATTCGTCTTGGCGGCGATTGCAGAAATCGGCGGCGGATATTTGATGTGGCGCTGGCTTCGCGATGGTCGAAGCGTGTTCATTGGCCTCGCGGGCGCTGCACTCCTCGTCATCTACGGAATCATTCCGACACTGCAACCGTCCACGTTCGGCCGAACGTACGCGGCTTACGGTGGAATCTTCGTCGTGGGGTCGCTGCTGTGGGGATGGTGGGCCGATGGCAATCGTCCCGATGCGCCCGATGCGTTCGGGGCGCTCCTGTGCCTGATCGGGATTGCCGTGATCATGTACTGGCCACGCACGTAGGCACGTGGACGCTTGACGACGTCGGCACGAGCGGTAGCGTCCATCCCATGACACGGCGGAGCCATTGGGAAAAGGTCTACCGACAACGGGCAGCGTCGGAGGTGAGCTGGTATCAGCCTGAGGCCCGCGTGTCGCTCGATCTCATTCGGCGTGTCGCGCCGGACGTCGAATCTTCAATCATCGATGTGGGCGGCGGCGCGTCGACGCTCGTGGATGGACTCGCCCAAGCCGGATACCGGCGCGTGACGGTGCTCGACATCGCCGACTCCGCTCTCGCGATCGCTCAGCAGCGAATAGGCGAGCGTGCACAGGAGGTCACGTGGGTTCAGTCCGATGTGCTGAACACGTCGCTGCCGTCCGCGAGCTTTGATGTATGGCACGATCGCGCCGTGTTCCATTTCCTGACCGACCCGAGTGAACGGCAGTCCTATGTGCAGCAGGTGCGCAATGCCGTTCGTCCGGGAGGTCACGTCATCGTGGCGAGCTTTGCCCCGAACGGGCCGCGCCGATGCAGCGGCCTCGACGTGATGCGCTATTCGCCGACCACGATGCACGATGAGTTTGGTCCCGGCTTCCTGCTGCTCGACAGTGTCGGCGAGGAGCACCACACGCCCTCCGGCGCGACACAAGCCTTTGTCTATTGCCTCTGTCGCGTTCCGCCTGCAGCCCATTCCTCGAGCCAGGTGTAGAGCGTCGGCAGGACCAGAAGTGTGAGGAGCGTGGACGAGATGAGTCCACCAATGACCACGGTCGCGAGCGGCCGCTGCACCTCCGCGCCCGCACTGGTGGAAATCGCCATCGGAATGAAACCGAATGAGGCCACGAGCGCCGTCATCAGAACTGGCCGAAGACGGACGAGTGCACCTTCCTTCACTGCGGCATCGAGCGGCGCACCCTGGTCCCGCAGCTGATTGATGAAGGATACCAATACGAGCCCATTGAGCACTGCGACACCGAATACCGCGATGAAGCCGACCGACGCGCTCAGGTTGAGATGAATGCTGCGGATCCACAGCGCCGCGATTCCCCCGATCAATGCAAAAGGCACGTTGAGCATGACGAGAGCCACCTGTCGCACGGAGCCGAAGCTCGCATAGAGCAAGCCGGCGATGAGGAGCAGCACGACGGGGACGATGACGCCGAGGCGTCGCATCGCACGCGACTGATTCTCGAACTGGCCACCGTATGTGATGTAGTAGCCCTCTGGCAGCTGCACCTTGGCCGCAATCGCCCGACGCACATCGGCGACGAAGCCACCCAGGTCGCGACCACGGACATTGCTCTGCACCACGATGTAACGCTGGCCGCCCTCGTGGTCGATCACCTCGGGCGCCTCGACCGACTCGATGCGCGCCACCTGCGAGAGCGTGACGGTGCCGCCGGCCGGGGTCCGGAGCAGCGTCTGTCCGATCGCCTCCGGCGTGGAGCGATATTCGGCGCTCAGCCTGATCACGACCGGAATGCGGCGCCGACCATCGATGACCTCCGTCGCCTTCATGCCGCCGATTCCCATCTCCATCGCATCGCGTACGTCGTCGACGGTGAGGCCATAGCGTGCGAGCGCCGCGCGGTCGATGTCGAGCTCGAGCTGCGACGCGTCTGCGCTTGCGCCCACGAATGGTTCTTCCGCTCCCGGAACGCCCTCGACGATCGCCTTGATGGCCTCGGCCTTCTCCTGGAGAATCGGAAGGCTGTCACCATACAGCTTGATGCCGAGCTCCGTCTTCACGCCTGAGACGACTTCATCGAGACGCATGCGCATTGGCGCGCTGAAGTCGAACTCGAGTCCCGGAATGTCACTCAATGCCGAGTCGAGCTTCGGAATGAGATCGTCGACGGATCCCTTCATCCCGTCCTTGAACGTGACGTACACGTCCGCCTGGTTGAGGGCCATTGTCTCCGTGGCCTCGTGGGGACGCCCAAGGTTCGTCACGACACTCGCGACTTCGGGAAAGCGCCGCAGCGTCTGCTCGACATCGTGGGAGACCGCCATGCCTTGACCGAGCGAGACACTCGGGTCGCGGCGCGTCTCGATGAGCAGATACCCCTCATCGAGCTTGGGCATGAACTCCGTCCCCAGAAACGGGACTGCACCGAGGGCGACGGCAAGCATCGTCACCGCGATGATGACGACGCGGCGTCGATGTACGAGCGCCCAGGCGAGCAACACTTCGTAGCGGGATTTGAGCGCAACGAACCAACGCGCGTCTTCATGGCCAGCCTGAGCACTTGCTGCACCGGTCGCTTCACTTCTCGTCAGGAGCAATGATGCAACGGCCGGGATGTAGGTGAGCGCCAGGAGAAGCGAGCCGAGGACCGCGGCGCATACCGTAAAGGCCATCGGACGAAACATGCGACCTTCGATGCCTTCGAGCGTGAAGACGGGGATGTAGACGGCGACGATGATCGCGATGCCGAAGACAATCGGTCTCCCCACCTCGAAGGCAGCCGCGCGAATCAGGTCAGTCTGCTCCGCGGCGGTTGCGTCGGGGTGCGCGGCCAATCGTCGCACGAAGTTCTCGACCATCACCACCGACGCATCCACGATCAATCCGAAGTCGAGCGCACCGAGGCTCATGAGGTTCGCCGTCACGCCGAACTCCTTCATGGCGACGAACGCGATGAGCAGCGAGAGCGGAATGACGGACGCGGTCAGGAGCGACGCGCGCACGTTGCGGAGGAAGAGCAGGAGAATCGCCACGACGAGCAGCGCACCTTCGATCAAGTTGCGAAAGACGGTGTGTGTCGTTCGCGCGACGACCTCGCCTTGATTGTAGAACGGGCGGATGCGCACGCCATTCGGCAACAACGGCTCGATCTCCTTGATGCGTTCCTCTAGCCGGCCAACCACCTCTCGGCCATTGGCGCCCTTGAGCAGAAGGACGACCGCAGTGACCGCCTCACCGCGACCATCACGCGTGACTGCACCGAACCGCGGCTGCGAGGTCACTGTCACCGTGGCGACGTCCCGGATCGAGACAGGAGTGCCGTTTCTTGTCGAGACGACGACGTTCGCGACGTCGGTGGTATCGGTCACGCGTCCGAGTCCCCGGATGGTCGAACGGGTGCCGCGATCCTCGACGTAGCCGGCGCCGAAATTCGCGTTTCCGTGCTCGAGGGCACGCCGAAGATCGTCGAGCGTCAGTCCATAGCCGGCGAGCTTGGATGGATCGACGTTGACCTGCAACTGCTGAAGCATGCCGCCCCACGTGTTCACCGACGCCACGCCAGCGACGGTGCGCAGGAGAGGCTTGATCGTATACTCCTGGATGTTCGTGAGGTTGATCAGCCGAAGACTGTCGGTCAGATTGCCGGCGCGAGCTGTGTCGGTGTTCGTCGACTCGACGAGATACTCGAACGCTTCGCCCATCGCCGTACCAGGCGGTCCCATCATCGGCTCGGCGCCCGGCGGCAACTGCATCCTGGCATCTGCCATTCGCTGCTGCACCTGCGCTCGGGCGAAATACAGGTCGACATCATCCTCGAATGTCACCGTCACGACGGACAGTCCGACCTTCGAGATGCTGCGCACTCCGATGGTGCGGGGAAGCCCGAGCATGGCGACTTCCATCGGATAGGTGACCTGCTGCTCCACTTCGACGAGCGAAAGGCCCGGGGCCTCCGTCATCACGAGTACCTGATTCGGCGTCAGGTCTGGAAAGGCGTCCGTGCGCAGCGTCGCGAATGACCACGCGCCCACCGCCGCCACGACGAGTGTCGCTCCGACGACGACGACGCGATGTCGAAGCGCCGCCGCGATGAGTCGATCGATGAGTGCGCCCATGACTACATCTCCATGGGCATGGAGCCCTTCTTCATCTGGGCGCGAATCGAGATGGCGCCACGCGTCACGACGACATCACCTTTGGAAAGCCCGCGCAAAACGGCGACGCGTCCATTCGCGCGCGTCCCGATTTCCACCATCCTTGGCTGGAAGTAGGCGCCGCCCTTGCTATCCGGTGTCGCGAGGAACACGACGGATTTGCCATCGAGCGACTGAACTGCGTCTTCCGGGATGATCACAGCGGTGACCTGTTCGGAACCCGCAACGAGCACCGACGCCAGCATCTCCGCTTTCAGCTTGCCAGCGCTCGGCACCGTGCCGCGCACCATGAGAGTGCGCGTGTCCGGTTCGAGTCCCGCACCGACGGCAGTTACCCGTGCCGTGAACGTCTCACCAGCGAACGCCGGCACCGTGAATCGCAGTTGGCCGCCGGACTTGAACATCGCGGCGAACTTCTCGGGCGAATTGACTTGAAGCCACAAGCTCGATGGATCGGTGACGACCACGAGTGGCGCTCCGGCGTCGACGACCGCACCCGGCACTGCGAGACGCTGAAGGACTACGCCGGCCAGCGGAGAGCGAAGGGCAATCTCTCCGTTCGGGCCCGAGCCATCAGCGCCCAGTTGACGAGCCGTGTTGAGCGCACGTCGATGTTCCGCTTCCCCCTGCGCAAGTCCCGCTCGGGCTGCTTCGTCGTCGGCAACGGCGCGCTCGGAGTCCTGCCGCGGGATCGCCTTGATCGCCAGGAGTCGCTCCGCGCGCTCTCTCGCAGTTCGTGCATAGGTTGCCGACGCTCGACGCGTCGACACTTCCGCGGCAGCCTTGGAGACGTCCGACTGGGCTATGGCGGCATCAGGACTCTGCAGCGTGACCAGGACTTGTCCCTGCTTCACCCGCTCACCTGGCTGAACGCGCACGGCCACCACGCGGCCGCTGGCAGGTGCCCCAAGACGCGACGTCCGGTCCTCATTCGGCAGCAATTGTCCAGGGATGATGGCGACGGAGGCGCTCGTCCCGACGGTGGCCGCCTCCCATGACAC
This sequence comes from Gemmatimonadota bacterium, assembly GCA_028287345.1. Lineage (GTDB taxonomy): Bacteria > Gemmatimonadota > Gemmatimonadetes > Gemmatimonadales > Gemmatimonadaceae > AG11. Next base: position 15,023 of record JAQBPV010000073.1, read on the forward strand.
ACCACCGTGTTTCACCTGCGCGGCGGTGAACGCGACGCCCTTCACGCCGGCCACATCCTCAGGCCTCGCTCCCTTCGGCCCGTCCATCGACATGCCCGGCAAATTGGCCGTCTTCGCAGAGTCGCCTTTGGCGATAGCCGTGCGCGTAGTGTCCGGTTTCGTCTCGCTCCTCGCACATGCCGCGGAAATCACGAGTAACACGAGGCAGGAGCGCATTCGCATCGAATGACTGCGGTTCATATGTGGGTCGGTGATGTAGGCGTTTGGCGCATGTGTCATCTCGGCACCTGCAGCACGGGGGCGGCTGACGAGAGCACTTGATCGGGTGGAATGCCAAGAGCTGCGGCGAGCGCGAGCGCGCTTTCGTGTTGCGCGAAGAGCACACGGAAGTACGCGACGCGCACCTCTCCCCAAGCGCGTGCGGCATCGAGCACGCTCAAGAGCCCAACTGCGCCTTCGCGATACGCGCCGAGCGCAATGCGGCGCGATTCGTCAGCACGAGCCAGGATCGCCGGCGTCGATGCAGGGTCACCCGGCTGTGGTGCGGAAAGCGCAGTCGCTCGCTTCAGAAGCACAGTCGCCGCGTCCAACGCGCCCTGCAGCCCAGCAGAGCCGCTGCGCTGCGCCGCGGCGAGCTCGAATTCCGCCACGTGCCGTTCGGCCCTGGCGCGGGCGATCTCTCCACCGTTCTGCGTGAACAGCGGGAGCGGCACACTGACACCAGCAATCAACGAGGTGACGCCGGCAGTCTGTTTCGTGCCGAGCATGGCCGAGAGATCGCGGAGGACCATGCGTCGTTCGGCGCCAACGCCGGCTATCGCGCTGCTGACGCGTTCACGAGCCGCTTGCACCTGAGGTGTTCGCTCGACGAAAGCAGGTGTGCGTTCTTCACTTCGCACCGCGGTGTCGTTCAGCTCCGGCACACGCCAGGTGATGGGCCGGTTCGGGAAAGACAATGTGAGCGAAGCGGTTGGCATGCGCGCGTCGAGAAAGCTGAGGAGGTTCGCCTGCTCACGCGCGAGCTCGGCTTCCTGCATGGACAACTCGGCAGTGATGCGATCCTCCTCGAGCTGCGCGCGGATGAAATCCGCCTCTGCAGCGATGCCTTCCTTCGCACGCGCCCTGTTGTACGTGACGACGGAGTCGAGCCACGCCGCGAGGTCGCGCGTGACGTCGACCGTCACTTGGGCGATCGCGGCGCGATAGTACGACCGCGCTGCCTCGAGTGCGAGACGAATGCCTTCTGCACGCGCACTTGCCTCTGCCGCTCGCACGTCCGCATCGGCGCGCGTGATGCGGGGACCGCGTTGATACAGCGGCTCGAGAGGAATCATCACGGTCGTCATCGCCTCGCGGTCCATGGGAATCGGACCGCGGCCGGGAAGGGGCGTGTCGTCAACCTGGTATTGCAATACCGGGTTGGTGAACGACCCCGCCGTGCGGCGACTCCCGCGAACAACGTCGACGCGCGCGGCGGCGGCTCGCACGAGCGGGTGGGTCTCGCGAACACGGCCCAACAGGTCGAGCAGCGTCAAGCTGTCCGATCGCGTGGACGAAGTTGCGGCAGTCTGCGCCCCCGCAGAAGCGGCGGCGACAGCGAGACACGCGATTGGAACTACGAGAGTGCGGTGCATGCGAATCCGAAGATGACAGCGGTCGCAAGGCAGCCGATGGCCGCCAAGGGTGCGCTCGCTGCGCGCGCGTTCAGTGCTGAACGCAGCGCGGAGTGCGAAGGCAGGATGTGAACTGGCTGTCGGCGACGAGCCGACAGGACGCACGACGCCCTATAAGGCGAGTTGCGGCGGCGGAATGAGTGGCTCAGGCGCTGAGCGCGAGAGCGACAGGGGCGACGACACCGGCGTCATCGGAAGTACGCCAGGAGATACAGCAGCGACTCGCGCGCTCGTCGTCGCCGCCGTGCACGAGCCGCATCCGCAACCCACATCACTCGTCGCATCGGTCGGAGCGGCGCTGATCGTGGAGACGCCCGACACAGTTGCTCCTGTTGCAGACGAAGCAGTCATCGTCGACGACTGCATCCCGCTCATCTCAGCACGGGTCGCGCACGCCATGCCGCCGCCGAGCAGGGAGAAGAGAGACCCATACGCCGAACAACCAAGGCACCACACCGTTATGAATGCGGTGCAGAGAGCCGTGAGGCGCGCGAGGCGGGTACGGGGGCGAAGCATGTTCGGGAAAGATAGCGAGGGCAGACAGCGCTAGCGCAAGGACACGCGTGGGGTCTTCCTTGCGCCAAAGCCGAAGAAACGTGCGGCCCCGCTGAGCGCATCAGCGCATCGCGACTTGCGAGTTCGTGCGCGACAGAGCGGCGCGAAGACTGCGCGCAAGCTTGACCGCGTCGTCGTTGGCCCAGAAGTGCATGAAGAACAGCCGCGGCTCTTCCGTCAACATATGGCTATGCAGCGCCGAGACGTCGATGCCGCCCTGCTGCAGCGCACGGATCACATCGTTCACCTCGGAGCCCCGCATCACGAAGTCGCCGGTGATGGCAGCCTTTCCGCCGCCAGTCGGTTGGAAGTTGATTGCCGTAGCGACGCCCATCGATGGCGGAACTACGTTGCCGGCCTCGCGGATGGTCTCCTTGCGCGGCACGCTCACCTGATAGACACCGCCATTGATCTTGCCCGCCACGCCAAGCGCGGCGGCGACGGCCGCCGTATCGAGGTCGATTGCAGCGGCCGGCACCGGCGCGGCCGGCGTGCCGAGTGGAGTGCGGCTCTGCCCGAGCGCAGTACGAATCGTCTGCGCGATCTTCGCCGCGTCGCCATGCGCGCTGATGTGCATGTACATCACACGCGGGGACTCGTGCAACACGTGATTGTGAAGCGCTGTCTGTTCGACGCCGCCCGCCTGCAATGCGCGCATCACGGGCCCCACTTCATCTTCGCCGAGGACGAGGTCGCCCATCGCCATGGCATGTCCGCCGGCGATCTTCTTGAATGCGACCCAGGACCCAAGCGCCAACGCCGGTTTGAGAGCAACACCTGCCGACGTCACTTGCAAGTCGCTTCTCGGAAAGCTGTACTTCATGACGTCGCCCGGCTGCATCGCGCCGCTGCGACCGAGCGCCTGATCCACGGTGGTCCAGTCCGCGCTCGGCTTCGCCCCGCCGCCCTGTGCGTTCGCCTCGCCTGGAAGGAAGGCGACGAATGCGATGGCAATGAAAGTCGCGGCTCGAACGACGCGCGCGAGTGAGCTGTGTCCGTGCATGCTGTGCTCCATGGATGAGGAATACCGAACGCTAGCGCGCCGACGCCTGCCGGGTTGTCCGGCGGCCGCTACCAATCGTCGGAAGCTGAACGGGAGGTATATCGTTTGCAACCGTCGCGACGCGCTCGGTACTGGGCTTCTCTCCCTTCCGTCGCGTCATACGTGGCGCTCGGATGACCAAATCAAAGGTGAGCGCATGGAAAGCAGAGCAAAGCTGTTCGGCCACTCCATCCACGCGATGCTGATCGCGTTCCCGGTTGGCCTCCTGGTGACGGCCGTGATCTTCGACGTACTGCATCTCGTGTCGAACAACGGCGAGTGGACGCTGATCAGCTACTACATGATCGGAGCAGGCATCATCGGCGGACTCACGGCCGCCGTGTTCGGCTTCATTGACTATCTCGCCATTCCAGCCGCGACGCGCGCGAAAAGCGTGGGACGCGCACATGGCGTGGGCAATGTGATCGTCGTCGTGCTCTTCGTGATCAGTTGGTGGCTACGCCGCGAATCCCCACAGCAACCGCCGAGCACGGCGCTCGTGTTTTCGTTTCTTGGGGTAGCTCTCGCGGCGGTCACGGCGTGGATGGGCGGGGAGCTCGTAGAGCGGCTCGGCGTTGCCGTCGACGACGGTGCGCATCTCGACGCACCCAGCTCGCTATCGGGACAGCCGGCGTCCGTCGCGTCGCGCTCCTCTTCCGTTCACTGACGGCGCGTGGGCAATGTCGAAGCCTGGGATGCGAAGGCCGTTACAGCGAGGATGATCGCAGCAACGATCACGAGCCCTCCGCCGAGGACACAGACGCCGCGCCAGCCAGCCAGCGTCCACGCGTAGCCGCCCGCGAGGGCACCCAGCGCGCCACCGGCGAACGTCGTCACCATGTAGAGCGTGTTCAGCCTCGCTCGAATCGTCTCGCCGATGCCGAAGATCCGCCGCTGATTCGCCATCTGCCCGCTCTGCACGCCGAAGTCGAGAAAGTTTACGGCGACCGCCAATCCGAGGACACTCGTCGCGCCCCACGTACCAGCGATGACGAAGCTCAGCGCCGCCGACATCAGGCCGATTGCATTCACGGGCGCGGAGCCCCAGCGGTCGGACAGCCGGCCCGCCACTGGCGCAAGCATCGCACCCGGCGCGCCCCACAGGCCGAACAGTCCCGCGGCTGCTGGACCCAGTCCGAACCGCGGCGTCGCGAGATGAAAGGCCAGCGTCCCCCAGAGCGCCGTGAATGCACCGAAGACGCAGAAGTTCATCCCCATCGAGAGCAGCAACGGCCGGTGTCGCAAGAGAGATGGCAGCGACGCGAGCAGCTCGAAGTAGCGCGCTGTATTGCCGTGCGGTGACTGTGCCGGAAGGAAACTCGGCACGACGAAGAACAGCACCGTCGTCAGCGCTCCCGCGACGATGTACGATGCGCGCCACGTGCCGGCAAACTCGGCGACCGCGCCGGACATCGTGCGGGAGAGCAGGATGCCGAGGAGAAGGCCGGTCGACAGCGCGGCGATCGTGCGTCCCCTGTGTTGCGGATAGGTGAGCGAGGGCGCCAACGGCATGAGCACCTGCGCGACCACGGTCGTCGACGCGAGCACCAGACTCGCCACGATCAACATCGGCAGTACAGGCGACGCAGCGGCAGCGAAGAGACCGAGCGCGGTCAGCGCCATCAACCATCGCACGAGGACCTGGGGCCGAGCGATGTCGCCAAGCGGGACGACGAAGAGGATGCCGCAGGCGTAGCCGATCTGGGTAGCGACGGCGACGAACGATGCGATGCGCTCGGGCACGCCGAACTCGCGCGCCATCTGCGCGAGCAACGGCTGACAGAGGTAGATGTTGCCGACCATGACGCCGCATGCGAGCGCGAGCATCGGGATGGTTCCACGGCGAACGCCGGGCAGCGTGATCGATACGGACATTCGGCGTGCGCGGTGGGAAGAAGGGTAGATTGACGACGATGCAGACGAAACCAATCCCGTCGACGGGTGAATCGTTACCCGTGATCGGCTGCGGAACCTACCTCGGCTTCGATGTAGCTCCCAAGGCCTTGGCCAAGTCGGGCCTGTCGAACGTACTGAGCGCGCTGTTCAACGCCGGTGGCTCGGTGATCGACAGTTCCCCGATGTACGGCAATGCAGAGGCGAGTGTCGGCACGCTGCTCGAGAACGACGGCCTTCGGCGCAAAGCGTTCCTCGCGACGAAGGTATGGACTCGCGGACGCGAAGCGGGCATCCGGCAAATGGAAGCGTCGTTCGCGCTGCTCCGCACTGACCGGATCGACTTGATGCAGATTCACAACCTTGTCGACTGGAAGGTGCATCTCCCCACGCTGCGCGACTGGAAGGCAAAGGGTCGCATCCGCTACCTCGGCGTGAGCCACTACACCTCTTCCGCGTACGGCGACCTCGAGGCGGTGATGCGGTCGGAGCCACTGGACTTCGTGCAGCTGAACTACTCCGTTGCCGATCGTCTCGCGGAGCGACGGTTGTTGCCGCTGGCGGCTGAGCGAGGGATGGCCGTTCTCGTCAACGTGCCGTTCGGTAGCGGCAGTGTGCTGCACGCTCTAGGCAGCCGAGTTCTTCCGGCCTGGGCGAACGAGATTGGCTGTACGAGCTGGCCCCAGCTGTTCTTGAAGTTCGTCGTCAGCCATCCCGCGGTGACATGCGCGATCCCAGGCACCGGCGATGCGGCCCACATGGCCGACAATGCGTCGGCAGGGCAGGGTGAGGCTGTCGACGAAGCAATCAGAGAGCGCATCGCGAATGCGAGTGGTTGAATCAGCCGCGCCGTCACGAGAACGAAGTTAGAACACAAACTTCCGAACACGCCGTTCGAGCACGATCTTCGAGCACGAAGTTCGAACACGATCTAAAGCCGTTGTGCACCAAAGTGAGGTTTGATGAGCATCACATTCCCCGGCGAATCCGCCGAATACCGCGCCGCGCGCGATCAGCTGCTTCAACAGGAGATCGAGCTGCGTCGAGCGACGGAGGCAGTGGCTGTCGCTCGACGCAATCTTCCGCCTGGCGCGTCCGTCGCGGAGAATTACGTCTTCCAGGAAATCGGCGCCGACGGCGTTCCGACGG
>JAQBPV010000077.1 GCA_028287345.1 Gemmatimonadota bacterium
CGGGCGGCGGCGCACCGATGCCGGCGACGTATACGGCGAGCAGCAACAGCGTTGCGACACGAGCCGGCGTTCGTGGCAGTCGCAGCACTGACGCGAGCAGCTCGAGCGCCAGCGCGACGATGCCGACATGCAGGCCGGACACACTCAGCATGTGCACGAGACCTGCGCGCGCATAGCGATCGCGCTGATCGACGGGGATCGCACTCATGTCGGCGATGACGAGGGCGCGCACCATCCCCGCATCAGTGCCGAAGATGCGATCGATTCGCTTACCCGCGGCCACCCGCGCGCGCAGTAGCACGGACGCTTGTGTGGCCGAGTCGAGCTGGACGTCCTCGATGAAGAGTCCTCGCGGATCTGCGGTTGCGTGGCCGCGCACACGCACGCGATCGCCGGCGTACGCGCGCCCGGTCGCCACGAGGAGAGTGGCGCGCACGGAACAGCCGCCCGCGTGCACGAATACGTGCGTGACGTCGCCGGCGGCGGCGTCGGACTCCAAGTCAGCGCGCCATTCGCCGTCTGATGCGAGCCGCGTTATGCAGCGCACCTGGCTCATTGCGATCGCAGACGCGATGAGCACGGCGCCGGCGGCGATCGCGCTGACTGTCGCAGCCACGCGTCGGCCAGTCAGGGCACACATCGCGGCCGAAAGCAGCGCCAGCGAGCCGATGATGAGCCGCTGTGGCGCGCCTTGACTCAGCGCGACAATGAGCGCCGCGGAATACACGAGCACTGACCACGCGAAGAGCGGCATTCCTCAGTGTCGCGTGTCGATGCGCCGGCTACGTCATCGACTCATCGCAGGGCGGATCAAAAGGCCAACAACTGCGCATTCAACCCATTTGGATCTCTCGACTGTCCACCCATCGAGGCCGGTTTCCATGCGCCGACCGGCCAACCCACCCCGACCTGGACAGTCAATGTCGCACCGCCACGCCGACGAACTCCGAAGCCACTGGCTCGACGACCTGCGCCAGGACGTTCGCCACGCGACGCGCTCGTTGGCGAAGCATCGCGCATTCACCGCTGTGGCTGTGCTGACGTTCGCGCTTGGCATTGGCGCGACGACGGCGATGTTCAGTGTCGTAAAAGCTGTTCTGCTGACGCCGCTTCCATATCGCAATCCAGAGAGCATTGCGATGATCTGGAGCGCGTGGAAGGGCTATGACCGAACGTGGCTGTCGTATGATGAATACGAGGCGTATGAGACGGAGATACCCGCGATCGAGAATGCGGCAATCTTCACGGACGGCGCAGTCAATCTCACCGAGGGGGACCAGCCCGAGCGGATTCGCGTCGGGCGCGTTCAGCACGATCTGTTCAGTATTCTCGGCGTCACGCCGGTGCTCGGTCGTGGATTCAGTGCGGAAGAAGACCGGCCCAATGGTGCCAACGTCATCGTGATTGGCCACGCGCTGTGGCAACGACGATTCAACGGAGCACTGGATGTCCTCAACAAAACGGTGCAAGTCAACGGCAACGCATACACGATCGTTGGAGTGATGCCTGAGGGGTTCAGGCTTCCGCTCGACTTCGATGGGGATGGCCCATCGCTCGCATGGTTGCCATTGGCGACGAACGCCGAACAGAACGGCGCCACCGAAGGTCCGGCATTTACGCCGGGGGGCGGCAGTCACGGATTCTATGGTGTTGCCCGGCTGAAGCCGGGCGCGACGACCGAAGCGGCCAACGCACAATTGCAGGCGTTCTACAAGCTCAGGGTCGCCGACGGCAGCGTCCCCGCTACGATGCAGTTTCGCGCTTTTACAATCTCGGTTGCGGAGCAAGTGACAGGCCGCATCAAGACGGCGCTCATCATTGTGTTCATCGCCGTTGGATTCGTCATGCTCATTGCGTGCGCCAACGTGGCGGGGCTGATGCTCGTACGCGGCGAGGCACGCCGGCGTGAGCTCGCGGTACGCGTCGCGCTCGGCGCAAGCCAGCGGCGTCTCATGCGCCAGCTGTTGACGGAAAGTACGGTACTCGCGAGCGTTGGAGGCGTCTGTGGAATTGGCCTCGCCGCAGCGAGCGTATGGCTCGTGCGCGTGACGGCACCGCTGAACTTGCCGCGCTTCACCGAGGCGCGACTCGACCCGGCGGTGCTTGGCTTCGCGGTAGCAACGTCGCTGCTCGCCGCGATGCTCGCGGGAGTGCTGCCCGCATTACAGGCGAGCAACATTGCGCCTGCTGGTGAATTGAAGGAAGGTGGTCGTGGCGCGACATCCGGTGCCGCCCGGATTCGATGGCGCCAGGCGCTCGTGTCCACGGAGATCGCGCTAGCCGTGGTACTCGTATGTGGCGCAGGACTGATGGTGCGCACGGTGGCCAACCTGTTCGCGGTCGATGCAGGGTTCGACCCCAGAAACGTCCTCACCATGCGGCTGTCTGCGCCGGCCGCCTTCTACCCGGATTCCGTCGCGGTGGCGCGGTTTCAGGACGAGCTCACTCGTCGCGCGGCGGCGCTTCCGGGGGTGTCGGCCGTCGGAATCGTGCGCAGCCTTCCACTCTCAAGTGAGATGGGTGACTGGGGCATTCAGGTGGAGGGCTATGTGCCGCCGCCGAATACCGGGACGCCGGCCGACTGGCAGACGGTCGGACCGGGCTATTTCGAGGTGATGCGGCTACCGCTCAAACAAGGCAGGTACTTCGATTCTCGCGACGTTTTGAACGCGCCGCTGGCCCTGGTCGTCAATGAGCGATTTGTCGAGCTGTACCTCAATGGACGTAATCCGCTTGGCCGGAGCGTGCGCCTTGGCAACGCACCGGATTCGCTCGCCTATCACATCGTCGGCGTTGTGTCCAACGTGCATCACAATGGACTCACGCGCGAAGTGAAAGCGCAGTTCTATGCTCCGGCCGCGCAATTCGCGAGGACGACTGGCAACATCACACGGAACTTCAGCCTCACGGTAAAGACCGCCGGGAGTCCAATCGCGCTCTCGGCCCCTGTGCGCAACGTCATTCGAGAAATCGATGCACGCATCCCCGTGTCCGACATTCGAACGATGGACGAAGTCGTGAAAGCATCGATCGCAGAACCGAGATTTGCCATGGGGCTTCTCACGCTTCTGGGAGCACTGGCGCTGGTGCTGTCATCGATCGGGATCTTCGGCATCGTTGCGCAGGTCGTTGCCGCGCGGTCGCACGAATTCGGAATTCGAGCGGCGTTAGGCGCGTCGCCTGCGCAGCTCGTCATGTTGAGCGTGCGCGGAGGAGTGACACAAACGCTCGTGGGATTAGCTGGGGGCATCGTCTCGGCGCTCTTCCTCACCCGTGCGATGCGCGGCCTGCTGGAAGGTGTAACGCCGACCGACGTACCCACCTTTATCGCGGTCGTTCTTGTGACAGGGCTCGTAGCGATGCTGGCGACGGTCGGCCCGGCTCGCCGCGCTGGAAAGGCTGATCCGATGAGCGCGCTCCAGGACTAGAGGCGCTCCCGCTGAGAGCTCGAGCTCTAGCTCAGCGTCTTATCCGGCCATTGGCAGGGGCCGCCGCTCTCGCACGATGCTCCCCGTAAATGTCGACCCGGTGGTCCCCGTGAGCTCCACCGTGAGGTACTGACCGAGCATGCTGCCGTCTCCGGGAACGAGCACCGTCTTGAAGTCGCGCGTGCGGGCCATGAGCATCGACTCGCCGCGCTTGGCCTCGCGCTCCACCAGCACCTCGTGGCGTGTGCCGAGCAAGCCGAGGTTCCGCTGGCGCGACGCCGAGCGCACCGTCTCGACGAGGCGCTGCAGCCGCTCGCTCGCCACCTCGGCTGGCACCGCCCACTCTGGCGGCAACCGCGTGGCCGGCGTTCCGTCGCGCGGGGAAAAAATGAACGTGTACGCATCGGCGAAGCCGACCTCGCGCACTGCGCTCAACGTCTCCTCGAACTCGTCGTCCGTCTCGCCCGGAAAGCCGACGATGATGTCCGTCGTCAGCGACACGCCAGGGATCGCGCGGCGAATGCGATCGACGCATTCCATGTAGCCCTCGCGCGTGTAGCGCCGCAGCATGCGCTTGAGCATCCGCGATGAGCCACTCTGCATCGGTAGGTGCACGTGCTCACACACCGTCGGCACTTCGGCCATCGCGGTGATCACTCGCTCGCTGAAGTCGTTCGGGTGCGGGCTCGTGTAGCGCACGCGACGCACGCCAGGCACCGTGCCGACGGCACGCACGACTTTGCCGACCTCCTGCGCGCCGTGGGATCCGTACCGGGAATTCGGCGCGTGCGCTTCACGAGTCCGCATCCGAACGACTTCACCGATCGCGCCATTCGCGCGATGGCCGAGGTGCCGACGGTGTGCGAGCATGTCCACCTGCCGATGCAGAGCGGCTCGTCGCGCATGTTGAAGCGGATGCTCCGCCGCTACACGCGCGAGGGGTACCTCGACTGCGTCGACCGTATTCGTCGCGCGATTCCCGGCGTCAGCCTGACGACGGACATCATCGTCGGCTTTCCGGGCGAGACGGAGGAGGAGTTCGAAGACACGCTGAGTGTGGTGCGCGAGGTGGGCTTCGCGGACGCGTACACCTTCATCTTCTCGCCACGCGACGGCACGCCGGCAACGCGCCTGCCCCCCGAGCTGTCCGTACCCGCCGAAGTGGCGAGCGAGCGACTGCAACGACTTGTGGAGACGGTGCGCAGTGCATCGCGCCAGCGGAATGTAGGTGAGCTCGGGACTCGCCACGAGGTGCTCGTTGAGCGCGAGGCCAAGCGCGGCGAGGCGATGCTGCTGACGCGGACACGCGACTTCAAGTCGGTGCTCATACCCGGCGATGCGTCGATGCTCGGTCAGTACTACACCGTGGAGCTCACGGGTACGACCGGCTCGACGTTTACGGGGAGTATCGTCCGCGAGCGACA
>JAQBPV010000090.1 GCA_028287345.1 Gemmatimonadota bacterium
TCGACGTTCATCTTCGGCTCGTACGACGGCCGTTTCATCTTCATCGAGCCGATGATCACGAAGGCATATCTCGAGACGCATCCGAACGCGACGGTCGCCGTGCCGCAGCCATCACGCTGGGCGAAGCCGGGCTATTACCCGCTGAACTACACCGTGGCGTACGATGCCACAGCGAAGGAGTATCGGATCGTGCTCGCGTCACTGACGAAGCGCGAGTGACCTCGGCACGGGCCGGTGGACGCTAGTGCGCCGCCGGCCCGTGCCCGCGCGATTTCCCTGAGCGGAACAACAGCAGCAGCGGCAACGAAACCAGCAGCGCGAGTCCGCTGAGCAGGTAGAGCCTCGAGAACGCCAGCACGCTCGCCTGACCCTGCAGTTGCCGGTCGATGATCATCAGGGCCTGCTGCTTGGCCGTGAGGGCGTTCATTCCCTTCGCGATCAGCATCCGCGAGATCCCATCCACCCGCGCCAGCGTCGTCGGATCGCCGATCACGACATGCTCGGCAAGCAACGCCCGTGACTGCGCCGTGAAGCGCGACAGGAGTGTCGCACTGATCGCGATGCCGAGCGATCCGCCCAACTGCCGCGTCAAGTTGAACATGCCGGTGCCCTGCGCCAGCTGATTCGGCTTCAGCTCGGCCATCGTCGCACCGGTCAGCGGCACGAAGATCAAGCCGAGCCCCACACCTCGAGCAACGAGCGGCCAGAAGAGATCGTGGGCTCCACTGTCGAACGTCAGTCGCGAGAGCAGCCACATCGACAGGAAGAACAGCCCTGCGCCAATGGGCACCGTGAAACGCGCGTCGAGCCGCGCCGAATTTCGGCCGACGAACGCCATCGTGAACGCCGACGCGAGCGCACCAGGCAGGATGATCATCCCCGTCTGGTTCGCCGTCATGCCGTGCAGTCCCTGCAGGAATACGGGCAGCACGAACACCGAGCCATAAAGCGCGAAGCCAAGGAACGCGCCCATCGTCACACCGGCGGCGAGTTGTCGGTTCGTCAACACGCGCAGGTCGATGACCGGCTCGTCGATCGTCAGCTCACGCCAGATGAGCAGCACGAACGACACGAGCGCCGTGATACCAAGCACCGTCACGAACCGCGAATCGAACCAGTCGAATCGCTCACCGCGCTCGAGCATCCATTGCAGCGAGCCGACACACAGCGCCAGCAGCAGGATGCCGGTACCGTCGATCGTGGTGGCCTTCTCCTGATGTTCCGAGTCGTGCACGTACGTGAAGACCATGAACGCCGCGAACAGGCCGAGCGGGATGTTGATGTAGAAGATCCAGGGCCAGTTCAGGTTGTCGACGATATAGCCGCCGAGCGTTGGTCCAATCGTCGGACCAACCATCACGCCGACGCCGAACATCGCCTGACCGATGCCGACTTCCTTCGGCGGAAACGCCTCGAACAGCGTGGACTGCGCCGTCGACAACAGCGCGCCGCCCCCGAGTCCCTGCACCACACGCCAGAAAATGAGTCCGCCGAGCGTCGTCGCTGCGCCACAGAAGAACGACGCAGCAACGAACAGCAGGATGGAATACGTGAGATAGCGCTTGCGTCCAAAGTATCCCGACAGCCAGCTCGAGAGCGGAATGACGATGACGTTCGCGATGATGTAGCCGGTGCTGATCCACGAGATCTCATCGAGCGTCGCGCCGAAATTCCCCATCATGTGCGGAATGGCGACGTTCACGATGGACGTGTCGATGAGCTCGAGCACGGCCGCCAACGTCACCGCAATCGCGATGAGGTACTTGTACTTGTATTTGTCGTCAGCCACGACGCGCGCGCCGGCGGGCTGACCGGAACGGTCGGTCGCCTCGCCGTACGCGCCGCCGGGCCGAACAGTTATTGTTGCCATTCGTGTACCCTCGCGAGGACGCGAGACTACTTACTTCGTGGCGACGTGCGCGAATACGGACATTCCCGGACGCAGCGGATGGTCATTGCCGCATCCCTCGGTAACCTTGATGCGTGCCGGAACGCGCTGCACGACCTTCGTGAAGTTGCCCGTCGCGTTGTCGGGCGGCAGGAGCGCGAACTTCGCACCGGTCGCCGCGCTCAAACTCTCGACGACGCCCTTCGCATGACAGCCGCCGTACGCGTCGATGTCGAGCTCCGCAACCTGGCCGACCTTCAGGTCGGAGAGCTGCGTCTCCTTGAAGTTCGCCGTCACCCACACGCCCGTGTCGGACACGATCGTGAGCAGCGGCTGACCCGCCTGCACGAGCTGGCCCACTTCGATCTGCTTGCGCGAGATGATGCCCGCCACCGGTGCCGCGACCTTCGTATACGACAGTTGCAGCTGCGCGTTATCGCGCGACGCCTGCGCCGACGCGAGCCGCGCCTGTGCCAGGCGAACGCCCGCCTGCGCATTCACGATGCCTGCACCCGCTGCACCCGCCGACCGCTGCGCCGACGAGAGTTGCGCGCGTGCTGCATCGGAAGCCGCCTGCGCCGCATCGAGCTGCTGCCGCGACACGACCTGCTTGGCCACGAGCTCACGCATGCGCACGAGGTCAGCCTCGGCCTTCGTTGCATTGGCCTGGGCGGCGACGATGTTCGCGTCGAGTGCAGCACGCTGCCCCGTCGCCGTCTGCACCATCGCTTCGGCCTGCCCTTCCACACCGCGTCCACCAGCCGCCGCGCGCGCTGCGGCAAGATCCGCATCCGCCTGCGCCAGCTTCACCGCGTATTCCCGCTCGTCGATGCGCACCAACGTCGAGTCGAGTCGAACGCGGTCGTTCTCCGCGATGTTCACCGCGGTGACGTAGCCGCTGACCTTCGCCAGGACCGGAACGAGATGGCCATCGACCTGCGCGTTGTCGGTGGACTCGTGCGTGCGGCCGTAAAGCCACTGCTTCACGCCCCAGCCCAGGCCGAGGATCGCCGCGATGACGACGAGCGCGAGGACGATTCGGCCCTTGGTGTTGCTCGGTGCCGGCGCCGGATCGGCGGTGACTCTCTGAATCGGGGCGCTGCTCTGCGGTTGCGTAGCGGTAGACATGTCTGATGGCGTGCGAGAAATGACGGTCGAGCGATGAATGATGTTTGATCAGTCGAGCGTGGCGATCGAGCCCTGCGCGCGCGCGAGTGCAACGCGTGATGCCTGATAGGACGTGAGCGCGTCGACGAGCTGTGTACGCGCCAGGTTCAACGTGATCGAAGCAGTGATGACGTCTGCGTTGCCGGACACGCCGGCCTGGAACCGTTCGCGAGCTTGCGACACTTCCTGCTCGGCGAGCGACAGGCGCTCGCGGGACGCTGCAACGGCCTCACTCGACGAGCGAAGGTTGAGCGCCGCCGAGCGGACGTCGGCTTCCACCTGCGAGCGAAGATCGCGCGCACGAATCTCGAGATCACGTGCCGTCGATACCTGCTCCGCCACACGTCCTTCGCGGCGGAAGCCATCGAAGATCGGAAGCGAGAGCTGGATGCCCCAGTCGTACGTTGGCAGATAGCTGCGGCCGTTGCGCTGGCTCAACCCTTCGTCCGCGAAGACACCGACGGTGGGAAGACGCTCACCGCGGATCGCGTCCGCTTGCTGGCGTGCCGACTGCGCCCGGAGCTCGAGCGACTGCACATCCTTTCTGTTGTGCGAGGCAGCATCCATCGCGACAACTTCGTTTGGCGTTACGTTCGCCGGCAGCGAGGCAAGCGCATCGACGAGCTCGAAGCGCACGAGTGGCAGGCCAAGCGTGCGGGCGAGGTCGATGCGCGTGCGATCGCGCTCGTTGCGTGCGGTGATGAGCTGAGCGCGAGCACCGGTGAGCTGCGAGCGCGCGCGCGTCACGTCCAGCGCGACACCCGTGCCGGCACGGAGCTGATCCTGCGCGATGCCGACGAGCTCTGATGCGAGCGTCGAGTCAGCGACGCGCGCGGCGTACACGGCGTCGGCGCGAAGGACGGCGAGGTACGCGTTGGCCGCGTTCCCTGCCGCCATGTCGGCAACGTTGCCGACGTCCGCGTTCGCGGCGGCGACATCCGTACGAGCCCCCAGCACGCGTGTGCGCGCGGCCGGATCATACAACGTCTGCGATACGCGCGCGCGCGCGTCGAACGCGTTCACCGGACCGAGGATGCTGCCGCGCGGATCGAACAGCGGCTGCTGGCCGGGCGCGCTTGGGAAGTCGATCGGAAAGGTCGCGCTGTTGATCGTGCTGCCGCGCTCGGCGACGGCGGCCGAGAGATTCGGCAGCAGATCGGAGCGCTTTTGCGTGACGCGCGCTTCCGCTGCGTCGACGCGGGCGCGTGCGCCCTCGACGGCGGCGTTCTGCCGCGCGGCAAGACGCACCGCGTCGCCGAGCGTGAGTCGGATGGTGGTGTCACTCGCAACCGGCTGTTGGGCCGAGGCGGTGCGCGCGAAGAACGCCACGAGCGCAGCGATGAGCGCGAGCGTGAGTCCAATGGAAATTTGACGACGGAAGAAAAGGCGGTTCATGTCAGGCGTGCTGAGTGGCGTACGGGGTGTCCGGACGCATGGCATTGAGAAAGAAGTCGCGGATCTGGTCGAGCAGAACGTCATCCGGGATGTGCGCGATCGACTTGAAGGTGTTCCGCTGATGGTACCAGTTCGCGTGCGTGATGCAGACCGCGCTGAGCATGCGTGCGGCAACGAGTGGGTCCATTCGACGGAAGACTCCAGCGTTCATGCCGCGTTCCAGAATGCCCCGAACCAGCCGGTGCGCCCGCTCGATGACTTCGGTGGCATAGAATTCGGCGAGATCGGGGAAGTTGCGGAGCTCGGAGCTCACCAGCCGATGGATGGCGGGAAACACGGGCGAGCGAACCCAGTTCCAGTATCCGTCGATCCACGTGAGCAGGCTCTGCATCGGGTCGGTCTCTGCCTGGAAGGACGCCTCGGCGCGAGCGATGTACGCGACGACCGTCGTCCTCACGACCTCTCGAAAGAGCTCTTCCTTGTTGGGGAAGTAGAGATAGATGGTGCCCTTGGAGAGGCCGGCGAGCTTGGCGATGTCCTCGAGCCTGGCCGCGGCGAGGCCGCGCTCCGCGAAAACCGAGAGTGCGGCGTCGAGGATCTGTTTGGGGCGTTCCTCTGGGAGGCGGCGCCAGCGTGGTTCAGTAGCGGCTTCGGACATTTGGGCTAAGTAACTGACTGGTCAGGAACTGGGGATCATGGGATAAGGTTCCCGGCAACTCTTAATGACTGGTCAGTAAGTTACTCGCTTCAGTCTTCAGGTCAAGGGATGATGGAAAAGGTGGCGTAGGTCGCCGGAAGTGCGCGGCATCGTCTGAGGCGAAGAGATGATTTGGGCCAACTGCGGACGTCGTTGTTTGTGATTATTGTATGGTAGGAATTGGAAATATTGTATGTTATATTTCAGAAATATTGTATGTTAGTTGTTGTTGAAATTGTACAACAGATGCGATACTTTCTGTGCAGTACAGTCCAGTAATAATCTGCCAAACTCGTCAAGACGGCCTTCAACGTGACCTACACCCCACGCGTAGTCGACCGCGAGCTCGATGAGTTGCTGCAGGACCTGCCAGCAGTGGCCATGGAGGGCCCAAAGGGCGTCGGCAAAACCGCGACGGCTGCGCGCCGCGCAACGACCGTGTTCCGTCTCGATGATCCTGCGCAACGTGAGATAGCCGCAGCGGACCAATCGGTCGTCACTCGAGCGCCTCCGCCCGTGCTCATCGACGAATGGCAGCACGTTCCGTCGGTCTGGGATGCGGTGCGCCGGGCAGTCGACGAGGGCGCTCCACCGGGACGGTATCTGCTCGCTGGCTCCGCGGTCCCGGCGAATTTGCCCACCCACAGCGGCGCGGCGCGAATCGTCACGCTCCGCATGCGACCGTTGGCATTGAGCGAGAGGGGCCTCGTCGATCCCACGGTCAGCATGTGCGAACTTCTGACGGGGTCGAAGCCTCCAGTGAGCGGCGTCTCTCCCATCACGCTCACCGCGTACACAGAGGAGATCGTCCGCTCAGGATTCCCCGGCCTCTATCATCTCACCGGACGCGCGTTGCGCGCGAGTCTCGATGGCTACCTGAATCGCATAGTCGACCGTGACATCCACGAACAGGGATACACCGTCCGGCGCCCTGACACACTGAAGCGCTGGATGGAGGCGTACGCGGCGGCTACCGCGAGAACGACCTCATTGGACAGGATCCGCAACGCTGCAACGAGCGGTGACGGTGAGGTTCCGAACCGTGGCACCGTGACATCCTACCACGACATTCTTCGTCGCCTGTGGCTCATCGAGCCCGTCCCCGGATGGGCGCCAACGCGAAATCACCAGACGCGCGTCGCGCAGGCGCCGAAGCACCATCTCGCCGACCCGGCGCTTGCCGCGCGCCTTCTGGGGGCAGACGCCCGAGCGCTCTTGAACGGGATGGCAGCGCCTGGAGCCGGACCACGCGATGGAGCGCTCCTCGGGCAGCTGTTCGAGTCGCTCGTCACACTCTCTGTACGCGTCTACGCGCAAGCCGCCGAAGCACACGTACGGACCCTTCGAACATTGCAAGGCCGGCAGGAGATCGACCTGATCATCGAGCGCGACGACCATCGTGTGCTCGCAATCGAAGTAAAGCTGAGCGACACGGTAACCGATGATGATGTCCGGCATCTTCGCTGGCTGCAGGTGCAGCTGGGCGATGATGCGCTGGATGCCGTCGTCGTGAACACGGGGCCTCACGCGTATCGACGTCATGACGGCATCGCCGTGGTACCAGCAGCTCTCCTCGGACCCTGAGCGACCAGCCAGGACGCTGGCGAGTCGCTTAAGGAACCGCCGCGAAGAATCGCTGTGCTGCTTTCAGGTCGCCGGCTGTAAGACCGTGACCGGTGGGTTGCCACTCCAGGTCCACGTCGGCTCCCGCGCCGCGAAGGATCGTCGCCAACCGCTCGGTGCCGGCGGGAGAGATCATCTGGTCGAGCTTACCAGCGCTGATCAGCACACGCTTGCCCGACAGCGGCACCGTCGTCGCGGGCTCGAACGGCACCATCGCGCGAAAGAGCACACCGCCCGCCAACACGGCTGGCCGCGACAACAGCGTGCTGCCGGCGATGTTCGCACCGTTCGAGTAGCCAACTGCGTACAGCGACTTCGGATCGATCCCATATTCCGTCGACGCCGCTGCCACGAAATCCGCCAGCTCGTCCGTGCGGCGATGCAGATCGTCGATGTCGAACACGCCTTCGGCAAGCCGGCGAAAGAATCGAGGCGCTCCCTGCTCCAGCACGTTGCCCCGTGGGCTGAGCATCGCGGCACCGGGAAGAAGCTGACGCCCGAGAGGCAGCAGGTCGTTCTCGTCACCACCGGTGCCGTGCAACAGCAATAGCGTCGGAAGTCCCGGACTTTCCGGTGGAACCCAACGATGCACGTGAAGATCGATCGCACTCATGACGTTACCGTATCGCTTTCGTGGATGCCGAGCAGCGGCGGCATCAGTGGTTCATGAATGGGAGCGAGCCTCTGCTCGATCTCCGCGCGTCTTGCTTCGTATTGCGGCGGCAACTTGAGCGCTGTACCGAGTGCGTCGAGCGTCTCATCCACCGTGAATCCTGGCGCATCTGTGGCAAGCTCGAAGAGCACGCCACCCGGCTCGCGGAAATAGACCGAATGAAAGTATTCGCGATCGATCACCGGCGTCGGATGCATGCCGAGGCCTATCACAGTGTTTCTCAGCTCGAGTTCGGCCGCGTCGTTCTCTGCCCTGAAGGCAACGTGATGGATCGTCCCTGCGCCGCCAATCGGCGCGAGAAAGCCACCGACGACGCGCACGTCGACGATCCTGGACGCACCTCCATCACCGATGACGAAACGCGTCGTCGTGTCTTCTGTCGATAGCTTGCTGAAGCCGAGCCCATTCACGAGCACCTGCTCCGTACGCTCGAGCGAATGCTCCCACAGCGTGACCGAATGCACGC
The DNA here is from genome assembly GCA_028287345.1 of Gemmatimonadota bacterium. GTDB lineage: Bacteria > Gemmatimonadota > Gemmatimonadetes > Gemmatimonadales > Gemmatimonadaceae > AG11. The sequence continues at coordinate 7,910 of JAQBPV010000090.1, forward strand.
CATGGATGGCATGCTCTGCCGGCACCGAGCCGCCGCTCCAATGGCCACGACCGTCCGCCGACTCGGTCGCGACGAGATCGAGCTGCAACCCATCGCGATCCTTGAATGCAATGACACTCTCGCCGAAGCGGCGCGTGGGCACGGCGTGCTCGACGCCCTTCGTTACGAAGCGCTCGAGCCAGTAGCCGATCGAGCGCGGTGCGATCGCGAGCGACGTGACGGCAACCTCACCGACTCCGGCCCGGCCACTGAGTGCGCGCGGCCAAGGGAAGAAAGTGAGAACGCTGCCCGGCGATCCCAGCTCGTCGCCGTAGTACAGATGGTACGAGTCGGGATCGTCGAAGTTGACGGTCTTCTTCACCAGCCTGAGACCGAGGACGCCCGCGTAGAAGTCGACGTTCTGCTGTGCGTTGCGGGCGATGCCGGTGACGTGATGAATTCCGAGAGATGTAGGCATGGCGACGAGCTGTCATCCCGACCGAGTGAGCTTACCTGAATTCGACGAGCGTCTCGACGGGCAGGCGGTGCGGACGGAAGCCCTCTTCCGCTGCGTAGCCGATCGAGATCAGCGCCGGGATACGAACGTGCGCGGGAAGTCCGAGCAGCGCCTTAACCTTCTCCGGCTCGAAGCCAAGCATCGGCGACGTCGCCAGACCCATCGACTCCGCCAGCAGCAAGAGGTAGCCCAGCGCGATGTTGGACTGCGCGTTGCCCCAGTTCTCGCGCTCCTCGACCGTCTGGCTGGCGAACTGCGCGCGGAAGCTCTCGACACCAGCGTCGCGCTTCTCCTGCGGCATGTCGGGATGCATCGAGTCCGGCATGCGTTCGAGCGCGCTCTCCATGTCGCTGTACATCACGATCGTTGCCGGTGCCCTGACGATCTGCTGCTGTCCGTACGCCGCGGCGGAAAGCTGTGCCTTCAGCTCGGCATCCTGGACGACCACGAACCGCCAGGGCTGCACGTTGTAGGCGGACGGCGCACGGCCGGCGAGACGCAGGAGCTCGCGAAGATCGGAGTCGAGGATCGCGGTGGACTCGTACTGCCTGACCGAGCGACGGCGCTCTGCTGCTTCAGCCGCGTGTCCGATGACCGTCGTTTCGATACTGCTCACATTGGTACGCATACTACACACTCCTCTGAAAAATATTGAGACATCGAAATACTTTGCCGAGCTTTCGTTCGCTTATCGCGCTCGGCCTTCTATTGTGGAACGCTCCTTCCCAGCTTGCGGCAGATGCGGCTGAGTTCTTTCTGCTCGACGGTCGACAGCACGCCCATCAGCGTCGTCACTCTGGCCACGTGGGTTGGAAAAGCGTCGACGATCAGACTCCGGCCCTGCTCCGTCAGCGTCACTATCTGCACGCGACGATCAGCCTCGTCTCGATCTCGGCGCACCAGCCCATCGCGTTCGAGGTTGTCCACCACTGTGGTGACGTTGCTGCCGCTCCGAAGGATCTTGTGGCAAATCTGGCCCTGCGACAGCGGTCCCAGATGGTGCAGCACCTCGAGAACGGCAAACTGGCTCTCGGTGATGCCGAAGTCCTTCTGGATGGCGGGCACGAGGTGCGTCTGAAGCGCGTTGACGCTCCGATTCAGCTTGATGATCGTATCGAGTGCGAGGACTTCTGCTGCTGTCCCCTTGAAATGTGTCGGCATCGGTCGGCATGGGATGATTCGATATCGAAGTATAGTCGTGCGTAGGATACGGATCAAGTCCCGGGCAGCCGCCGTCAAGCGGCGGCCTATGGGCGCTTGGGCTCGCTACCAACCCGGAACGCTCGGCCATGAGCGAGCGCAGCGAGCGCCCCGTAAGCGTGCGTGCGAAGCACGACGCGCCCCATAAGCGAGCGTAGCGAGCGCCCCTGACAAGCCTCTATATCTCCACGATGGACAAAACGATCTCCACCATGGACAAAACACGGATCGACAAGTGGCTCTGGGCGGCCCGTTTCTTCAAAACGCGCTCGCTCGCGGCAGACGCCGTCGGAGGCGGCAAGGTGTCGCTCAATGGCGACGGCGTGAAGCCCGCGAAGATGGTCCAGATCGGCGACGAGATTCGCATCCGCCTTGGCCCATACGAGCACGTGGTGACGGTCCGCGGCCTCTCGGAACGCCGAGGGCCGGCGAGCGTGGCGCAGACGCTGTACGAGGAGACCGCTGCCAGCATCGCCGCCCGCGAAAAACTGTCGGAGCAGCTGCGGATGGCGCCCGCCGCTTTCGTCTACGAGGAGAAGGGACGCCCCACGAAGCGCGACCGCCGAGAGATCGAGCGGTTCAGGGACGACCGGCGAAAGTAGGCGCTCTCACCTAGTGCCCGGAGAACTTCGCGGCCAGCGTTTCGAGTGCGGCCTGATCGATGGCGTGGCCACCGACGAAGCGATGCAGCGTAAACTCGACGCCCGCTTCGGAGAGCCGCTCCGCTTCACCCGCCACGACCTTCGGCGTCGCGTATTCGTCGCTCTCGCCCGCGACGAGCGTGATGTGCGCACCTTGGAGCCGATCCGCCCACGCGGCCAGGTCCAGCTCCGGTGGAATCGACCCGCCCCATAGCACGAGGTGATCGGCGCGGACGTCGCTCGTCGAGAGCCACCGACACACCGTCGCCGTGCCCTGCGAGAAGCCGACGACGACGATGCGCGGTGACGCACCGGCGAGGTGATGCTTCGTCTCGTGCGCCAGCTGATCGAGATATGCGACGTAGTCCGCGATCTCGTCCTCGCGCGCTTCGCGCGTCATCCACGTGGCGCCCACGCGCGGCGCACGCTGGTTGCGACGCTCGGGAATGGAGTCGAGGTAAAAGCGCGAGAGCGCTTCGGGTGCAACGATCAGCCGATTGCCGTCGTCGATTGGCGCGAACTGCTCGACGAACCGGCCCGCAAGCTGTCCGTAACCGTGGCACACGAACCAGATCTCGCGCGGAAAACCGTGCGTGGGGCCGAGCGTGTAGTACCGTGCTGTGCGCGTTACGGAAATCGCGTGCTCGGTCGCCGTCGTCGGCGAGGGATCCTTTTGGAACTCAGCCATTTCGTGAGCAGCAAGGGAGGATAGGAAGAGAGGAGGATGGGAGGATAGGAACTCCCTGTGGAATCCCTATCCTCCTATCCTTCCATCATCCTAATCACTGGAGTCGCGCGATCGCGATGCGCAAATCTGCCGACGGCAACCCGCCGCCGTTGGTCTCGAGACGCAGGAGCTGCGCCGCCGATTGCGTGCCCGTGAACTCGAAGTACTTCAACCCGCCACCACGCAGCGTGGTGCTCGAGCGCGGCGCCGATGGACCGAAAGAGTATCGGCGGCCTCTTCAGAATCGTGAGACCAGCTTCGGGAACGGCGTCAGCGCGCGACGCGCGGGATGACCAGCTTCTCGGCCGTATCGGTCTCGGAGAAGCGCACGACCTTGGTCGCCGTAAGCCCTGCGTCCTTTCCTGCCGCAAAGATCACCGTGTCCGCCACCGACGCATCCCCGCGCGGGTGGATGACCCAGATGGCGCCGTCGCGCGCGATGCGCTTGCCGATGGACGACAGCTTGCTGAGCGCGGCCGGCTTCGTCACGCGCCAGAGTACGAGCGGGCAATTCGCGGGCACCTCATCGGCGACCAGCGCCGCGCCGCGGCTCGCCAGATCGGCGAGGATGGCCTCGTCTTCCATGCCCAGCACGGCGACGGACATCCCGCTCTTTACGCCGAGCTTGTCGGCCAGCGAGCGAGGCGAGCGAATGCGCTCGGCCCACTTCTCGGAAGCGAGATCGCCAAGTGCGAGCACCGCGACGCCGTTTGCATGCGTGATGTGGAGCGCACCTTTCTTCACGACGACTTCGCTCACGCTTGTGAGCGGGATGCGAAGTGAGGCCTCACCGCGAAAGCGAAGCTCGGTGCTCTCGAGGTGGGCCGTGCCAGCGAATGTCTGGCGGCCCACCTTCAACGTCGTCTTCGCCTCGGCGCCCATGTGTGCTACTGCTGCGGCGAGGCCTTCACCGGGCTCACGGACGACTGCGCGGTAGCGAGCAGCGCGTTCTGCGTGCGTGAAGTCGTCAGCAGCGACACGGCCTTCGAGAGCTGGTGATCATCCTGGAGGTTGCGAATCTTCGCACCCGCGTCACCGAGGACCAGCCGCGCGATGCGACGATCGAGCTCGCGGTCGAGCAGCTTGGGCGTCACCGCTTCGTGCTTGGGGTCGATGATGACGCCAGCGGCAGTGAAGCGACGACGAAGCTCGGTGCGCCACGCCGGCGTGACGGTGAAGTCGCGCGGCGAGTTCTTGAGCTCGAACGCGTACTGATTGAGCGTCGTGATGAACGCCTGCGCCTTCGGCGCCATCGCGCGATAGAACTCCTGCTCGGCGGTGGAGAGCGTGTCATCGGGAACGATGACATCCGGCGTAATGCCGCCACCACCGTAGACGGTGCGCCCCGCGTCCGACTTGAACGCCGGCTTGGCCTTCTTTTCTGCCTCGGTCTCGAGCGAGTCGGGCTTCGTCTCGACCAGGCGTCCGTCGGCGAGCAGCTTCCGCTCGCGATGGATGCTGCGGCCACTCGGCGTATACCACTTGCCGGTGGTGATCTTGAGCGCGTAGCCGCCGTCGAGCGGGAAGAGCGACTGCACGAGTCCCTTGCCGAAGCTCGTGGTTCCGAGGACGAGCGCGCGGTCGTGATCCTGCAGCGCGCCGGCGACGATCTCGCTGGCGGAGGCGCTGTTGCCGTCGGTAAGGATGATGAGCGGCGGCTGCGTGGCGAGGTGATCGCTCGAGGCGCGCGCCGTTTCATCCGGCGTGTTGCGGCCGCGGACATTCACGATCGGCTGGCCGTCCTTGAGGAAGAGCGAGCTGACGGCGAGCGCCTGCTCGACGATGCCACCACCGTTGTCCCGAAGGTCGAGGACAAGGCCCTTCGCGCCCTGCGACACGAGCTTGGTGGCCGCAGCTTCGACTTCTTCCGCAGTGTTCTCGTTGAATGTCTGCAGCGGGATATATCCAATGTGATCGCCGACGAGCGTTGCGTACGCAACCGCCGGCACGTGCACGATGGCGCGCTTGAAGGTCAGCTTGATGGGTTCGGGCACACTGGGCCGCGCGTACGTGACGTTCACCGGCGTGCCAACCGTGCCGCGAAGGGCGTTGGACACCTGGTCGATCTTGATGTCGCCTGCAACCGCCATCGTATCCACACGCGTGATGATATCGCCCTCGAGCACGCCGCCCTCTTCGGCCGGCGTGTGCGGGAAGACGCGTGCGACGACGATGCGCGTGATGCCGTTGGGTTTCTGCTCCTCGAGCAACATGCCGACGCCACCGTAGCGACCGCCGACCTGACGGTTGAACTCCTCGTTCGCCTTGGGCGCGAGCAGTTCGCTGTATGGGTCGTTGAGCTCGCGCACGAGTCCGCGTGCGGCCTTCTCGAAGATCGCCTGCCCCTGAAGCGAATCGACATACCGATTCGCCACGATCGAGAGCACCTGGTCGAACAGGCGCGGCGTCGTGCGGGTCGCCGGGGAGCCCTGGAGCAGGAAGCCCCCAGCAGCCATCGGGAGGAGCAGCAGCGAAGCGACAGCTGCGGTGCGCGGGCGAAGCATTCGAACGACCTCAGAAGGAGGGCCCCGGAGGCACGGACGCGCGCCCGGTCACTGGCAATGTACTGAATCGGGGCGCATCTGGGCACGCCCCGATCGGGGTACTACGGTCGGCTCACCGCACGAAGTTTCCAGATGCCGTTTTGCATATCCGAGGCATAGACCAGGCCGTTGAGGTATTGGACACCCCAAACGTAGACAGAGTTACCCCTGTCCAGTAATCCGATGCCCAGCTCGCGGTTCATCTTGCGAAGATCGCAGAGGGCGACGGTGCCGTTTATCGGAGTGGACTTCTGCGCGGCGGTACACGTGCCGAGATCGCCGCGCACGTCGAGCGCGCGGACGCCGCCGTTATAGTACGCGGCGTAGAGGATTCCATTCGGCTCATCGACGGAGAAGTTGTGCGTGCCCGCACCGGCCGTGGTGTAGAACGCGACTTCCTTCGGCGCACTCATGGTGCTGACGTCAACGACGTGGACGTCGCCGGACGATGAGGCGCCCACCGATCCGGGGCTCTCCTCGCCGATGAAGGCATATCGCGTGATGTTCGTGACCGGATCCTTCAGCCACCAGATGTTGTGGACATGGCCGTTGACCGTGAGCAGGCGACCGATCTCCTTTGGCGCAGCGACGGTGCCGCCGAGCGATCCGCCGCCGATGTCCCAGATGGCGACGCCATCGGACCAGAGCGCGAGGTAGAGCAGGCCATCACGCACAAAGGTGTCGTGAATGGTCGGTCGGCCCACGACCTGAGTGAATACCTGTTGCGGACTGGAAGGCACCGAGAGATCGACGATCACCAGTTGTCCGCCCACACCGCTGCCAGGATCGATGGACAGGAATGCGTACAGCTTTCCGTTCACTCGGCCGACTTCCGCGGTGTGCACGCCAAGTGCGAGACCCGCCGCCATGCGCGACACCATCACAGGGTGCCGCGGGTCCGCGAGGCTGTAGACCACGAGCGAACCCGGCGACTCCGTGGCCACGATGAGAAGTGAGCCGTCGTCGCTCACGGCGACGTCGCCAAGCGTGCGCGCATTGTCGACGGTGACCGAATCCACGAGGCGCGGCGTGTCTCCCGTCACGTCCCAGATGTAGAACGCGCTCGCCGCTGCGGCCGCGTTGCCCCACGTGGTGGTGTACGCCGTGGTTCCGCGTACGAAGATCTCGCCTGTCGTGCGAATCGGCCTGAAGTCGCCGCGCCCCAGCACTGTCATCGTTACTGGAGTGCCGGCGACCTTCGACGTATCGGAGGGCACGATGGTGTCCGACGACGAGCACGCGACGGCGAGGGCGAAGGCGACGGGAGCTACCGTTTGAAGGCCAAAGCGCATCGAGGAATCAGTGCAGAGTGGGAAGAGCAACGCCGTAACGTCCCATGCGCGAGTGTGCATCGCCAAGGCGGAGTCGAAACCCCGCGGTGACCATCCAGAAGTCGGACGTGCCGTACAACCGCTGTGGGGTGAAGAAGGACCGTGAGTCGCGCGCCGCGGCCGAGAGGCGCGCCAGCTCCACGAAGGGGAATCCGGAAAATGCACCGCGCGTCACCGATGGCGCGGCGATCTGGAGTGTCGCCACTCTCCACCTGGTGATGCCATTGATGTGCAGGTCCGACGCGGGACGTGGCGTGCGTGACGGGTCGGCGAGTCGCTCCTCTTCCGGCCTGTCGGTTTGCTCGAGCCTGAACGCCACGGTGAGCGGACCGCCGCGAAGCGATCCTTCCACGAGTGCGCTCTCATAGCCAAAGACGTTCACGTCGCGGTCGTGGTCACGCTCGAGCGTTCGCGCCCACTCGGCGAGCACGTACCGGCCGCCGTCGCTCGTGGCGGCGCGCGCCGAGATGCTTTGCTTGCGCTGATCGAGACCGTGCCCTCCGGACTCCTCGGGCGAGGCGACGCGCGCGTAGCTCGCCTGGAACTCAGCGCCCGCGACGGGCAGCAGCGTCGCTCGAGCCGCCCACGAATCACCGAAGCGATCCATGCGCTGAAACGACGAAGGACTCGACGGCTCGTCGCCACCGAAGGTCGAACCTTCGAGAATGGCGGGCCCGAGCCGCAGGGCTCCGATGAGCGCAGGTCGCTCGAGGATCTGCGAGAGGTGATGATTGATCGGATACTTCACGAGCGGTCGCATCATCGGATCGTCGGTGCCGAACGAGGCAAAGCCACGTCCCGCCGTTGCCGAGTACGACAGAGGCCCCGCAGAGCCACGTGCGGTGAGCATGAGCTCATGGAGGTAGGTGTGCGGGTGTCGACGATCGACGAAGCCTTCGCCGAACGCGCCGGTATTGAGCTCGCCCTCCTTCATGGTGAGCCCTTCGCCGTTCAGCGCAGCGCTCAACTGGGCGTGGTTCCGCAGAAAGCTGGCGCGCGCCATCACGACGAGTTGCGTGACGGCGAACTGGGTTTGGTCCGTGCCGCCGGCCGAAGGGGCCGCGCGCGTGACGAGTGGAATCGCCTGCGCCATGACGTGCACCGTCGATCGCGTGCTGTCGCCGTCCATGGCGGACATGTCGTGTCCTCCATGTTGCGCCGAGAGGGTCGAAGCGAGAGCAGCGATCGCGAAGCAGGATGCCACCGCGGGACGGAGGAGAAGCATGCGCATAACTTAGCCTTGTACACCTTTCACCCCGATCCGCTCACACACCCTATGCGTCTCCCTCATCGCACCGAACTCGTCGCCATGACACGACTGGCTCTGCCAGTGGTGTTGGCGCAGGTGGGACTGATGGCGATGGGCGTGGTCGATACGCTCATGGTGGGACGCGTTTCGGCTGTGGCACTCGCGGCCGTCGCGCTCGGCAACCTGTACTTCATCACCATCGTGATTCCCGCGTCCGGGACACTGATGGTGCTGGACCCCGTGGTGGCGCAAGCAGTTGGCGCGAAGGACTCGGAGGGAATCGCGCGTGGCGTGCAGCGCGGCTTCGTGCTCGCGGTGGTGCTCGGGGCAGTCGTGAGCGTCGTGTTGTTGCCGGTGCAGCCGATGCTCGTGGCGCTGCATCAACCGCCGGTGCTGGTGCCGCTCGCGACGTCATACGTGCTCATCTCGATTCTTGGCGTGCTTCCCTTCCTCGCTTTCGTCGTGCTGCGCCAGAGTCTACAGGCACTCGGTGCGATGCGCGTGCTTCTCGCCGTCATCGTTGTCGCGAATGCAACGAACGCGTTTCTCAACTGGGTGTTCGTGTACGGGCATCTCGGGAGCCCGGCGATGGGCGCGCCCGGTTCAGCATGGGCGACGCTCGCGAGCCGATGGCTGATGGCATTCCTGCTATTGGGGTTCGGCTGGCGTTCGCTCAAGCCGTCGGTCGTACCGTGGCGGCGAGAGACGTTTCATCTCGCGCCGTTGCTCGCGATGCTGCGCCTCGGGCTTCCCATCGGCTTCATGCAGGCGCTCGAGATCGGGGCATTCGCCGCGATCGGTGTGCTGATGGGCGTGCTGGGCACGGTGGAGATGGCGGCGCACCAGATCGCTATCAACCTGGCGAGCCTGACCTTCATGGTGCCGCTTGGCGTCGGTTCGGCGGCGGCGGTGCGCGTCGGTCATTCGGCGGGCGCGGGCGATGCGGAGGGTGCGCGCGAGAGCGCGCGTGCGGCGCTGGTATGCGGCGTCGGCTTCATGGTGTTCACGGGCATTGCGCTGCTCGCGGCGCCACGTGCCTTCGCCGCGCTCTACACGCAGGAGGTGCCGGTGGCGGCGCTCGCGGCGACGCTGATTCCAATTGCCGGTGTGTTCCAGGTGTTCGACGGCATACAGGCGGTGTGTGCCGGTGTGCTGCGCGGGCTCGGAGACACGCGGGCGCCGTTTCTCATCAACCTTGCGGGATTCTGGCTGGCCGGGTTTCCGGTGAGCGTCGTGCTGGGCTTTTACACTCCGCTGGGCGCGGTGGGCCTGTGGTGGGGATTCGTGGCGGGGCTGGCCGCGGTGGCGGCGTTGTTACTACTCCGGACGCGCAATCGGCTGCGGGGCGCGATCGAGCGTACGCATGTCGAGGAGGACGTGCTGCACTTTGCGACGGATCCCTAGGAGCTGGGGCAGCGGCGCTTCGCGCCCGCCTTATGGGGCGGGCCGCTCTGCGGCCCTTACGGCGACTGCAACTGCAAATGCAACCACAGTTGCTGGCTCTTGCCATGAGCGAGCGCCCCGTAAGCTCAAAGAGCCGTCGCGAAAGCGACGGCTCATGCGCCCCAGACTACGACTAGTTCTTGTGTCTGAACGTGATGCGTCCGCGGGTGAGATCGTACGGTGACACTTCGATTGTCACCCGGTCTCCCGCGAGGACGCGGATGCGGAAGCGGCGCATATTTCCGCCGAGGGTAGCCAGCACGTTGTGACCGTTGGTCAACTGCACCCGGAACGTGGCATTCGGGAGCACTTCCGTGACGGCGCCCTCGAGCTGAATTGCGTCTTCTTTCGCCATCCGTGACTTGCGCTGGTTAGCGCGAGCGCTCGGTGCGGCTGCGACGACGGGCCGCAGCGGCCTTGAGCTGCCGAGCTTCGCTCGGCTTCACGTAGTAGCGCTTCTTGCGCAGATCCTTGAGGATGCCGGCCTTGGCGATCTTGCGCTTGAACGCCTTGAGCGCCCAATCCAGGCGATCGCTTTCTTCGAGATGAATCTCGACCATCAGTACGTCCTTCCTGAGTGTTGCCGCGCGAAGTGCGCGGTACCGATGCTGCCCGTGGAGACGAAAAGACACCTGCGCGCTTGACGGAGCGTAGGCGACTCAGCCCCTCATATTAGCCCTGAGGTGCGGGGCTGTCAACGAGAAGCAAATACGCCGCCGACCCTGAGGGCCCGCGGCGTACTCGTTTCGATGCGGCCTGCGTGACGCGTGCGACCGACTGCCAAACCGCGGTTACGGGACCTTCTTCTTCTTGATGTCGACGTTGTTGCCGATGATGCCGCCGAGGATGCCGCCGGCCGCTGCGCCGATGATGCCACCCTTGACCTTGTTGCCGCTCGTCGTTGCGCCGATGATGGCACCCGCCGCCGCGCCGATCGCGGCGTCACGCTTCGTGTTCTTCTCAGTGACCGTGCGCGGCTCGGAGGCCACCGTACCGCCACTCGAGCCGCTGGTGCTGCGGCCCGACGAAGACGTCGTGCGACGGCGTGCTGGCGTCGTGGTCGTGTGGGCTGGCGTCGTTGATCCGGTGCGAAGCGCTGCCGCAGGAGCCGGCGCCGCAGCGCGTGCCCGCTCGGCCGCGGAGATGGAATCGAGCGTCGCCGTCTGGCGTGCCTGCGCCGCCAGCGTGAGGTCGTTGCTCAGCGTTGCGTCGGCCGGCTTGTCTTTGCTGCATGCTGCCGCGAAGACGATTGCGGGAGCAAAGAAGAGAACTTTGAGTGACGAGCGCATTGAGCCTCCATGTATGATCGCGAATACCCCTCTGATTTTCACGGACTATGTAAGGCAGGTGGCGTGCCACATGGCCGTTGAGTACGTCAGCACCGGGCCGCGGGAAAAACAGTGCGGTATGTCACTCGAATGGACGTACTTACGCACTGGCGCGCTCAGCGGGGACGCGGCACTGTTCAACCGACCGAACGTGGTCGGTTCGCCCCCCCGTTCCTTCAGGCAGGAGCAGTCGATGAGCCTTCTTTCCAGGCGCGCCAGCGCCCCGCAACAGTCATCAGGCAGCGGATATTCGCTGCTCGACAGCCAACTCACGATCGATGGAGACATCGATACGCAGGGTTCGCTTCGTATAGATGGCCGTCTCAATGGCAGCATCCGGCACGCCGACACTGTCGTGCTTGGAGCGGGCGCGTCCATGAACGGGGACATAAGCGCCCGTGAGGTCATTGTGGGCGGGACACTCACCGGCAATGTGTACGCTACCGAACGTGTCGAGCTCCAGCTGACGGCGATCGTCACCGGGGACATCATGGCGCAGGTCGTCCTCGTGCAGGAAGGAGGCGTGGTAAATGGCCGCGTGCAGATGCAGCAGCCCGAGACGCTCGACACCGCCGGCGCGCACGGCGGTGAACTGAGCATTCCGCAGGCACGGCGCTAGGTGTCCCGCATGAGACCAACGCCACGAAGCAGCCCGTCCATCCCTCCCATTGGGACGCCGCATGGCGAGTCCGACGGCGTAATCCCGATTCGCGGGATGACCCCGCCGGCCCAGCCGGCAGTGCCGCGCCCGCGCACCTCGGACCCCACCGTGCGACCGAAGCACGTGCCGGTGGAGGCGCGGCCCTGGCGCATCCTGTTCGTGCCGCCCACCCCCGGTGCACAGACACGGGCTCTCAGTCTCACGCGCTGGCAGCGGCGCACGGTGATCGGAGGCCTCATCGCGCTGGTGGCCGTGGCCGCCGCGGGGGTGGCGACGATCGTGGTCGGAATGAACAGCGAGGACATCTTTGCGCCGAGTGCCGACCTGGCGGCGATCCGCGGCCGGCTCGCGGCGGTGGAAGACTCGCTGTCGCAGGCACGGTCGGCGCTCGCGACATCGGAGGATCTCCTGCGTGGGCCACGGTCGATTCGCGACCTGCCCCTCGATGTCCGTCAGCGTCTGCTCTATGGCGCCACGCCGTCGATGGCGGGGCTCAGCAGCGACGGACTTCCCGTGAATGGAACGATCACGAGCGGCTTCTCCACTGCACGTCGTCACCCGCTACTCAACATCACCCGCGCACACCTCGGCGTCGACATCACGGCTCCACGCGGTTCGCGCATCTCGGCGCCATCAGCGGGCCGCGTGAGCTTCGTGGGTTGGAAGTTCGCACTCGGGCTGCTCGTCGAGATCCAGCATCCGAACGGCGTGGTCACGCGCTATGCGCACTGTCGCATGGCGCTCGTGCGAGCGGGCGATCGCGTATCGCGCGGAACGATGATCGCCACTGTGGGATCGAGCGGTTTGACGACGGGCCCGCACCTGCACTACGAGGTGTGGCGGAATGGCAACGCGATCGATCCGCTGCGCTTCAGATTTCCGGTGCCCGTGGACAGCGTAGCGACGCCAGGGGGCTGAGCCCACTCCCAGGTTCGGTACGGCTCCTGCACTTCCTCCGGGGAAACGACGACCTGGAGCGTATCGAAATGAGCAAGCTGTTACGCGGACTCGCCGCGGGATATGGCGCCAAGAAGTTGGGCGGTGGCTGTTTCAGCACGGTGCTGATTTTCATCGTGTTGTGGTGGCTTCTGGGCCACTTCGGCATGTTCAGATAAACGCCTCATGCCCGAGGAGGACGGCGTGGCGGATCGCAGAGAACGAAGCGACCGCCGCGAGCACAGCGACGACAGCGGCCGACGTGGCGGCAAGAAGGCTACGTCACCGCTTGTCTACGTCCTCCGCTCAATTGGGCTGATCGTCATTCTCGTGTTGGTCATCGTGTACACAGTGGTCAACACGAGACCGATCTACTCCACGCGCGGCACGCTGGGCGAAGAGCTGCGCAAGCACGCACCCGAAGTGGCCGCCGTGCTCTCACCGGCGGACAGCTCGCACGGTGCGAACGTGGATCGCCTCATGGCGACTCCGAAGTTCCAGGAGGAGAAGCGCAACTTCTACGAGGACGTCATGCGCCTCAAGCAGGTCGATTCGGCGCGCGCCGATTCGATCGCGGAGTATGCGGTGCGCGAGGCCTACATTCGCGGCATCTCGCCGGCGATCGTCTTCGGCGTCATGCTGACGGAGAACGCGAAGTTCGTGTCGAACGCGAAGTCGAACGTGGGTGCGGTGGGCTTGATGCAGGTCTATCCGAAGATCTGGCTCAACAAGGAAATGACGGCGTTGTTCGGAAAGGACCTCGCGTCGGACTCGACGAACGTGAAGTACGGTGTGTTCATCCTCAGCCAGTATTTTCGTCCCAAGACGAAATCGGGCCAGACGCGAGAGCGCGACTGGCAGACGGCGCTGTTGCGCTACAACGGCTGCGTGAAGGGAACGAACACGCCGCGATGCCACACGTATCCGAACAAGGTGCAGAAATTCGTTGAGGGCTCGGCGAAGTCGATCTGTGATGGCCGAGGGTTCTACGAGTGTATCGCGAAGCCGTTCGTGGCGGGGCTATTCGGCGCGACGAATGGTGATTCGTCTCAAGTGACCAAGTAGTTTTTCGCCGAACAACGGCGTTGGATGGAGCGGAACTACAAATTTCCTTGGGACTTGAACGGATTGAACGGAAAAGTGCACGGACACTGCGTCGCTAAAGCGCCCCGCGGCGACTATGGATAGCGCTCGCGTCAGAATCACGGAAATTCTTTCTTGACTGGCGCGAGTGGTTAGCCCGAGGTTCGATCCGGCAGAATCCTTGAAATCCGACTCGTCGCTTTCCGTAGTTCTCCGCAATGACCGTGAGGCCGCAGACCTTCGGGCCGGAGCGGCCGTACCCGTAGTAATCCTGCCCTTTCAGTTCTTTTCTGCCTTTTCCCAAACTGCTTTTCGCAGAATTCAACAAGGCTTCTGGTGGTCTCGCGATGAACGGCGGCGGATGAGGCGTAACTGCAACTGATTTTTTAGGACTTGAACGGATTGAACGGAGAACTGCACGGACACCGCGTCATTAGGCTCGGTCGACGTGGGGCTCTTGTCCCAGGAGCGCGCAACGTGACCGACGTCTTGCACCTCCTCTGCTCAGGCGTGCAACGCCTCGCTCGCCGCACACTCACTCTCGAGCTGC
>JAQBPV010000130.1 GCA_028287345.1 Gemmatimonadota bacterium
GGACCGCTGACGCTCGTCCTGCCGGCCGTCCCACGCGCGAATGGCGAGCGAGCCACCGACGACGCTCTGGTGATCGAAGCCGAAGTCCGCGTTGCTCTGGTCGCGCGTCTGATACGAGAGGAACGTCCCCGTGTTGCGGTTGTCGCCGAAGAGATGGCCCGTCGCAAACGCGGACCACTTCGCCGACGGCGCATACGTCAGCCGCAGGTAGGCGTTGCGCTGGATGATCTGCGACGCGTTGTCGATCGCACCGCGCTTCGCCGGATCGAGCAGGATGTAGCCGCCACCTTCCTGGTAGTCGCCGCTGACGTTGGCCGTCAGCGCGCCGAACACCGGCAGTCCCGCTGAGAAGAAGCCGTGCCGCGTGTCGCGGCTGCCGCCTTCGACCGTCATGTTCACCGCGCCCGGTGCGAGTGGCCGCGAGAAAAAGGAGATCATCCCGCCAATGCCACCTCCGCCATAGAGGCTCGACGTGCCGCCCTCGACGACCTCTACTCGATCGAGCATGCCCTTCGGCACGCGGCCCCAGTCGACCCACTCGCCCCATGCATCGGTCACCGGAATGCCGTCGAAGAGAACGACGGTGCGCCCTTCGTCGACGCCGCGGATGGAGACGATCTGGGCCGTACCGCCGACGAGACTGCTCGTGCGCGGCAGCTCGACGCCGGGTATCTCGCGCAACAGGTCCTGCGACTCGCGCGCCGGGCTCGTCTCGATATGCTCAGCCGTCAACACATTCACCGTGGCGGCGACGCGATTGGCCTCCGTCGGCGTGCGCGTGGCGGACACGATGACGCCAGAGAGCAACAGCGAGCCCTGCGAGAGCGTGGCGTTGTAGCTCGTCGACTGGCCGGCGGTCACCACGACCGTATCTCTCCGCGAGTCACGGCCGAGTGCCGTGACGATCACTTCGTAGCGGCCAGCGGGGAGGTCGCGCAGGACGTAATTGCCGCGCTCATTGGTGAGCGCTGCGCGCGCCGGGTTTGCGATGGCGACATGCGCCGAGCGGATGGGGCTGTGCGCTTCCGCCGACGTCACGACACCGCGGATGTCTCCACCGGAGGTCTGCGCAGCGAGTGGGGCCGCGACCGCCGCGAGCACGAGGGCGGAGAGGAAGGGTCGAATCATGGAGTGCGTTGGAGAAATGGGGACGCCGGCCGGCCGTCATCGGCGCCTCAGTGCTGACGTACGCAGGAAGGGCGCGTCTTGTTGACCGAAAATTAATGAATTGTTTTTCAGGTTGCGTCATTGCGCGTCGCCCGCGCGGTCGTGAGTATGAGCCGAATGACCGAACCGTCCCCCCTGCTCGTCGTCCGCGGGCTGTCGAAGCGATTCAGCAGCTTCCAGGCACTTCATCTGGTGCAATTCTCGGTGCGGCCTGGCGAAGTACTCGGCCTCATCGGACCGAACGGCTCGGGCAAGACGACACTGTTCGAGTGCGTGGCCGGCGTCATGCCCGCAGACTCGGGGTCCGTCAGCAGCGGCGGTGTGTCGCTCGGGGCCGAGTCGCGCAAGGATGTCCTCTATTTCATGCCCGATGGGATTCGCCCGTGGCCTGATCAGACGGTGGCTTGGGCGCTGGAGTTCGTCGGTGGCCTGTACGGTGTGACGGCCGCTCGACGCGCCGAGATCGTCGCCGCGCTCGACATTGGACACCTGCTCGGCTCTCATATGGGCGAGCTCTCGAAGGGCGAACACAAGCGCGCCCTGCTCGCCTTGGGACTTTCGGCGAGCCAGCCGCTCCTGATGCTCGACGAGCCGTTCGATGGTCTCGATGCGCGTCAGACGCGCGACGTCATGGGTGTGTTGCGCGCTGAAACACGTCGAGGACGTACGCTCTTCCTCTCCATCCACCAACTCGGCGACGCCGCGCGCATCTGCGACCGGTTCGTGCTGCTGAACGCGGGACGCACAGTGGGTGAAGGCACGCTCGACGAGCTTCGAGCGTCGGTCGATGTGGCCGAGCAGAGCAAGGCGACGCTCGAGGAGGTGTTCCTTGCGCTCACGTAGCTTTCTCGAGCTGCTGCGCAAGGAACTGCGTGAGCTCGCGGCGTCGCGATCGTATTGGCTGTTGCTGTTGATCGTCGGCGCGCTCGTTGGTCACGCGTTCATCACGTCGACGTCGCTCTACGCCGAAGCCAGTGGCGCGGGCGGCGGGCCAGCGGCGTTGTCGCAGGGACTGAGTCCACTCAGCGGCATCGTGGTGCCGACGTTTGGCGCGTACGACCTCGCCGCGACGCTGCTCTTTCCATTCGTCGTCATCAGGTTGATCGCCGTGGAGCGAGAGAGCGGCGCACTGATGCTGATGCTGCAGGCGCCGCCGAGCTTTCGGGCGGTGATTGCAGCGAAGGGTGTGGCGCTCCTGCTCGGTTGGTGCACGGCCCTCGTTCCAGGCGGAGTCGCGCTGATCTGGTGGCGTGCAGTTGGTGGACATCTCCATGGGCCGGAAGTGGCGCTCGTCGTCGCCGGGCATCTGTTGCGCGGCATCGTGACGATCGGTGTCGGCGCGGCGGCGGGAGCGCTCGCGTCGAGCGCAGCCAGCGCGGCCATCGTCGCACTGGCGGTGACACTCGGCAGCTGGGCACTCGACTACGCGGCGGCTGCGCGAGGCGGAGTGTTGCAGACCTTCGCGGCGTACACGCCAGCGACGGCACTGCGTGTGTTCGAACAGGGTGAGTTGCGTGCGAGTACCGCGGTGATGCTCGCGCTCATCGGTATGTGCGGGCTGGCAATTGCTGCCGAGTGGCTGCGGATCGGGCGCACACTGATCAGGCGGAGCGTGGGCGTCGGTGTGGTGGTCGCAGTTGCGGCGGTGCTTGCCGTCGGCGCGTCACAGCTTCGTGCGAGTGCGGACCTCAGCGAGGATCAGCGCAGCTCGTTCTCGCTCGCGGACGAAGCGGCCTTGAAGGACATTCGCGAGCCACTCGTCGTAACGGCGTACCTCGCGGCAGAAGATCCGCGGCTTACGGATCTCGAGCGTGGCGTGTGGTCGAAGCTTCGACGAACGCTGCCTGACGTCCGCACTGTCTACGCCGCGAAGGGACGCAGTGGACTCTTCGAGAAGCCCGCTGATCATTACGGGGAAGTCTGGTACGCGCTCGGCAACAAGCGTGCGATGACTCGTTCGGCCACCGAGGAGATCGTGCTCGAGACGATTTACGAGGTGGCGGGAATTCCGGCGCCAACATCGCGCGACGGTGCGACGTATCCCGGATACCCGCTCGCGACCACGCCGCAGCATGTGTCGCTTGTATTTTTCATCCTGTGGCCGTTGGCCATCGCTGCGGCGTGGTGGTGGCTGCGTCGACGGAAGACGGGTTCAAGACTCAACTCCTCGCATGCATAGACATCTTCTTCTCTCGTCGCTCGTGCTCGGGTTCGCGCTACCTGCGCGCGCGCAAAAGGCGCAGCACATCACCTTCGATCGCGACGTACCAGGCCGCGAGCCCAGGAGCTTTCTGCCGATGGTCGGCAGCTGGGTCGTAACGAAGGAGGGCGGCCACAACGTGCTGTTCATCGACGGACGAGTGTGGAAGCGCGGCCAGCCCGCGGGTGGTCTCGCGGACAAGGCGCGCGCGCTCTACGGCGCGCGCAACGAGGAGTTCATCGAGAGCATCACGGCGTTCGCCTACTTCCCGATTGCCGTCGCGAAGGGCATCGACAATTTCCAGAACGGGGAGATCTCGGTGCGCTTTCAGATGGTCGGCGGTACGCTCGATCGCTGCGCAGGCATTCTCTTCAACGTCAAGCCCAACGGTGACTACCTCACCGTGCGCTTCAACGGCACGGAGGACAACGTCGTGCTGTGGACGTTCAACAGTGGCGTGCGAAAGTTCGTGAAGCGCGCGCCGGACGTGGTGCCGCTGGAGCTCGGCACGTGGCACACGCTCAAGGTCGCGGTGCAAGGCACGCAACTCAAAGGCTATCTCGACGGAAAGCTGGTGCTCGAGCACACCCTCACGGAGCCGGTGTCTGGCAAGGTCGGCGTGTGGTCGAAGACCGATAGCATGACGGAGTTCGACGACTTTACCGTCACGGCGAGCGTGCCATGATGCGGACGATGCGAAGTGCGGCATATGTCGCCGGTTTGATGTTCGTCGCTTCCGCATGGGCGCACGCTCAAAAGGCGTGCAAGGTCGATAGCTCGGCGCAGTGGTTCGTGAAGCAGCGCGCGTGGCTCAACGAAGCGAAGCCGAATTGGTCGAACGACACGCTGCGCACATCGCTGCTACGCGCCACACGCATCGAGAGTGGAAAGCCGCTCGCCGTGCAAATGGGGTGGGAGATTCAGGACACGGTGGCGCCTTTCCTCATGACTGGCGAGAGTGCCGCGGTCACGCAGCTTCGGACGCTCGCGTCGACGCGCGGCTCCGAGTGGCCAACGAAGAGCGTCGTTGGCGCGAAGGGAGTGCGTGCGGTGTGGTTGCTCGCACACATCGATACCGCTCTCACACGCTCGGCACTGAAGCGCATGATGGAAGCGGGGCCAGAGGAGTCGAACGCGGCGGACGTTGCCACGCTCGAAGATCGTCTGCGACTGCAGTCTGGGCGGAAGCAGATCTATGGAACGCAATTTCGCGTCGGCGCAGATGGAAAGCTGATGCTCGCGCCGATGGAGGATTCGACGCACGTCGATTTGCGTCGTGAGGATGCGGGCCTCCCGGCGTTCACGACGTCGGCCTGTCTGGCGCAGAAAGCGGTGAGTGTGCGGAAGTAGTCTTGCGGCTCGATCGCCGAGCCGAGCAGACTATAGTTGTTCGACCGAATCTCTGAGAAGCTTCACAGCCTTGGCGTCCCGCGTCGGCTGGTCTGAGAAAAAGCGCATCGCGTCGCGAGATGCTCCTTCCTATATTGAAAGGCCCGCCGCGCGAAATGCCTGCGTCTCCCGTTGCACTGCCGTTGAAACGACTTCTTCTCATCCTCGCTGTCGTCGCCGCCCAGCTGTTGGCTGGGCCGAGCGCGCGCGCGGCGGTGAGCGCGGAGCTTTCGGGAAAACCGACGATTGCGAGGCAGGGCAATGACGCGGGACAGCTCGAAGCACAGGTAGCTCCTGCGCGACATCGCGCAGTACAGGTCGCACGATCGCGCGCGCGCGTCCGCGTACAGCGCACGACATCGATGGTCAGCGTCGCCACGAATCCAACGGCGCGCTTCGCTTCGATCGTCGCCCAAAGGCCGACCACCGAAGGCACGATCAACCCGGGACGCTTCCTCGCGCTCGGCCTGCCGGATACGCGAGCGCCATAGCGCGCCGCCGCTCGCGCCATGCGCGAGCACGTAAGTCCACTCCCCCTATCCGGCATACGACGTCATGCATCTCCTTCTCGTGAGGGGGCTGTTCGCGCTGGCTGTTGCGCAACAGCGTCCCGACACGCTCACCATCGACGACGCACTCGATCGCGCTCGCGCTGCTCGGCCGCGCGTTGCGGCGGCATCGGCCATCGTCGAACGCGCCATCGGCGCGGCGCGCGTTGGGGCGATCATCCCCAATCCAACGGCGCAGTTCGAGAGCGACGACCTCGCACCGACCTATAAGCTCACGGCGACGCAGCCGCTGGCGTGGCTGCCGCGACGAGGAGCCGATCTCGCCGCGGGCCGTGCGGGCGTCGAACGCGCACGCGCCGACTCCGTACAGACGCTCGCCGACGTAGCACGTGATGTCCGGCACTCCTTCTTTGGCGCGTTGGCCGCCAATCGACAGCTCGCCCTCGCCACCGAGCAGAGCGTGCTCGCCGACTCGCTGTCGCGACTTGCATCGCGTCGCGCCGCGGCAGGCGACATCTCCGATCTCGAGCGCGATCAGATCTCACTCGAAGCATCGCGCGCGCGACTCGCCGCCGAACAAGCCCGACAATCCGGCGAGATCGCGAACGCCGAACTCGCGCGCGCCGTCGCATGGGAGTCTTCTGTGCCGCCGCGAGCCACCGGTGCATTGGACGCGGGGCTCGAGGAGAGCAGGTCGCTCGCTGCGCCCGGGACGACAACATTGCTCGGGACGACATCCGTCGACGCGCTGCCATTCGTTCGCGGTGCTGTCGCCGACTCGTCCGCCGCGGCGGCGCGACTGCGCGCTGCGCGCATAGCAAGAATCCCCATCCCCGGCATCGTCGCCGGTCGAGAGTGGGGATCCGGCTCCGGCAGCAACAACCTCATCCTCGGCCTCGCGATCCCGATTCCCATCTTCAGCCAAGGCGGTGAGGCCGTTCAACAGGCGCGCGGTGCCGCTGCCGAGATATCGGCACTCGCCGCGGAAGCGAGACTGACGGCGCGCTCGCAGCTCGAGGCAGCACGTGCGCGCACCGAGAGCTCCGATCGTCGAGCGCGATTCGCGCGAGACACGCTGCTGCCCGAAGCGACGAGAGTGCGCGCGGGCGCCGTTCGACTCTACGAAGAAGGACGCACGAGTGTTCTGCCCGTGCTCGATGCGCTGCGCGCCGAACGCGAAGTCGCGCGCGCCACTGTCGCGGAACTGCTCGCCTTTCAAGAGGCGCTCGCCGACCTGTATGCCCTGCTTGGGAGATGGCCATGAGTCATAGAGTTTCGCTTGGGCTGGCACTCGGCGTTTTCGCGCTGGCAGGCTGCGGCAAGAAGACCGAGAAGGCCCCCGCTGCGGCAAAAGTCGCGAATCCAGTTGGCGAAGCGGCACTGACGACCGTGACGCTCACCGCCGACGCCGTTCGCCGACTCGGCATCGAGACTGCCGTCATCGATTCACAGGCCGCGCTGCCGACGCGGACGGTCGGCGGCGAGATCGTCGTACCGCCTGGACACTCGGTGGTCGTCTCAGCACCAGTTGCCGGCCGCGTGCTCGCGCCCGAAGCAGGCTCGTTCCCACCACCAGGCGCGCGCGTCATGCGCGGCGCGCCACTGCTGCGCATCTCCCCATTGCCGCCGGACATCGCGCAGACGACGCGCGATAACGACATCGCCGCAGCGCGCCTACGGCAAGCACAGGCCGAGGCCGATCGCTCGGCGCGACTGTTCACCGAACGTCTCGTGTCGGCGCGCGAGAACGAGCGCGCGCAGGCGGAACTCGCCGCTGCTCGCGCGACGGCCGCCAGCGCCGCCGGACAGCACAACATCGTGCGCGGCGGCGCGGCGGGCGGATCAGTTGCGACGCTGTCAATCGCATCGCCGAGTGATGGTGTCATCAGGTTGATGAATGCGGCACCGGGCCAGACGGTGGCTGCAGGCGCGCCACTGCTCGAGGTCATGCGCACGGATCGTCTGTGGGTCCGTGTGCCGCTCTATGCGGGCGACGCCAATCGCGTTCGTCGCGGCGCACCGGCAAGCGTGCATGGACTCGGCGGATCCGGCACGGGGACGACCATTGTCGCAAGTCCGGTTGCGGCGCCACCGAGTGCCGACGCGAACGCGGCTTCGGTCGATCTCTTCTATGAGTTGCGCAGCACTGGAACTCTGCGGCCCGGTGAGCGCGTCGGCGTCACGGTGCCGCTCACCGGCAGCGCGACGGAAGTGCGCGCACTCTCGGTTCCGCTCACCGCGGTCGTCCGCGACTTGAGCGGAGGCAGCTGGGTATACGAGCGGAAGGACTCCCTCACGTTCATCAGGCGTCGTGTCGAGGTGTCGCGCGTCAACGGCGGAAATGCGATCCTCGCGCAGGGCCCGAAGGCAGGCACGAAGGTCGTGACGTCCGGCTCGGCCGAGCTGTTCGGCACCGAGTTCGGCGCGGGGAAGTAGCGCGTGCGCACCATCGTCGAGATCGCCCTGCGATTGCGATACGCCATCGTCGCGCTGGCCATCGTGCTCGTCATCGTCGGAGTCCGCGTGCTCAAGGACGCGCCGCTCGATGTATTTCCCGAATTCGCGCCGCCGCTGGTCGAGGTGCAGACGGAAGCACCTGGCCTTTCGACCGAAGAAGTCGAAGCGCTCGTCAGCATGCCGCTCGAGCAGGCGCTGAGCGGCACGCCCTACCTCAAGACACTGCGTTCCAAGTCGGTGCTCGGTCTCTCCAGCGTCGTACTCATCTTCGATCGCGGCACCGATCTTCTCGGCGCACGACAGTTCGTCGCGGAGCGGTTGGCGCGTATTGCGCCGACGCTGCCGGCGGTGGCGCGGCCGCCGGTATTGCTGTCGCCACTGTCATCGACGAGCCGAGTGCTCAAGATCGGCGTGTCGTCGAAGACACACTCACAGACCGAGCTCACGACCCTCGTGCGATGGACGGTGCGTCCGCGACTGATGGCGGTGCCCGGTGTGGCGAACGTCGCCGTGTGGGGACAGCGTGACAAACAGCTCCAGGTGCTCGTCGATCCGGAGCGACTGCGCGCAAGCAAGGTGACGCTGAATGAAGTGATGCGTGCAACCGGCGAAGCCGTTGCCGTCCGGGCGGGCGGCTTCGTCGATACACCGAATCAGCGATACGCAGTCGCGCAACGCTCCGACGTCGACACGCCGGAAGAGTTGGCGTCGGCGCCGGTCGCGCTGCGCAACGGCTCGCCGCTGACACTCGGCGACGTCGCCGAAGTGACGGAAGGAAATCCGCCGCCGATTGGCGACGCAGTGATCGACGATGGACCGGGCTTGCTGCTCATCGTCGAGAAGCATCCGTGGGGCAACACGCTCGACGTGACGAATGGGGTCGAGGCCGCACTCGACGCACTGCGACCGGCGCTCCCAGGCATCAAGGTCGACGCCACGATCTTCCGTCCGGCGACGTTCATTGAGATGTCGCTCCACAACCTCAACCGCGCGCTGATCATCGGCTGCGTGTTGGTGGTGCTCGTGCTCGGCTTCTTCCTGCGCGACTGGCGGACGTCGATCATCAGCTTGACGGCGATTCCGCTATCGCTCGTCGCGGCCGCCGTGGTGATGCGCTATCGCGGCGGCACGATCGACACCATGGTGCTCGCCGGCCTCGTCATCGCCCTGGGCGAAGTGGTGGACGATGCCATCATCGACGTCGAGAACATCGTGCGTCGATTGCGATTGAATCGCGAGGCGGGGAATCCGCGTTCGGCGTTCGCCGTCGTGCTCGATGCGTCGATCGAGGTGCGCAGCGCCGTGGTGTACGCGAGCCTGATCGTCGCGCTCGTCTTTCTGCCCGTGTTCTTCCTCGGCGGGTTGGCCGGCGCGTTCTTCCGACCGCTCGCCATGGCGTACGTCTTCGCGATCCTTGCGTCGCTGATCGTTGCGCTCATCGTTACGCCCGCACTCTCGTTGTTGCTGCTGCCACGCGCGGCGGCCGATCATGCGGAGCCACCTGCTGTTGGAAGACTGAAAGTCTGGTACCGCGGACAGTTGCCGAGGTTCGTCGACAACTCGCGTGGCGCGATACGGATCGCCGGCGGATTGATGCTCGTCTCCGTGCTCAGCTTCCCATTCCTCGGCGAACAGTTCCTCCCGAATTTCAAGGAGTACGATTTCCTGATGCATTTCGTCGAGAAGCCGGGCACGTCGCTCGAGGCGATGACGCGCATCACAGTGCTCGCCAGCAAGGAGCTGCGGTCGATTCCCGGTGTGCGAAACTTCGGTTCGCACATCGGGCGCGCAGAAGTCGCCGACGAGGTCGTGGGACCGAATTTCACCGAGCTCTGGATATCGGTCGATCCGAAGGTCGACTACGACAAGACGCTCGCTGCGGTCCAAACGGCCGTCGACGGCTACCCCGGACTCTATCGCGACGTGCTGACCTATCTCCGCGAGCGTATCAAGGAGGTACTCACCGGCACGAGCGCTACACTCGTCGTTCGACTGTACGGTCCCGACCTCGAAGTGCTGCGCGCCAAGGCGCTGGAAGTCGCGACCGCGATGGGGAAGGTCGATGGACTCGCCGACCTCAAGGTACAGCCGCAGGTGCTCGTGCCGCAGATCGAGGTCAAGGTCCGCAGCGATGCTGTATCGCGCCTCGGCCTCACTGCGGGTGGCGTGCGCGATCAAATCGAAACGCTCGTGCGCGGACGCAAGGTCGGCGAGGTGTACGAAGCATATCGCGCGTTCGACGTCGTTGTCTGGGGCGTGCCGAATGTGCGCAACGATATCACCACCATTCGCGATCTTCCCATCGAGCTGCCTGGTGGTGGCGCGGCGCCACTCTCCGACGTCGCCGAAGTGCGTTTCGTACCGACGCCGAACGAGATCACGCGAGAGAACGTCTCGCGTCGCCTCGACGTCACGGCCAACGTGCGCGGCCGAGATCTGGGCGCCGTCGCGCGCGCAGTGGAGAGCAACGTCCGCACGGTGAAGTTCGACGCCGGCTATCATCCCGAATTTCTGGGCGAGTATGCCGCACAGCGCGAGTCGAGCCGACGGCTGTTGGCGCTCTCGATTCTCGCGATGGCGGGAATCTTCCTCATCCTGCACGCGGACTTCGGCACGGTGCGCATGGCGACGATCATCTTCGCGTCGCTGCCCTTCGCACTCATCGGTGGCATCGCTGCGGTGTGGCTCACCGGCGGCGTGCTCTCGCTCGGCTCCCTCGTCGGCTTCGTCACAGTGCTCGGCATCGCGGCACGAAACGGTATCATGCTCGTGAGCCACTATCGACATCTCGAGCGCGAGGAAGGCGTGTCGTTCGGCCGAGAGATGGTTTTGCGCGGCGCCGAAGAACGGCTGGCGCCAATTGCGATGACGGCGTTGGTGACGGCGCTCGCGCTGATGCCGCTCGTCATTTGGGGCGATCGGCCTGGCCACGAGATCGAGCATCCAATGGCCATCGTCATTCTTGGCGGCCTGTTCAGTTCGACGATACTCAACCTCTTCATCATGCCCTCGCTGTACCTGCACTTCGCTCGGCCCATTTCGCTTGGTGACGAAACCGAATGATGATGGTGACTCGTGCGTCTCGCCTTAGCCTGCTGGAATGGCACCTTGCCACTTCATCGCCGAGCCGAGCAGACTATGGGTATGCCTGGAGTCCGACGCCATTGGACGTCCGCCGACGTTCGCGCACTCATCGACGAGTCGCCGACCGCGTGGCCGCGCTACGAGCTCATCGACGGAGAGTTGCTCGTGACGCCGTCGCCGGGCAATCCTCATCAGATTGCCGCTACGGCCATGGTCCTCCTGCTCAACCCGTATCTCGAGCGGGAGCGTGTGGGAGTCGTGCTCACGGCACCCGCCGACCTCGAGCTGCGGCCAGAGACCATAACCCAACCAGATGTATTCGTTCTCCCCGAGGGGGCGGCGGACGTGGGGGAAGGCTGGACCTGGCGCGACGTGCGCCGGATGCTGCTCGCCGTCGAGGTGATCTCACCCAGCAGCACTCGCACTGATCGCGTCACGAAGCGCGACTTTTATCTGGACGTCGGAGTTCCCGACTATTTCATCATCGACGTCGATGCGCGTATCGTCGAGCACTGGAGCTCGAAGCGCGACACGCCGTTGGTGCTCAGGGACCAACTCGTGTGGCATCCGGCGGGTGCGGAGCAGCCTCTCATGGCGTCCCTCCCGGAATTCTTCGATGCCATCGACGACAAGTTGAAGTTCCTCGGCATAAAGAAGCGATAGGCAGACGCGCCAAGGGCAGCCACGTCGTCCAAGTTGCCGATGCGGTTGCCGCCGGTAGATTCGGCGTAGCAGCTCTCGCCTCCGTCGCCCACAGGACTCGCCATGTACAATCGACGTCTTTTCGCCCTCGCCCTGCTCCTCGCGCCCGCCGTGATGTTTGCGCAGCAGGGAGGCACGACCACTCGCGCGCTCACGGCAGCCGACATCCAGGCGTGGAAGAACATCCGCGCGCAGTCGCTCTCCAACGACGGCAACTGGTTCGCATACCAGCTTGCCCCGAACGACGGCGACGCCGAGGTCGTGCTGCGATCGACGCGCGAGGGCAAGGAGCATCGCTTCCAGATCGGCGAGCCGCCTGCACCCGTCGCCGGACCGCCCGGCGCCGCTGCCGCGGGAGCGCCCCTCGTCATCGCGCCGACCTCGAAGTTCGTCGCCTTCACCGTGTATCCCACGGCGAAGGAGGCCAAGCGTCTCAAGGCGCAGCGTCGCCCGAGCTACAACAAGGTGGCGGTCGTCAACGTCGCGACGGGCGAGAAGAAGGAGTTCGACAAGGTTCGCCGCTTTGCATTCTCTGGTGAGCAGGCCGGTTGGCTCGCCATGCAGGCGTATCCAGCCGAAGGAAGCCCACCTGCGCCCGCCGCGCCTGCACCCGGTGGGGCCGCTGCTGCTCCACGCGTCGAAGGCACCGACCTTCTTCTCTACAACCTCACCACCGGCGAGATGGTGAACGTCGGCAACGTGGCGGAGTTCGCGTTCGACGACTCCGGCGAGTTCCTCGCCTACACGATCGACGCGCGCGATCGGCTCGGCAACGGCGTGCAGCTGCGCAACATGAAGACCGACGTCGTGAAGTCGCTCGACAGCGATCGCAGTCTCTATCGCCGACTTGCGTGGGCGGACAGCGGTCCCGCACTCGCGGTGCTCCGCGGTATACCCGACAGCGCGGCCAAGGACACCGTCTTCACGCTCGTTGTATTCTCGAACGTGGCGAGGAGCGCTCCGGCCAAGTCGGTCGTCGACACGAAGGTGGCCGGTATGCCGAGCGGAATGCAGATCAGCGCGGACCGCACGCCGCGGTGGGCGGAGGACTTCTCGGCCGTGTATTTCGGCATCAAGGACGCGAAGAAGAAGCAGCCCGCTGCGCCGCTCCTCGCCGATGCGGCCGCGAATCGGCCGTCGGTGGTGCAGGCGGGAGCGCCCGGCGCAGGTGGCGCAATCAATCAACCCAACGTTCCAGCCGACGACGACAACTCGTCGCTCATCCTCTGGCACTGGAAGGACCCGCGCCTGCAGTCGCAGCAGATCGTGCAGGAGCAGGCCGACAAGTCGTACAGCTATCTCAGCGTGTATCGGATCCCCGAGAACAAGGTGATCCGTCTCGCCGACGATGACCTGCGCACGGTGAACATCGCGCCGAAGGACAGGTTCGCGGTCGGCATCGACAATCACACCTATCAGCAGGTGGCGAGCTACAACGGTCGTAACTATCAGGACATCTACACCATTGACCTCAAGACCGGCGAACGGAAGCGCGCACTGCAGAAGCACCTCGGCTCTACTGCACCGTCGCCCGACGGCAGCATGCTGCTGTACTTCGGCATGGACACGAGCTTCCACGTCATCGACATGGCCACCGGCCAGGCGCGGAACATCACGCGCGGCGTGCCGGCCGTCTTCGGCGATACGGCGGACGACCACAACAATCTCGTACCGCCGTCGTTCGCGCCGATGGGGTGGTCAAAGGATGGCGCGTCCGTTCTCCTCACCGACGGCTGGGACGTCTACAAGGTGCCGACGAAGGGTGGCGCCGCTGTGAATCTCACCGTCGACGGCCTCAAGACCGGCAAGCACTACCAGCGTCGCTACGTCTTCGATTCGCGCGAGAAGGGAATCGACTTCAGCAAGCCACTCTACTTCGCCACCTATGGCGAGTGGACGAAGAAAGAAGGCCTCGCCCGCGTTGACGCTCGTCGCGCCGGCGCCACGAACCTCGTCTTCGAAGATGCGAAGCTCAACTTCACCAAGGCGCGCGACGCCGACACATTCATCTTCACGCGGCAGACCTACGTCGACTTCCCGAACTTCTACCTCGCCAATGCGACGTTCGGCAGCGAGAAGCAGCTCACCGACGCGAATCCGCAGCAGCGGCAGATTGCGTGGTCGCCCGGCGTGAAGTTGGTCGACTATACGAGCGCGAAGGGTGACAAGCTCCAAGGCGCGCTCTTCCTGCCGGCGAACTACCAGCCCGGCAAGAAGTATCCGATGCTCGTCACCATCTACGAAAAGATGTCGCAGAACATGCACGCGTACGCTGCACCAAACGAGACGCGCGCGCCGAATCCGACGCTGTTCACGAGCAAGGGCTATGCGGTGCTCATGCCCGACATCGTCTACAAGATCAACGATCCCGGTATGTCGGCCGTGTGGTCGGTCGTCCCCGCGGTGAAGGCCGCCATCGCCACCGGCATCGCCGATTCGGCCAACGTCGGACTGTGGGGTCACTCGTGGGGCGGCTACCAGACCGCATTCCTCGTGACGCAGACGGACATCTTCAAGAGCGCCATCGCCGGAGCGCCGCTCACCGACATGGTGAGCATGTACAGCTCCATCTACTGGAATACCGGCAACACCAACCAGGGAATCTTCGAGTCGAGTCAGGGTCGCTTCACGGGCAACTTCACGGACAACACCGAAGCGTACATCCGCAACTCGCCGGTCTTCCACGCAAAGAACGTGAAGACGCCGCTCATCATCCTGCACAACGACAAGGATGGCGCGGTCGACTTCAACCAGGGCGTGACGTACTACAACACGCTCCGGCAGCTCGGCAAGGAAGTCATCATGCTCGAGTACGCGGGCGAGAATCACGGCCTCGCGCGCCCGGTGAACCAGAAGGACTACGCCGCGCGCATGGGCGAGTGGTTCGATCACTACCTCGAGGACAAGCCGGCGCCCGATTGGATGAAGGAGGGTGTGCCGCGTCTTCGCATGGAAGAGCACCTGCGCGAGAGGAAGCCGACCGTGAAGCCGGAGCCCCCGGTGGTGCCGTGACCGATCGCCGCTCGTTTCTCAAGCTCTCCGCTCTCGCGAGCGGAGCATTTGGACTCGGCATCACTCCGGCGCTGGGGGCTGCAGCGCAACCGACGACGTAC
The DNA here is from genome assembly GCA_028287345.1 of Gemmatimonadota bacterium. Classification (GTDB taxonomy): domain Bacteria; phylum Gemmatimonadota; class Gemmatimonadetes; order Gemmatimonadales; family Gemmatimonadaceae; genus AG11. The sequence continues at coordinate 14,622 of JAQBPV010000130.1, forward strand.
CCGAAGCGCAGCAGCACACCGCGCGCTCGAGCACCGCTCGACATCCTCATCCTCGGCGGTACGGGATTCACCGGCCCCGAGCAAGTGGAGTACGCCACCGCACGCGGGCATCGCGTCACGCTGCTCAATCGCAACAAGACTCGTCCCGACTACTTCAAGGGCCGTGTCGAGCAACTCGTCGGCGACCTGAATGACGACGTCAGCGCCCTCAAAGGGAAGAAGTTCGACGTCGTCATCGACAATCCCACTACGTTCCCGGCATGGGTGCGCAACGCGGCGCAGCACCTCGCCGGCAACACGAAGCATTACATCTTCATCTCGACGATCTCCGTCTACCCGAACAACAGCGTGCCTGGTGCCGATGAGACGGACGGCCTCACGCCCATGCCATCCGATCTCGATCCCTACACGCTCGACCGCGCCAATGCCGGCAAGTTCTACGGCGCGCTCAAGACGTTCTCCGAAGGCGAAGTCGCGAAGCACTACCCCGGCATTCATACGATCATTCGACCCGGCCTCATCGTCGGACTGCTCGATCGCACGGACCGCTTCACCTACTGGCCCTATCGCATCGACAAGGGTGGCGAGGTGCTCGCCCCAGGAAGTCCCACGGATTCCGTGCAATTCGTCGATTCGCGAGATCTCGCCGAGTGGACGATTCGCGTCGCGGAACAGCGCGTGTTCGGGACGTTCAATGCCACGGGACCCGCCGCGCCGCTGACGATGTCCGAGATGCTGTACGGCATCAAGGCCGTGACGACGGCAGGCGCGCAGTTCACGTGGGTGCCCGCGACCTTCCTCGAGGAGCAGAAAATTCGCCCGTGGCGCGACATGACGGTGTGGATGCCGTCTGTGGGCCGCACGGCGGGTTTCATGCGCCGAAACGTGGCCAAAGCAGTCGCAGCGGGGCTGACTTTCCGTCCGCTCGCCGTGACGGCGAAGGACACGCTCGACTGGGCGAAGACACGGCCCGAGGCTGAGCAGAAGGCGATGGCCGAAGGCAGCGTCGGTGGAATATCGGCGGCGCGCGAAGCAGAAGTGCTCGCAGCGTGGAAGGCGAAGAAGCCAACTTGAGGCAGATCGCGCTCCTGCGTCGTGCAGTCGATGTGAAGCCGGAAGAACAGGGTGCGATGCTCATGTCGTTCGTGTTCTTCTTCTTCGTGCTGAGCGGGTACTTCATCCTTCGCCCCATTCGCGACGCCGTCGCTGCTGCGTCGGGAGTGCAGCAGCTGCCGTGGCTGTTCGCCGGGACGCTCACCGCGACACTGCTCTTCAATCCGATCTTCTCGGCGCTCGTCGTCAAGTTTCCAGCACGGAAGTTCGTGCCCATCATGTTTCAGGTTTTCGTCTCGAATCTCATCATCTTCTATGTGATGATACGGTTCGTGTCGCCCGGCGAGAATTCGACGACCGACATCTGGACGGGCCGAGCGTTCTACGTATGGACGAGCGTGTTGGCTTTCTTCGGGACGTCGATCTTCTGGTGCTTCATGGCCGACGTCTTTCGCAGTGACCAGGCGAAGCGCCTGTTCGGCTTCATCGGCGTCGGCGGCACGATTGGCTCTATCTCCGGATCCACCGTCACGGCAACGCTCGCGCCGATCATCGGGCCGGTGAACCTGCTGCTCGTGTCGGCAGCGTTGCTCGAGCTCGCAGCCATCACGGTGATTTACTTCCCCAGTTCGCCCCGTGGGGTAACCGTGACACCAACCGGTACGCGTGACGTCATCGACGACGAGGTCATCGGCGGCTCGGTAATGAGCGGCGTGTCGAGCGTGCTCAAGTCGCGCTACCTACTCGGCATCTCGCTCTTCCTCATCCTGTACTCAGTCGGCTCGACCTTCATCTACTTTCAGCAGAGCGACATCGTCGGTCGATTCTACGCCGATCGCGCCGCGCGTACCACGGTGTTGGCGCGACTCGAGCTCACGGCGCAGGTGCTGACCATTATCACACAGGTGTTCTTCACCGGCCGCATCATTCGGTGGATCGGACTTGCCGCTACACTCGCGGTGTTGCCCGTGCTGTCGATGATCGGCTTCGGTGCGCTCGGTGTGATGCCCGTGTTCGCAACACTCGCGGCGTTCACCGTATTGCGCCGAGCGACGAATTTCTCGCTGACGAATCCGGCGATGGAGACGCTGTTCACGGTCGTGCCGCGCGAGGACAAGTACAAGGCGAAGAGCTTCATCGAGACCTTCGTGTACCGCGGCGGTGATCAGTTGGCGGCGTGGCTGTACGCTGGTCTCGCGGCGATTGGGCTGGGACTCACCGGAATCGCTTTCACCGCCATTCCGATCTCGGCGATCTGGCTCGTGCTCGGCGTATGGTTGGGCCGTCGGCAGGCGGTGCTTGCTGCGGGAGAAACGAAGCAGCTCGCCGCGGTGTCCAACCTGAGTGTCATCCCGCAGGTGTGAGCGGGACCCACTGTCGTCGCGATCATGGCTGGTATCGGTGACGCACGGTAGGTCCCGACACTCGCTTCGCTCGTGCGGGATGACAGACCAAACCTTCTCTCCGAATCTCCGATGCCCACACGTCGCGAGTTCATCAAGACAACTGCCGCCGCCGGCGGAGCGCTGCTCGTCGGGCGAGATATGCGCCGAGCGCAGGCAGCACCGGCCGGGAAGCTCAACCTGCTGATCCTCGGCGGTACTGGCTTCATTGGACCGCACTTGGTTCGACATGCCATCGCGCGCGGGCACTCCGTCACGATCTTCACACGCGGTCGTCGCGACGCCGACATTCCGGATTCGGTGATCCGCCTGACCGGCGATCGCAACGGCGACCTCAAGTCGCTCGAGGGCAAGAAGTGGGATGCCGTCGTCGACGACTCGGCGACCAATCCGGTGTGGGTGGCCGCGACCACCGCATTGCTGAAGAACAGCGTCGACCGGTATCTCTTCACGTCGTCGACGGGCGTCTTCTATCCGTATCTCTCGCGCGGTCTCGACGAGAACGGTCCGATCAAGCTCGAGGCCGACGACCCGAAGGACGGCTCGGCGACATTCGGTGTCGCTAAGGCGAAGTGCGAGCGTGAGGTGATGAACGCCTTCGGCAACCGCGGCGTTGTCGTGCGTCCGACGTACATCGTGGGACCGGGGGACACGAGCGATCGCTTTCCGTATTGGCCTCAGCGTCTCGCCAAGGGTGGCGAGGTGCTCGCGCCAGGCAAGCGCGACGATCCGGTGCAGTTCATCGACGTGCGCGATCTTGCAGAGTTCTACGTCACGCTGCTCGAGAATGGAAAGACCGGCGCATACAACGCCGTGGGTCCGCAGACGCTCATGACGTCGCGGCAGTTCTACGAGCAGGCGCG
>JAQBPV010000151.1 GCA_028287345.1 Gemmatimonadota bacterium
GGATTGACGCAGGACGACGACGCCATGCACGCACCGTCGGTGACGAAGACGTTCTTCGCGTCCCACACCTGGTTGTTGCCATTCAACACCGACGAGCGCGCATCGGTGCCCATGCGCGCCGTGCCCATCTCGTGTACCGAGCGCCCGAAGGTGTAGCCATCATCGGAGGCGCGGACGTCCTTCACGCCCGCAGCTTCGAGCATCTCACCCGCGTCGTTCATCATGTCCTTTCGCATCAGCTTCTCGTTCTCGCGGATCTGGCAGTCGAAGGACAGCACGGGAAGACCCCACTTATCCTTCTTCACCTTGTCGAGAGAGACGCGATTCTCGTGGTACGGCAGCGTCTCGCCGAATCCGGTCATGCCGATGGTCCACGGGCCAGGCTCGGTCATCGCCTGCTTGAGCGGCGCACCAACACCTAGCTCGGCGACGCCGCGGTTCCACTCCTGACGACTCGCGCCGCCCTGGTAGCCGAAGCCGCGCACGTATCCGCGTCGATCGCCGAAGAGGTTGCGGAAGCGCGGGACGTAGAAGCCATTCGGGCGACGTCCGTATTCGTAGCGGTCGTCAAACCCTTCGACGCGTCCGCTCGCGCCGGCCTTGAAGTGGTGGTCCATCGCGTTGTGTCCGAGCTCGCCGCTCGAGCTGCCGAGTCCACCGGGCCAGACGTCGGTGGCGGAGTTCATGAGCAGCCACGTGGAGTTGAACGTCGACGCACAGACGAACACCACCTTCGAGTCGAACTGGTAGGTCTGGTTCGTCTCCGCATCGATGATCTCGACGCCCGTGGCCTTCTTCGTGTTCTTGTCGTACAGCACGCGCCGCACGATGGAGAACGGGCGCAGCGTGAGATTGCCGGTCTTCACCGCGGCGGGAAGCGTGGCGGACTGAGTGCTGAAGTAGGCGCCGAACGGGCAGCCCATCACGCACTTGTCGCGATACTGGCACGCACCTCGGCCGTTGTGCTGCTCGGTGAGGTTGGCGATGCGGCCGGTGATGATGCGACGCGAGTCCTTGTAGTGCTCCTTCACGCGCGCGGCAACGGACTGCTCGACGCAGTTGAGCGGCATGGGCGGCAGGAACTGTCCGTCGGGGAGCTGCGGCAGTCCCTCATTGGTACCGCTGATGCCGGCAAACCGCTCGGCGTAGTCATACCACGGAGCGATGTCCTTGTAGCGGATTGGCCAGTCGGTGCCGACGCCTTCGATGGCGTTGGCCTCGAAGTCGAAGTCGCTCATGCGAAGGCAAAGGCGGCCCCACGTGAGCGAGCGTCCGCCGACTTGATAACCCCGCACCCAGTCGAAGGGCTTCTGCTCGACATAGGGGCAGTCCTTCTCGTTGGCGAAGAAGTCGGCCACAGGCTCCCACAACAAACGAGCGCGCCGGAGTCCGGGGTACTTCATGATGACGTCTTGCGATGTCGAACCGCGATGCGGAAGCTCCCAGGGGTTCTTCGTCGCGTTGACATAGTCCTTCACATGCTCGACGTTACGCCCGCGCTCGAGCAGCAGTGTCTTCAATCCTTTTTCGCAGAGCTCCTTCGCAGCCCAACCGCCGGCAATACCCGAGCCGACCACAATCGCGTCATATCGTTCAGCGGCCATTCGGGAGACCAAGGGAGGGCGGCGTGAGAGAACATTCTACGAGCTTCGCGGCAACTATCGTTCGGGCGCCGACCCCGAGCTTACGTCCCGGCAGGTGCACGAGCAAGACGACTTGCCGGGCTTCGTCGTTTCGTCATTCATGGAGCATTGAATGAAGCCGAAGATACCTACGATTGTACTGCTCGCCCTCCTCGGCGCGTTGGGCGCGTGCAACAAGGAGCAAGCGCCGAATGCAGATACGTTGAACGCGCACGGTCTGGCGTCGACGGAAAAGGGCGAGTACGACAAGGCGCTCGAGGAGTACGATCAGGCGATCCGGCTCAAGCCGGACTTCGCCAGCGCGTACAAGAACCGCGGCGTGACGTTCGCGCAGAAGGGCGACTACGACAGCGCGATCCGGGACTTCGATCAGGCGTTGAAGCTGAAGCCGGACATGGCGAGCGCGTTCAACAGCCGAGGGTTGGCGCATCAGTCGAAGGGCGACTTCGTGAAGTCGGTGCAGGACTTCGACGAAGCGATCAAGCTGCGGCCGGACAATGCGACGGCGCTAAAGAATCGCGGACGCAGCCAGTTCTTTCAGGGCAAGTTCGCGGAGGCTGCCGCGGATCTGGAGAAGGGTGGCAGCTACGATTCGACGAACGCGTACGTCGTGATCTGGTGGCACCTTGCCAAGCAGCGGCTGGGTCAGGACGACGCGAAGGGGTTCGTGGCGAAGCTCGCGCGTACGGACACGGTGACGTGGCCGGCGCCGGTGGCGAGGTACTATCTCGGGAAGATGACGGCAGAGGAGCTCGATGCGTCAGCTGTCACGACGAAATCGAAGGTGCAGTCGGATCAGCGGTGTGCGGCGTCGTTCTATATCGGGGAGTTTCTGCTCTTGAAAAAGCAGATTCCCGCGGCGAAGAAGCGCTTCGAGAACGCGCGGGACAAGTGTCCCAAGGCGTGGACGGAACAGCAGGGCGCGGTGGCCGAGCTTGGGCGCCTCGGGGGCCCAGCGGCGAAGTAGATCTACGAGGTCAGCGGTGCTGCGCGAATAGCCAGGTGAAGATCGTCGGCTCGATGTACGCGTGTTCATGCGTCTGACCGTGTCCGACGCCCGCGTATTCCGTGTACTTCACGGCGGGGTTCACCGTTTTCCATGCGTTGGTGATATCCCGCGCTTCCTGGACGGGAATGCAGCAGTCGATTGAGCCCTGGAACTGCCAGTAAGCCATCGTCGGCATTTCCTTGGCGATGACCAGCGCGGCATCTGCCTGCGTGGAGTTCGAGTTCCCCGTGATGCACACCGGACAGATGTCCGCCGCCATGGGCATGAATGCGGCGAAGCGCGTCTTATTCAGATGCAGCATCTCAAACGCATATACTCCGCCGGCGGAAATACCCGTGAGGTAGATGCGCGTCGGATCGCCGTTGTAGACCTTCAGCACGGAGTCCAGCGCCGCCATGCCGACGCGAAGGTAGCCGCCACGCTCCGATTCGTTCTTGCCGACCTGCGGGAAGACCGCGATGGCGGGGAACGTACTCTCCTGCGCCTTGATGACGGGACCAAGACCCACCGTCGTCTGCAGCACGTTGTCCAATCCTTTTTCCGTGCTGCTGTGCAGAAAGAGGATGACGGGCCATTTCCGCGACGCATCGTAGTTGAGCGGAACGAAGACCTGATATGGATTCGTCAGCCCTGCGCCCGACACTGCGCCCTTGACCCAGCCCTTGGCAGCGGGTGTGACCGGCGGCACGAACGGCGTCGTGGTCGTATCGGGCGTGACATGCGTCGAGATCGTCGGCTCGGAGGAACTGCCGCAACTCCCGGCGACGGCAAGGCCCCCGAGAAGCAAAGCGCGAATTAGCATGTGAACCTCACTGAACTGTGCCCCATAGGTACGCTTGTACTCAAAACCCGTTCCGCCCAGTGCGAGCCCCGCCTGTTAGACGATAACAGCCACGAATCGTTTCTGCAGTGCGCTGGCGCACCATCGCTGCAATCAACGTCGAGCCGGCTTCTGGGCATGGGCGACGAGATGCAACCCATACATTCCCCGAAGACGCGAGCTCGTCCACGCAGTGCCGAGTCCAACCCGGTCTAGCAGAGTTTGAAGCTTCGCCGAATTGACGAGCCGGTAGCTTCCGCGCACACCCATCCCCGGAATGATCGATTCCACCGACCTGATGCGAAAATTCGGTGCGAGCAACGCGCGGAGCTCGCCAGCCGTGAGCCACTCTTCCAACGGCTGATTGCTCCACTCGCGTCCACCCTTGGGAAAGGCGCGCATCGTCGTCGCGTTCGGCGTCGTGATGATCAGGTGTCCGCCCGGCTTGAGCAGACGGTGGGCGACCTCGAGGTAGCGCGACTGCAAGGGCCGCTCGATGTGCTCGATCACCTCGAGGCTCACGACGAAGTCGAACCGCTCCTCCGGCCCATCCCACTCGAGGATGTTCGCCGAGATGAATTGACAGTGCGGATACTTCAGCGCGGCGTGCGCCGTGTCCGAGAGATCCACACCCGTCGTCTTGCCGAACGTGCCGAGTATGTTGGTCGACCAACCCGCGCCACACCCGAGATCGCAGATCGAGGGCGTGCTATCATAGCCGACTCGCGCCATGACATTCAGCACGGAGGAGATGCGGCGGAGCTCGAGTTGGTTCGCGAACTCGAAGGCATTCCACCGCTGTGTATAGTATCCCTCCTGCTCCTGCAGATCCGGCTTGGCATTCATGGTCGGCACGCACTCATGGTGAGATCAGTCATGTTTCACGGCGGCGCGACAACAGGAGCCGTCGCGTATACAGCAGGTGTCTCCATCCGTACCGCGAGCGCAGGGATTTCAGGTGAAAGTCCCAAGCGCGCCGGTAGTTGCCCAATCGCCTGTTCGTGTCCGACGCGGCGTGCAGCGCGGTCGTTCGAATTTCGATCATCCGGTCGCGCAGTGACGGTGAGGGATGCAGCGCCATCATCGTCTCGATCGCAACGACGGACCCTTCGGCCGTGCCCACGGACTTGAAGAGCGAATCCGGCGTGTCGTGCTTTCGGTATGTCGGCACGTCGAGAAACCTGAGCTTCAACTTCATCGCCATCCGAAAGGCGATGATCGTCCACTCGAAGTACTTGGTCGGCTTGTCGAAATACTCCTGCGTCGCCGTGGACGCACGGAACATGTGGCCACACGGCGTCATCCAGTTGGCTCGCAGCAGTTCCGCCAGCGGCTCCTGTTCGATCCTCGGGCTCGCCTGATACGCGATGGTCTCGCGTCCGTCGCAGTGCCGATAGCCGTTCGTGGCCACGAAATCGACGGAAGGGTCCGCGAGCATCGGCGTGACGCGCGTGAGCAGCGCGCCCGGAAGAAACTCGTCGTCGTCGTCGAGAAAGGCGAAGAACTCCGTCGTGACGAGACTGCGTCCATGACTCACGGCGGCCGGATAGCTCGGCTCCTCGCGATAGTGCAGTGCGATCTGCGGATGGTCCTGCAGTTCATTCGCGAGTGCCTGGTCAAAACGGTTCCCATTGACCACGAGGACGAGCTCGACATCGACTCCAGCCTGCGTCTCGACACTGCGGACCGCGCGCCGGATTGCGTCGGCGCGGCGTGCTTCGCAGGTCGTGGCGATGACGACGGTGACAGTCGGCCGCCGCTCTTCTGTCATGGCTGCACGTCGGCGTCGAAGAGCAGGATAGAGCGCACCGGCTCGGCGACGACGAGCGCCGCGGAATAGTCGGCGGCTGCGGAGATTGCCCGCATCATCCAGCGGGACGACGATGACGGATCCATTCGGTCGGCAATTACGGTCGCGTCCTCGCCGGGTGCGAGCGTGACGTCGAAGTGATGCAGCCCGCGCGTGATGCCGTGGCCGCTCGCCTTGAGGTACGCCTCCTTGCGAGACCAGGCGGCGAAAAAGCCCGCCACCAGATCCGGTGGTGATCCCGCGAGCGCACGGAGTGCCTCGCACTCCGACTTCGAGAAGAAGTGGTCGGCGAGCTCCAGGTGTTCTATCTCGGCCTTCCATTGTTCGACGTCGACACCGACCTGTCGTCCGCGTGAGACGGCGAGGAGCGCGATGCCGCCGGAATGAGAGAGGTTGAACGCAAGAGCGCTCGCACCGGTTACGCCGACAAGCGATGGCTTTCCGAATTCTCCGTCGACGAACACCAGCTGGCCGGCGGGAACCTGCTGATAATCCGCGATGATGCGCCTCGTCATCCCGTGTGAGATGACGAACGCGCGACGATCGCGCTCGAAGTGAAAGCGCCGGGCGCGCGCCTGTTCCACGTGTGAGAGCAGCGGCCAGAGTGCGTCATACCGATCGTCGCCTTCACCGAGCGATGCGAGCGGAATGCGCCAGACATGTACGTCGCCATCACCAAGTGATGGAGGCGGCGGGGCGCACCATGCGCCGAGTGCGGCGGATTCGTTCGGGGCGGCGATCATGTGCCGACTACGCGTCGCTGCGTTCGAGCACGGCCTTGAGCGCTTCGGCGAGCAATGGCAGATCGTTGGTGACGAGCCCCATGTGCGTCGATTCGATCAGGTGCAGCCGCACGTCGTCGGCATATCTGCCCCACCCAAACGTCGAATCGCGACGACGCACACCGGGACGGTCATCGGCCCAGATAAGGTCGATCGTGCCGGCGTAGCGCGACGGGAAGTACACCGAGGCCGCGCGTGAGTGCATGAGCAGCACACCCGCGCCGGGCCCCGCGGCAATCGACGTGCGCAGTGCCGTCGCGAGCTCGCTCGACTGCGCGTCCAGCGCGATCCTTCCCGCGGTGGCCGCCGGCTGCCGCGCGGCACCATCCCTCGAGGCGAAGCGGCGAAGGCGACGTGCAATGTTGGTCCGCGCCCACGACAGCTGTTGCGCGAGCGGCTGCCGACTGACCTGCCGGACGCGTGTCTCGTACCAGCGGAGCCTCGACATGACGATTGCGCGACGCGTCAGTCGCTCATTGTCGTCCGAGCCCGGCACAAGACGGACGAGCGGTCGCACGGCGCGAATGCGCATGTTGAGCGCCGTGCTGTCCACGATGACGAGTCGATCGACGCGCTGTCCGGCGGCGACGAGTTGGCGCGCCATCTCGAAGGCGATGGTGCCTCCGATGCAGAATCCCGCGACGCGATATGGACCCTGTGGCTGCTGCTTTCGCAGTTCGGCCACGTGGATCGCGGCGATCGCCTCGATGGTCCACGGCAACAGCTCGTCGTCGATGCCGATGGTGGGCATGAGGTAGAACGGCGACTCCGGTGCGGCAAGATCGGCGAGACGGCGACAGTACCACCCTCCTCCGCGCACGTCGCCATGCACGAAGGCGACCGGAGGGCCAGCGCCCTCGGCACGGAGCGCGAGAATCGGCGGCTCCTTCACTGACATCAACTCGGCGCTCAACCGCGCGGCCAGCAGCTCCACCGTCGATGCCTCGAACAGCCACGCAAGCGGTACGCGATACCCTCGCACTTTGGCGACCTCGGACAGCATCTGCACCGCGAGCAGGGAATGGCCACCGCTCTCGAAGAAGTCGTCGTAGATCCCGATGCGCTTTCCCGGGAGTAACCGCTCCCAGATCTGGACGAGCTCGTGCTCGATGTTGGAGCGCGGCGCGCGGTGCGACCGCGCGCTGCTCACGGCGTCCCATTCCGGCTCGGGCAGCGCGCGGCGATCGAGTTTCCCGCTTGGCGTCTTCGGGAGGACATCCATGGCGACGTACGCCGACGGAACCATGTACTCGGGCAGCCGGTCGCGGCACCATTCGCGGAGCTCAGCGGCGGCCGATGCGGTGTCGCTCCCGGCGCGAAGGGTGTAGTAGGCGACCAGCCGTTTCTCGGCCGCGCTTTCGCCCGAAAGCTTCACCGCGCAGGCCGTGACGAGCGGCGAGTCGGAGAGCACGCGCTCGACCTCTCCGAGCTCGACGCGAAATCCACGGATCTTGACCTGGTCGTCGGCGCGGCCGAGGTATTCGATCTCGCCATCGGCTCGAATGCGGGCGAGGTCGCCGGTACGATACAGGCGCTTCTCACGCGCACCAACCGGCGCCGCGACGAAGCGCTCGGCCGTGCGCGTCGGGTCATCGAGGTAGCCCTCCGCGAGCGCCATTCCGCCGAGATACAGCTCGCCGGGCAAGCCGTCAGTAACCGGCTCGCCCAGGGCGTCGAGAACGTGCGCGGATACGTTGTCAATGGGGTGGCCGATGGATGGCAGTGCCGGCCATGCGTCGGGATCACCGCGGAGTGCCAGCGCTGTGACGACGTGCGTCTCCGTGGGGCCGTACTGGTTCACGAGCTCACAGCCTTCGGACCGATGCGCGAGGGCGCGAATCGCCGGAGTGATGCGCAGTTGCTCGCCGGCGGTGATGATCTCGCGGAGCGCCAGCGGGGCGTCGAGATTCGCCGCCGCTTCCGCGAGGTTTTCGAGCGCGATGAACGGCAGGAACACGCGCTCCACCTTCTTCGCCGCGATCAGCCGCACCAACTCGCCCGGATCGCGACGAGTGTCTTCGTCCACGAGCACGAGCGTGCCGCCCGTGGTCCACGTGCTGAAGAGCTCCTGAAATGATACGTCGAAGCTGAGCGACGCAAATTGCAGCGTCCGCGTTCCCACTGCGGCCGCGGACGTCGTGCGTTGCCACTCCATCAGGTTGACCATCGCGCCATGTCCCATCGCGACGCCCTTCGGCACTCCTGTGGAGCCCGAGGTATAGAGGACGTACGCGAGGTCGGCCGGCGCGATCGCAGCGTTCGCCGCGACCGCGTTCCGCGATGCGACGATCGGCTTGTCCTCGAACAGGAGCGTCTTCACGTGAGGGGGCAAACGCCGTGCGCCGGCGCGGCTCGCGAGCAGCACCCGCGCGCGCGACTGCTCGAGCATGTACGCGGCGCGTGCACTGGGATACGCGGGGTCGATGGGCACATAGGCTGCGCCCGCCGCGAGCACCCCGAGCACCGCGCTCACCACGTCGATGGTTCTTTCGGCGCAGATCGCGACGCGATCTCCATGTGAGACACCGTTGGCCTGGATCCACCGCGTGATGGCAGTCGCGCGCTCGTCGAGCTCTCGATAGCTCACGCGGGCACCGCCATGTTCGATGGCGATGGCCTCCGGTGTCGCGAGCATCTGTGCACGCACCATCGACACGACGGAGGCGGTGGCGTCGCGCGCAACGACGCGACCCACGCCGCGCGCCAACGTCTCCGTGCGCTCGGCATCGTCCATCAGCGAAAGCCGGTCGATGGACTGGTCCGGATTCGCTACCGCCGACGCAACGAGCTGCGCAAAGTGCGCGGCGAATCGCTGCATGGTGTCCGCTGCGAAGAGATCCGCATCGTATTCCAGCGCGCCGCGATACCCTGCGCGGGTGTCACTGAGAATGAGCTGGATGTCGAACTTGGCGGTGTCGCGCGAGCCCCGGAGCTTGGTCGCCGTGACGCCGGGCAGCGCGAAGTCACCACCCGTGCCGGCATCCTGCAGCGAGAACAGCGCGTCGAAGAGGGGATTGCGAGCACGGTCACGCTTGGGTTGTACCGCTTCGACGATCCGTTGGAACGGGACGTCCTGGTGCGCCATCGCATCGATGACGGTGTCGCGCACGCGAGTGACGAACTGCCGGAAGGTCGGTGCTCCACCCGCGTGCACGCGCAGCACGAGCGTATTGACGAAAAAGCCGATCAGCCCTTCGGTCTCGACCCGCGGACGACCGGCAATCGGCGATCCGACGATCACATCCTCGGACCCCGTGTAGCGCCGCAACAGCACCTGGAAGGCCGCCAGCAGCACGACGAACGGCGTCACCTGTGCTTCGCGCCCGAGAGCAGCTACGGCCTTGCTCTCCGCTTCTCCCACGCGAACCGGCGTTTGCCGCGCGGCACGTGCCCGGTCGGGATCGCGAGCGCTGTGTGTGGGGAGATCCAGTGTGGGGAGTGGAGACGCAAGCTGCCGCTTCCAGTACTCCAGCGGCGCGTCGATGCCATCGCCGCCGAATTGCTCGCGTTGCCAGAGCGAAAAGTCGGCGTACTGAATCGGCAGCTCGGGCAGCGATGGCTTCGCACCGAGAGCGATCGACGTATACGCCGCGACGAGCTCGCGCTGCAGAATGCCGAATGACCAGCCGTCGGCCGCGATGTGATGCGCAGTGATCAGCAGCGCATGGGAATCCTCGCCGAGCTGCACCAGCGTCGCGCGGAGCACTGGGCCGGTGCGAAGGTCGAATGGGCGATTGCCCTCGTCGTCGACGAGTCGGGCGAGTCTCTCCTCTTGTTCGTCACCGCACAGGCCGCGAAGATCGACGACGACGAGCGGAAACTCCTCCGGTGCGTTGACGATTTGCACCGGCGCGCCATCGCGCTCGTCGAAGGTGGTTCGCAGGACTTCGTGTCGCTCCACGAGGTACGTGAACGCTCCCCGCAGGGCGTCCGCATTCAGTGGACCGCGAAGGCGAAAGTTGAGCGGAACATTGTACGTCGGCCGTCCGGGCTCGATCTGGTCGAGCAGCCACAATCGCTGCTGCGCGAACGACGCCGGAAAGACGAAGGTCTCCTCCTGCGACATCATTCGACCCTCTCGCGACGATAGGCGCCGCGTGCGACGCGCGTTATCCCACTCTCGACGGTCGGCATGGCACGCAGCTCGTCGGCGAGCGCGGCGATCTTCGCCACGGTGCCTCGCTCGAAGATGGCGTGAAGCGGCACGCCGATGCCCGCCTCCTGCATGCGCGCGACGATCCGCATCGCGCCGAGTGAATTGCCGCCCAGATCGAAGAAGCTGTCGTCGGCGCCCACGCGCTCGTGATGCAACACGTCGCTCCAGATCTTCGCGAGGGCGACCTCGGTCGTCGTGCGAGGAGCCACGAACTCGGCGCGATCGAACGACGTCGTGTCCGGCAGCGGCAACGCTGGACGATCCACCTTCCCCGCTGCGTTGCGCGGCAGACGATCGAGCACCACGAACGCCGCCGGCACCATCGCCGGCGGCAGGGCCGTGCGCGCGAAGGCTCTTAGCGTTGGGGTCGTCACACCGTCGCCGGACACGTACGCAACGAGTTGCTTGTTCGCGCCGTCGCCACGCGTGATCACGCACACTTCGCGGACATTGGACTGCGTCGCGAGCACTCCCTCGACCTCACCCGGCTCGATGCGCACGCCGCCGATCTTCACTTGGTCGTCGAGACGGCCGAGGAAGTCGAGATCTCCGTCGGAGTTCCAGCGGACGCGGTCGCCCGTGCGATACACGCGACCTTCGGCGAACGGATCGGGAAGAAACTTCTCCGCCGTGAGCTCAGGCCTGTCGAGGTATCCGCGTGCGACGCCGGCGCCACCGACCCACAACTCGCCTGGCACACCCAGTGGCGCCAGCGCACCACTCGGCTCGACGACATACGAGCGCGACCCACCGATCGCCTTGCCGATGGGCACGACACCGCGCGCTTCGACCTGATCGAAGGTGTGTGGCGCGAGCGTGAACCAGCAGGAATCGATCGTCGCCTCGGTGGGCCCGTAACCGTTGTGCAGGAGCGTATTCGGGAACGCGCGCTTCACGGCGCGGGGAAGATCGGGCGGCATCGCCTCGCCACCCACGAACAGGTGGCGCAGGTACGTCACCGGCTCGGCTGCCGAATCGACGAGCAGACGGAGAATCGATGGCACACTCTCGAGCGTCGCGACCTCCCGCCGACGCAGCACGTCGAGCACATAGCGCGGATCGCGACGCATGTCGGGGCGCGCGAGCAACAGGCATGCGCCTGCCGCGAGCGTCGCGAACAACTCCGTGACCGACGGGTCGAAGCTCAACGCGCTCACCGCGAACACGAGGTCGCCCGGTCCGACGGGGAAGCTCCCCTGAATCCACGCCTCGTGGTTGGCGAGATTGCGATGCTCGATCTCCACACCCTTCGGACGGCCCGTCGAGCCCGACGTGTACATCACGTACGCGAGATCGTCCGGCCGCGCTCCGTTGGCCAACGCGTTGACGTCGATATTCGCGGGCTTTGCCTCGAGCAGTTCGCGGACGTCGAGCAGGTTCACTTCCGCTGCAACGCTGCCGGCTAGCTGCGAGCGGAGCTCGTCGATCTTCGCCGCATCGACGATCACGAGCTTCGCGCGTGAGTCAGTGATGAGATATTCCAGTCGCGACGCTGGCGCTTCGGGATCGAGTGGCAAATATGCGGCGCCGGCCGCGAGCACACCGAACAGCGCCGTGAAGATCTCGATCGTGCCATGCCCATGCAGCGCGACGATGTCGCCGCGACCGATGCCGCGCTCACTCAGCGCTGCCGCAATGCGCGCCGAACGCTCGGCAACTTCCCCGAACGTCACCGTACGCCCCGATCCTTCCTCTTCGAAGGCCGGCATCGTCGGTTGGGCGACGGCGATCGCCGCGATGGACGCCGGCAGAGTCTCCTTACCATTGAGCAGCGGCCATGCACGAATGCTGCTGCGCTCGATGAGCTGCCGACGCTCGTCGGCCGTTATGATCTCGTACTCGGACGCTCGCCGGTTGGGATTGGCGGCAACGCCTTCGAGCAACAGTGTCAGCTCGGAGATGATGCGCTCCGCGGTCTGTACGTCGAACAGGTCGGTGCGATACTCGAGCGCCATGCGGAGGCCGTTCCGCTGTTCTCCCATCGACAGCGAGAGATCCATCTTCGCAATGCCGGCATCCACACCGCGCGCCTCGAGTGTCGCGTCGCCCAGCTTGAGCGCTGCGCCCTCGTTGTTCTGCATGACGAACATGACCTGCGAGCCCGTTCCCGCGGTGACGACGCCACGCGTCGTCAGCTCGGAGGCCAGCTCGGCAAACGGGACATCAGCGTTCTCGGTTCCTGTGAGTGTCGCTTCGCGCACCGCGCGCAGTGCGTCGGCGAAGGTCGTCTCGCGATCGAAGCGCACACGCACCGGCAACGTCGACGCGAAGTAACCGACGATGTCCTCCAGCTCAGCGCGCGGACGGCCGGCAGTGGTGGTCTGCACCATCACGTCGTCCTGCACCGCGATGCGATGCAGCAGCGTATGGAACGCCGCGAGCAAGACCATGTACAGGGTGGTGTCGTGCGTGGCCGCGAGCTCGTTGAGCCGGTCGAGAAGGGCCTTTGAAAGAAGAACCGTCTTCTTGGCGCCCGCGAAACGAGGCGTATCGGGACGCGGGCGATCGAGCGGAAGGTCGACCGTCAGCGACGCACCGTCGAGCATCTCGGCCCACCGCTGCACCTGCGCCGCGAATCCTCCGCTGGTGAGTTGCCCACTCTGCCACAGTGCGAAGTCGCCGAAGCGAAGCGCCGGCTCAGCGACGTTCGGAGAGTCGCCGCGAAGGATCGTCTCGTACGCCGTCGACAGATCGCGCAACATGATACCGCGCGCCCAACCGTCTGCCGCAATATGGTGCGTGACGGTCACGAGCAGATGATCATCGGGCGCGAGGGTCACGAGCATCGCGCGCAGCAGCTGATCGCTGCCGAGGTCGAACGGCTTTCCCGCGAGCTCGCGCGCGAGACGATGCGCCTTGGCGGCACGCGTCGTTTCATCGAGCACCGAGAGGTCGTGGCGCTCGAGATGAACCGGCCGTGGCGCGCGCGCCGTCTGCACGAACGTGTCACCGCGCGATTCGACGGTCGAGCGCAACGCAGCGTGACGCTGCACGAGGGAGCTGAGTGCCCCGGAGAGCGCGAGAGCGTCAAGCGCACCGCGCACTCGCCACTGGTCGGCAACGTTGTAGGCGCCGATGTCGGGCGCCGTGCGCTGCACGAGCCAGAGCAGTTCCTGCGCGGGCGTGAGCGGAAAGACGTCCTGCGGCGAGCGGGCGATGCGCGCCATGCCCTGGCCGGACTTACCGCCTGCGCTCTCGATGAGCACCGAGAGTTTCGCGATGGTCGGCGCATCGAACAGCGCGCGCAGCGGGATGCGCGGCCCGAACTGGTCGGCGATGCGCGCCAGTGTGCGAAGCGCGAGCAGCGAATGGCCGCCGAGCTCGAAGAAGTCGTCCTCGACGCCGACGTCGCGATGAAGAATCTCCTGCCAGATCGCGGCGACCGCATGCTCGGTCGGCGTGCGCGGCGCGACACGCTCGGCAATGGCGGTATCGGTGTCCGCGGGCGCCGGCAGTCGCTTGCGATCCAACTTGCCGTTCGCGTTCATCGGCCACTCGTTCAGCCACACGAACGCGGTGGGCACCATGAAATCGGGCAGCGACGTCTTGAGTTGCTGCCTTAGCGACGCCGGTGTGTGCTGCTCTGCGCCTGGCGCGGCAATGACGTACGCCACGAGCCGCTGATCGCCCGGCGTATCTTCGCGCACGATCACGACCGAAGACTGCACTCCGCCGATGTTGGTGAGCGCGCTCTCGATCTCACCCAGCTCGACGCGGAACCCGCGCAGCTTGATCTGCGTGTCGATGCGGCCGAGGTATTCGAGCGTGCCGTCGGCGCGATAGCGTGCACGATCGCCGGTACGGTAGAGCATCGCATCAGGCCGCGCCGAGAAGGGATCGTGGACGAACTTCTCCTCGGTGAGCTCGGGACGATTGAGGTAGCCGCGCGCGAGACCGACGCCGCCGATGCACAGCTCACCGGGCACACCGATGGGCACGGGTTGCCGCAGCGCGTCGACGAGATGGATCGTCGCGCCGGTGATCGGTTTGCCAATTGGCACCGCGCCGCCGCGCCACTCGCGCAGATCGATGCTCCAATGCGATGCGTAGACGGTGGCTTCGGTGGGACCGTAGAGGTTCGTCACCGGCAGCGTCGGACACACTGCGGCGAGTCGCGTGAGCAGCTCGCTCGGCAATGCCTCTCCGCCGAGGAAGAGGCGGCGCAGACGCGGCAGTCCGTGTGGTCCGTCGGCGCCAGGCGTCTCGAGCATCATCTGCAACTGAGACGGCACGAGCTGGAGCAGTGTGATGTCGTGCTTCGTCAGCGCTTCGAGCAGGTAGGCTGGATCCTGATGTCCGCCGGGCCGTGCGAGCACGAGTCGCGCGCCGCTGACGAGTGGGAGGAAGAACTCCCAGATGCATGCGTCGAAGCTCGCCGGCGCCTTCTGCAGCACCGCGTCGCGCGTGTCGAGCGGGAACTCGGCGCGCATCCACGTCAGGTAGTTGACCACCGCGGTGTGCGGGATCATCACGCCCTTCGGCTTGCCCGTCGAGCCGGAGGTGTAGATGACGTACGCGAGATTGTCGCCGGTGGGCTTATGCGGCTTTGCTCCATTGTCCGGTGCTGCGGCGATCACCGAATCCCATTCGGTGTCGATGGAAACGAACAAGCAGGCCCCTTGCTCCGCTCGGGGCGACATCCCTGCGGACTTGCTTTCCGTGAGCACGATCGGAACCGCCGCATCCTCGAGCATGAATGCGAGGCGGTCCTGCGGATACTCGGGATCGAGTGGCAGGTAGTAGCCGCCCGCCCTCAGCACGCCGAGCATCGCGACGACGAGCTCCACCGACCGTTCGATGCGGATGCCGACGCCGACGTCGGGCCCGACGCCCTTGCTCACGAGGTAGCGCGAGAGCACGGTCGCGCGTTCGTACAGCTCGCGAAAGGTCAGCTTGGCGTCTTCCGACTCGACAGCGATGGCGTCCGGCGTGCGCGCCGCTTGAAGCGCCATCTGCTCGTAGAGTGTCACTGCCTCGAGCGGCTGCGTTCCGCCCAAGCTCCACTCGCCGAGCGTGACGCGCTCGGTGGCCGGCAACAGCGCCAGTGTCGACACGCGCGCCTGCGGCGCAGCGACGACTGACTCGAGCAACACCTCCAGCTGCGCGAGCATGCGGTCGATCGTTGAGGCGTCGAACAGGTCGGTGCGGAACTCGAACGCAGCGCGCAGACCGCCCGCCTGTTCGTGCATGAACAGCGAGAGATCGAACTTCGTGGCTCCGCGCGCGCTGCCGAACGGCTCGACTGTCAGTCCGGGTAGCTGCATCGTGCGCAGCTCGGCGTCCTGTAGCGTGAACATCGTCTGGAACAACGGCGCGCTGCCCGAACCCATCGCGCGATCGCGTTGGATCTCGAGCACGAGCTTCTCGTACGGCACGTCCTGGTGCTCGAATGCGCCGAGTGCTACTTCGCGCACACGCGCGAGGAGCTCGAGGAACGTCGGGTCGTCGTCGAGCTGTGTGCGGAGTACGAGCGTGTTCGCGAAGTAGCCGATGATGCCTTCGGTGCCTTCGCTCGCGCGACCCGCGATCGGTGAGCCGACGACGATGTCGCCCTGACCACTATGGCGTGCGAGGAGGATGTCGAACGCTGCAA
>JAQBPV010000154.1 GCA_028287345.1 Gemmatimonadota bacterium
CGATTGACGATCGACGCGTACGAGATGAGGCCCTTGTCGAAATAGATGTAGCCGAAGTTGTTGCGGTGCGTGACGGCGAGACATCCGGTCTTCTTGCCCATCGACAGCAGCTGCAGCACGTCCGGGAGGCTGGCTTCCTTGAGACTGCCCTTGATCGCCATCAGCGCAGCTCCTCGACGAGCCGGCCCGCAACGTCCGGCCACTCCCACACGATCTTCTCGTCGTCGAGGAAGAAGCTGTCGGCCGCCTGCCGCACGCTCAGCGGCGCCGTGGTCGGCGTCATCCCCGATGGCTCGAGCACCTGACGGCCAACGCCAAGCGTGAGCGTGCCGCCGGAGACTTCCACTCCCGCTCGCAGTCGCTGCACCGTGCCCATGATCTCGCGCACACTCGTCGCCGGACGGTCGGCGAGGTACGCAATCAGATCGGCGGGCGTGGCGAGCTTGGCGTCCGACAGGAAGCGCAGGTACAGCTTCTCACGCAGCGCGCGGTCTGGCAGGCTCACTTCCGCGACGAGGCCGCCCTCGAAGCGCGAGCGGAGGCGCTCCTCCAGGCCATCGATCGCCTTGGGCGGCATGTCGCTCGCGAACACGAGCTGCTTGCCTGCGGCGTGGAAGTGGTTGAAGACATGGAAGAGCTCTTCCTGCGTCCGCTCCTTCGATGCGACGAATTGCACGTCGTCGATGAGCAGCGCATCGGCGGCGCGATAGCGCGCGCGGAACCGCTCGATCGTGCCTTCCTGCAAGGCGGCGATCAACTCGTCGATGAAGAGCTGCGCGCCCACGCATGCCACGCGCGCTGGCGGATCGAGACGCGAGGCGAGCTCGTTGCCGATCGCATTGAGCAGATGCGTCTTGCCCACACCGCTCGGCCCCACGAGAAAGAGCGGATTGTAGCGATGCCCCGGCTCCGCGATCACCGCGTCGGCGGCGCGAACGGCCATCTGGTTCGAGCTGCTCTCCTGGAATGCACCGCGTGCGAATGCCGGCTGCGGACCACCCGGCGGCACGGCACCGGCGAGCGCGTTCTCGACGAACGCCATCACCTCATTGAGCCGCTCCGGATCGCGGAAGCGTTCGTCGCCGCCGAGTCCGGGATCGACGGTCGTGACCTGTCGCTCCAACTCGCGCAACTGTTCCACCGACTGACCATAGCTGCGCAGCAACTGCTCGTAGTTCTCGGGCGCGGTCGCCTCGGCCATCAACCGGTCGAGCACCGTCGTGCGATAACCCTCGCCGCCCCAGTACGCGATGGCCTCGCCGATACGCACCTTCCATGGCTCGATCTGCGCCGCAACGGCGCTCGAGATGTCCGTGAGGAAGCTGAAGAACTCGTCCGTCGCCACCGAGCTGCGCGCCGGTGGCGGCGCCGGCTCGGGCAGCCCCACGATCGTTCGCACCTGAGCCGGCGAGAGCGTGCCGTCCACCGACTGGTGTGCGTTCAGGCGATTCATCGCGCCCTGCAGCTCGCGCACGTTCGCGAACTCCACGCGCGCGAGCTCCTCGAGCACGCCGGGCGCGAACGAAATCTTCCGCTCATCGCACTTCTCGCGGAGAATCGCCACGCGCGTCTCGAAGTCCGGCGCGCCGATGTCGACGATGAGGCCACCGCTCAACCGGCTGATCAACCGCTCGTCGACGTCGGCGATCTCCGCTGGCGGACGATCGCTCGTCATGATGATCTGCCGCCCGCTGCCCTGCAGTGAGTTGAGCAGTCGCAGCAGCTCACTCTGCGTCTCGCGGCGGCCGGTCAGGAATTGCATGTCGTCCACGAGCAGGACGTCTACGCGACCGTAGCGCTGCTTGAAGCGATCCATCTCGCCCGCGGCGATGGCTGCGTGCAGCTGCTGCACGAAGTCCTCGAGCGCCACGTACTCCACGCTCAAGTCCGGATTGCGCTGCATCGCGTGGTTGCCGATGGCGCCGATCAGGTGCGTCTTGCCGAGCCCCGAGCTGCTGTAGATGAACAGTGGGTTGTAAATGGCGCCCGGTGCTTCCGCCACGTTGCGCGCAGCCGCGACGGCGAGCCGATTGGCCGTGCCGACGACATAGTTGTCGAATCGCGCGCGAGGGTCGACCTGCATGCCCTACCTGGACGCGGCGGCCGCTGCCGAGCCGCCCGTGCTGAGGCGGCGGAGCACGATCTCCGAGATGCCGCGCAGAGTCTCGAACACGCCGGGCCCGTGAAGCGCGTCAGCGGAGAACTCCGGTACGTCGCGGAAGTTGATGGCGTCCGACAGCTCGGACACGGGAAGGATGAGGTCCTTCGGGAGGTCCTGCTTGTTGTACTGCACCACGAGCGGCATCACGCGCGGATCGATCCCCTGATCGGAGAGATTCGCGTGCAGATCCTGGAAACTTTCGATGTTCTCCTCGAGTTGGCGCGCCTGGCTGTCGGCCACGAATACCACACCGTCCGCGCCCTGCAACACCAGGCGGCGGGTCGTCTGGTAGTAGACCTGCCCTGGCACGGTGTAGAGCTGGAACTTCGTCGTAAAGCCGGAGATGGAGCCGAGGTCGAGCGGGAGGAAGTCGAAGAACAGTGTGCGGTCGGTCTGAGTCGCCAACGACACCATCTTCCCTTTGCGATCCTCCGGCACCTGGCCGTAGATGTAATGCAAATTCGTCGTCTTCCCCGAGCGGCCAGGCCCGTAGTAGACGATCTTGCAGGTGATTTCGCGCGTGGCGTAGTTGACGAGCGACACGAATCAGGCGGGGAGCGCGGTTACGGCCTAAGCGCGGCCGAAGAGGACTGCGAGGTTGCGGTTGAGATCCCGCTCGAAATGCTCGGCCAACGCCGGTGCCGGCGCAGGCCCTTCAGGTGGCGCAGCAACGGTGAGCGCTTTGACGAGTTCGTCGAAATAGAGGCGAACCAGACCGATCGAGCTCTCCGTGCCAAATACTGTCAGGAAAATGTACGCACCGCGCGGCGACCGTGCTTCGGCCACGAATATTTGCCGAGTCGCCCCGACGTGATGCAACCCCCGGAACGGCTTGTCGTCCACCATCCGCCCAAGCTCGCCACCCGTGGCGTGAATGCCCGCTGCGAGCGCGCACGCTGACATCACGTCAACCGACCGGGCAAAGCCATGCTGTGCCAGCACCTGCCCGCTCGGGTGCAACAGCAGGGCTAGCTCCACTCCCGCGTCGTCCACGAACTGGTGCAGTGGTCCTTCGATCCACGATTCGACGACCGTCGTGTTCATCGCGCACGACCTCCCTTGGCGATCTCGGCAAGTTCGACCGCCGCCCGCAGCAAATCCACCCGCACCAGCCCAACGTTCACCGCCGTCTGGGCGACCACCACCAGCACGAGCTCCCCTGCTCCAGCCGCGCACAGCCGGCCGTTGGGAGCCTCCAGTTGCATGAACGACACCGCGCCCATGCCCGCCGCACGCGCCGAAAGTCGCGCCTTCCGGTAAAGCGACGCCGCCAAAGCAGCCACCCGGTCGCCCTCCTGGCCGATGTGCATGTTCGAATCGATGACGATGCCATCCTGCTCGCTCACCACGAGCGCCGCCGTCACGCCGCGTTGGCGCGAGAGCGTCTGGAGCATGGCTGTGAAGGGCGTCGCCATCAGCGCTGTTCTCCCAGCCAGCGTTGCGCCTTTTCCGCGCAACGGCCCAGCAGGCGGCGGACGAGCCCGAGCGGCGTCGCGCGCGAGGTCGCGAGCACGAGCAACCCATCCTGCGACGACGGCGCCATCGCGACCACGGCCACTTCCGTCTCGAACACGATCGACGTCCAATCGCCCATCGCGAGGTGTCGTGTCGCGCGACGCGCTGCTTCGGTGACACCACTCAGCTCGGCGCCGACGTCCTGCGCCACGTCACGGCCGTCGGCGTCGATGTACGCGCCGGCCAACACGAGGCCTGCCGGATCAAGCAGCAGCGCCGTCTGCGCCTCGTCGGGCAACACGTCGAGAAAGAGATACCGGCTGTCGTTCGCGATGCTCTCGGCGATGGCCGCCTGCGGCGACGTCGCATGCCTCTGTGCCGCACGCACGTGCTGCAGCGCACTCGCAACCTGATCGTCGCGCGGATCGAGCGTTGCAGCCGCCGCGAGATATCGCTCCGCGTCAGCGAATCGTGCGCGATTGAAGCAGACGAACCCCATTCCCTTGAGCGCACCGAGATGACCCGGCGAAAGACGCAACACCATGTCCCACTCGTCGAACGCACGCTCCATCTCGCCGCGATCCACGCTGATGCGCGCGAGCAGGTCGTGCGCGTCGGCGAGGTGCGGATGCCGCTCGAGTCCACGCAGCGTCACCTTGAGCGACATGTCGAGCTGCCCCTGCTGTCGCAACGCTTCGCCGAGCGGCACGAAGATGCGGCTGCCGGGATCGCGTGCGAGCTCGTCGCTCATCCGTCGGACGTCTTCAGACATCAGCGCGCGCCTCGAGAAGATGCTGCAGACGCGTCAGCAGGTCGAGCGAGGCGCGCACGTGCGCCATTTCATGGGACGACGGCAGGAGCCGGAGGAAGTGCTCGAAGCTCGCGCGCGCATTCGCGAAGTCGCCCACGCGAATGGCGGCGTAGCCCAGGTCGAGATGCACTTCCGGTGTAAGGGGATCGGCCTGTACCGCGCGACGCAACTCGTCCACCGCCTCTGGATACCGCGACAGTTTCGACAGCGCCTTCGCCACGAGGAGTCGCGCGTCGGTGGACCCCGAATCGGCCGCCAGTGCCACGCGCGCGCTGGAGAGTGCGTCCTCCACGCGGCCTCCGGCCAATGCTTCGTGCGCCGCGGCCATCGCCGTCTGCGAATCGGTGATCGCCTTGAGCGTGCGCTGCGATGGCCGGTCCGCCTGCCGGATCGCCACGACGCCGGTCGACAGCAATCCATACGCGATCTTGGCGATCTCGAATTCGCTGCTGCCCAGCGAGCCGGCGATGCCGCGCAGGTCCCGCTCGCCATCGATCATCATCAGCACTTCCCACTCGTGCGGCAGCAGGTCCAGCACCGACGCGCGCTCTCCATCCACCGGCGCAAGCGTCGGCACCACGCTGAGGCTCGGCACCTTGTCGGCAATTCGCGACCACTCGTCGATGCGACGCGCGCCTTCCATGAGCAGCGACTCGGTCGAAATGCGGATGCGAGCATCCACCTGCACGTTCGAGACGGACTGCTCCTCGAACGAGAAGAATCCTTCGCGCCACGACATCAGCTCGAACACGACGTTCTCGATCGCCATGCGCAGCTGTCGCTCGAGCTCGCGCTGCGTGATTACGCGCGCCATCACGAGCCGGTCGCCGAGGCCCATTCCCGAGCCGTTCGTGAGGTCGTCGGCCGCTGCGAGATCGGCGTCGCCGATCTTGCCCGCCTGTCGCAAGATTCGCTCGATCGACGTCGGGTTGCTGCGAATGCTCGCGTGAATCACCTTGCCGCCGTCGAAGAGGACATTGCCCTCGTCGTTCCTGAGCTCCGACGTCACGCGCAGCGCACCAGTCTTGCGGCTCAGGTCGAGCAGCTGAAAGACGTCGTGGATGCCGAGCTCGCGAAGTGGTCCCTCGATCGCCATGCTCAGCTCCTCCCGGCGCGCGCGAAGATCGCCTGGAGGTCCGACGCCGTTCGCGCATCGCGACGTGCTCGGCGCGCGAACTCGCCCGCAGGCTCGAGCTCGATGACGCGGCGCCACCGGTCGATCGCCTCGCGGAAGCGCTTCTGTTCGTTGAGCATCAAGCCGTCGTAGTACAGTGCACCGACATGTGAGGGATCGAAGCGCAGGATGCGCCGGAACGCGTGCGACGCGTCGCCCTGTCGGCCGAGTGTATAGAGCGTTTCCCCAAGTGCGAGCAGCGCATCGAAGTGATACGGATCGCGCTCGAGCAGCGCGATGAGCTGCTCCAGTGCATCGTCGGCATGACCGGAAGCGCGTCGTAGCGCAGCCAGCTCGAGCGTCGCTTCCGCGTACGTCGGCACGGCGTCGAGCGCATGCTCCAGCTCCTGCTCCGCCTCGCGCACCATGCCTTTCGCCCGTAACAGTCGCGCAAGCTGAAAGCGTACGATGGCGAACTCCGAGTCGAGCTCCAGCGCATGACGATACGCCAGGATCGCACCTTCGTTGTCGCCGAGCGAACGGGCGATGTCACCGATTTGCTGGTGTACGTCTGGTCGCTGCGGAGCCAGGGTGCGCGCTTCATCGAGTGCGGCCAGCGCCGCCGCCGGATCGCCGGTGTTCGCGCGCGCCGCAGCCACGAGCATCATCGTGTCCACCGAAGCCGGGTTCGACTCCACGAGCTGCTCCGCGATAGGCCGCGCTTCGCGTGCTCGTCCCATGGCGAGCAGTGACCACGCTTCACCAATCTGCGGACGCAGCGCTTCAGGCATGTCGCGCCTCGCCTCGCGGAACCGCTCGATCGCCTCGCCGTGGAGTCCCTGTCGCGCATAGATGTCGCCGAGCAGCGTGTAACCTTCCGCCTGCGGTGCGCCGCGTGACAGCGCGCGACTCACTTCGGCTGCCGCGCGATCGACGAGTCCCATGCCGAGATAGTCGGCCGCCATCGCATATGGATCGCGTCCGTCCTGCGACGCCGGCTCGAGCCGTGAATCAGGCATCGGTGTCGGCGGCGCCAGCTCGGTGAACAGCGAGTCGAGCACGGCCGAGTCGAACGCAAAGTCCGCGACGCTGTCGTCCAGGCGCTGGACGGCGCCAAGATCCGGCTTGATGGACAGATCGGGATCTTCGTACTCGAGATCGATGGCCAACTCGAACTTCTGCGCGACGTAATACGGATCGAGCTCCAGCGCGCGCTTCGTCTCGCGCAGCGCACCCTCGAAGTCGCCGACGTTCGACAGCGTGAAGCTCAGGTTGTAATGCGCTTCCGCCGAATCAGGATTCGACTGCACGGCACGCGCGAACGCGTTGCGCGCGTCCTCGAACCGTCGCAGCTCGGAGAGCACGAGACCGATGCCGTTCCACGCCGCGGCATCCTCCGGTACTTCGAGCAGCACGCTGCGATACGCTTCGAGCGCGAGCTGGAATCGTTTTCCCTTGCTCAGCAGCAGCGCGAGGTTCAGCCGCGCTTTCGTGAACGTGGGCTGACAGCGCAACGCTTCGCGAAATGCTTCGATCGCAGCGTCCGTGTGACCGCCATGATAGATGGCGACGCCGAGGTTGTTGTGCGCCAGCGCGTACGTCGGCTCCGCCTGCACGGCGTGCCGATAGCTCTCTTCCGCTTCCGCGAAGTTGCCGTCCTGATGCAGCGCCACCCCACGCTCGTTCCAGAGCTTGGGGCTGATCGGCGCGGCGGCGAGGAGCTCGTCGTACAGCGCTACCGCAGCCTTCGGCTCGCGGCGCAGCAGGTGCACCTCGGCCATCGCCTGCAGCACGAGCGGCCGATCCTCACCGCGGTCGAGTGCCTTCGCGTATTCGCGCAGCGCCTCTCCGTAATAGCCCTTCTGCCGGAAGGCGAGACCGAGGTTGAACTGCGCGAGCTGTCCCTCGCCGTGCACTTCCATCTGCTGCGTGATGCGCATCGTCGCGCGCGTCGGCGTCGGCTCCGACACCCGCTCGACGCGGCGCTGGTCGATCGCGAGGTTCGTCTGCGCGCGCGAGAGCGTCGGATTGAGCTGGATGGCGCGGCGCGTCACCTCGCGCGCCTCCTCGTGCAGACCCATGTCGCCGAGCACGAAGCCCATGAGGTACGCAGCGTCGGGATTCTGCGGATTGAGCTCCACGGCGCGGCGCAGTGCGGACAGTGCGCCCTCGTTCACGCCGCGGTTGTAGAGCACCTCACCGATGTAGAAGTTGACCATCGA
Organism: Gemmatimonadota bacterium; assembly: GCA_028287345.1. Classification (GTDB taxonomy): domain Bacteria; phylum Gemmatimonadota; class Gemmatimonadetes; order Gemmatimonadales; family Gemmatimonadaceae; genus AG11. The sequence goes on from JAQBPV010000154.1 coordinate 7,764, forward strand.
GCTCGACGGATCTACCACCAGCGCACGCTCGAGATATCCCAGTGCCTTGTCCAGGTCACCATTCGTCCGCTCGGCGAGAGCCAATTGCACGAGCGCACCGATGTCCGTCGGGAAGTAGCTGAGCAGCTCCGTGAATGCCGCGACCGCGTCTGGCGTCTGCCCGAGCAGCGCATGCGTGCGAGCAAGTTCCCAGCGGGCGTCGCGATCATTGGGTTTGGCGCGGAGCCGCTCGGTGAGCTCACCGATGCGCTTGTCGTAGTAGCCCGTGTTGAAGTACGCGATCTCCAGGTTGCGCTGGGCAACCTGCATCTTCGCGTCGAGCTCGAGCGCGCGCATGAACGCGTTCACCGCTTCTTCGTACAGTCCCTTGTTGTAGTACAGGACGCCGAGATTGTTGTGCGCTCCCGCGTCCGACGGGTCAATGCGTCGGGCGAACGAGCGCAGTACGTCGCGATCGCGTTCGGAGGTGAGGGTGGCCGCGGACATCTATCTGTCGCCCCTCGCCTGTGGCTCGGGACGGCACTCCAACTCGGCAGCTCGAAGCACACGCACCTTATGCGACGCGAACCGCGCGGAGAATCGCCTGCAACGACGCAGGATCGGGAAGCAACAGGAAGAAACCGCGCAGCTTCTCACCCACGTCGTGCATGAAGAATTCGCTCTCCACGCAGAACACGTAGTCCTTGTCCGTGCCGAACTGCAGGTATGCCGTGGTGAGCACCGCGGAGCTCATGTCGATGGCCAGCTGTGGCGGCGACGGCAGCAGCATCATCCCCATGAAGTCACTGAGCGCATTCATGTACGCGCTGCTGAGGATGTTGCCCGCCTCCTTGATCGCGGACTGCTCCATCTCGCCGAGCTCCGGGCTCGACCCGGGCGGGCGACGCAGCATCAGCTCCGCCAGCCGCGTGGCTGTCGGCTTGGGGAAGACGAGGAGAGTACGCCCCGTGAGGTCGCCCATCATGTGCATGAGCACCGCCGCCACCGGCTCCTCCGGTTCGGAGATCTGCGGCGGCACCTCCTCGAGACGCGATACGTTGATCGTCGGCACGCTGATCATGATGGTGCTGTTGATCATCTGCGACAGCGCAGTCGCCGCATGGCCGGCCCCGATGTTCGCGACTTCGCGCAGTGCGTCGAGCTGCAGCGCCTTCAGCGAGCGAATGTCTTCCATATCCAAGTCGGTTAAAGGAGGCTGCTCACGTCCAAGATCAGCGCCGGAGCCCCGTCGCCGAGAATCGTTGCCCCGCCGAACAGCGCGCGAGCATCCTGCACGCCGTCGAACTGCTTGACGACGATCTCCTGCTGTCCGATGAGCGCATCCACCACCAGCGCGGCACGGCGCTCGGCCAGCTCGACCACGATCACCTGCTCGCGCCCGCGCGCCGGCTCCCCCGAAAACTCGACGATCTGACGCAGTCGCACCAGCGGCAGCACCTCGTCACGCAACATCAGCACCTCACGGCCCTGCAACGAGCGCACGATTGCCGGACGAAGTTCCACGGTCTCGCTCACGTGCGTCATGGGCACTGCGTACGTCTCGTCGCCGATGCGCGCCAGCAGCGACCGCACGATGGCCAGCGTGAGCGGCAGGCGCAGTGTCACCGTCGTGCCTTCGCCCTGTACGCTACGAATGTCCACCGACCCGCCGAGCGAGCGCACACGGTTGTAGACGGCATCGACGCCGACGCCGCGGCCGGAGAGATCGGTCACCTTCTCCGCCGTGGAGAATCCCGCGCGCGCGATCAGCTTCACCAGCTCGTCGTCCGAGAGCTCGGTCTTCGTTGCGTCGATGAGGCCATTCTCCTGCGCCCGGCTCAGCACCTTCGCGCGATCGATGCCGCGGCCGTCGTCGCTTACCCTGATGGCCACGGCCGACCGATCGCGCAGCGCACTCAATGTCAGCCGGCCTGCAGCGGGCTTGCCCTTCGCAACGCGTTCTGCCGGCTGCTCGATGCCATGGTCCACGGCGTTGCGCAGCAGGTGGACGATCGGATCGCCGACCTCCTCCAGCATCGAGCGATCGAGCTCCACTTCCTTACCCTCGATCGCGAACACGACTTCCTTCTCGACGGATCGCGCCGCGTCGCGCACGAGGCGCGGAAAGCGGTAGAACACCTGCCACACCGGCACCATGCGGCTGGTCATGATCTCGTCCTGCAGATCGGCCACGAGCCGAGACGTCTGCCCCACCGCTTCAACGAGTGCGGGATCGTCGCTCGTGCCGGCGAGCTGGTTGAGCCGGCCCCGCGTGATCACGAGCTCGCCGATCAGGTTCATCAGGTTGTCGAGACGCCGCAGATCGATGCGCACGCTGCGCTGCTGACGCACGCCGGGCTGCGCAGTCGGAACGGCGACCGACGCCGGCACTTCGTCCATCAATCCCGCCAGCTCGGCGACGTTGAACTCTATCGTCTGCCGCTGAACCACCTGCGGCGCTTCGTCCTCCCCCACCCGCACGTCGTCGACGTCGCCCGCCTTGCGCAGCACAGCTTCCACGTCCGCGAGCGAGCGCGACGTCACGAGCCGCAGCGCGAACTCATGATCGAAGTCATCGGCCTGCAGCGCATCCAGCGCCGGCGATGTCACCGTCACCTCGCCGAGAGACTTCGCCGTCTGCACCACGATGAATGCACGCACGGCCTTGAGCGGCGTACCCTGCACGAGTCGCACGCGCACGAGCATGCCGTCGCCGCGCGGAGCTGACATCGTCCACGCATCCTCCACGGCGGTAAAGGCGCCCGTACTCCGCCTCGCGACTTCCTCGCCCCGCACGCCTTCCGCGCGCAGCCGAGCGACGATCGGTCCCACGTCATGGGCATCGACTCGGCCCTGCACCGCGCCCTCGATCGCATTCTCGAGTACGTCCGCAGACTGGAAGAGCAACTCCATCAACGTCGCATCGACGATGCGCACGCCGCGACGCACGCCGTCGAGCAGCGTCTCCAACTCGTGCGAGAGCGTGGCGACGGCCGTGTAGCCCATCGTCGCGCTCATGCCCTTGATCGTGTGCACGGAGCGGAAGATGGACCCGACGGGCTCAGTGCCCCCCGCCCCGCGCTCGAGCTCGAGCAGCGAGTGGTTGATGGCTGAGACGTGCTCGCGGCTCTCGGTGAGAAAGAGCTCGGCGTACTGGCTACTGTCCATAGAGCTAGGGGCGCTCGCTTTGCTCGCAAAGCGCCGAGCGCGCCGTAAGTGAGGCGCGTAGCGCCGAACGCCCCATGCGCGAACGAAGTGAGCGCCCCGCTGTATTCACCCCAGGACGCGCTGAACGGCTTCCAGCACGCGGCTCGGCTGGAAGGGCTTCACCACGAAGTCCTTCGCGCCCGCCTGGATCGCCTCGACCACCAGCGCCTGCTGTCCCATCGCGCTGCACATCAGCACCTTGGCGCCCGGATCGAACTTGCAGATCTCGCGCACCGCGTCGATGCCGCCCATGTCGGGCATCACGATGTCCATCGTCACCAGGTCGGGACGAAGCTGCTTGTACTTCTCCACCGCCTGCACACCCGTCTCCGCTTCACCGACGATCTCGAACCCGGCCTGCTGGAGGATGTCACCAACCATCGTCCGCATGAAGATCGCGTCGTCACAGATGAGAACTGTATGACTCACTCGTTGCCCCCCTAGAGCAGGACCTGCGTGACCAGCGCGTGAATGTTCACCAGCACGACGACTCCGTCGTCCAGGTGCCCGAGTCCGCGCACGAGACCGCGGGGTGCATCGACCCCATTCGTGCCGATCGGTTCTTCCGTTATCGTCTGTACGTCCATCACCTCGTCCACGGCCACCCCAACGACGCGCGTCCCATGCGTCGCCAGGATGATCGAGCCCTCCTGCACCGGCGCACGTTCGGCGTCGAGTCGCGCGCCAAGGTCGAGCACCGTGATGATCGTGCCCCGGAGGTTGATCAGCCCCTGAACGTACCTCGGCGCGCCAGGCAGCCGGGTGGCGCGCCGATAAGGAATGATCTCCCGGACGGCCTCGATGTCACACCCGTACACACGGTCCGCCACACGGAACAGTAACGTCCGTGTCGCCACTCGCGTGTCAGCTGTCGTCCCTGAAAAAGTCAAAGTACTCCAGCGGATCAGTGTCGCCAAAGACTACGTCGGGTCCTGCTGCGCTCTTGATCGACTGCACCAGGTCCGGCGGCAATACGCTTCGCAACTCGATCGTCTCGCCATTGGCGGGATGACGAAAGCGAAGCCATGCCGCATGCAGAAAATGCCGCTTGTTCGGAAGCGAAACGAGCTTCCGTCCACCGCCTCCGCCGTACGTATCGTCGCCTACGACCGGATGGCCGATGGACGATAGGTGCACTCGAATCTGGTGCGTGCGTCCGGTGTGCAGGTGCGCGCGCAACAGGTCGGCAGAATCGAACCGGGCAAGCCGCACGAAGTCCGTTCGTGCCGCCCGCCCCGTACTGACGATTGCCATGCGCTTTCGGTCTCGCGGATCGCGCGCAATGGGCTTCTCGACCGTAACGGTATCCGCGTCGAGGTGCCCCCAGCTCATGGCCGCATAACGGCGCACGATCTCTCGCCGAGCCATCGCGGCGCCAAGAAGCCGGTGCGCGCGGTCCGTCTTGGCGACGAGCAGCAGCCCAGACGTCTCCTTGTCGAGCCGGTGGACGATCCCCTCGCGGTCTTCTCCGCCCAGATCCGAGA
>JAQBPV010000202.1 GCA_028287345.1 Gemmatimonadota bacterium
ACTTGCCGACCGTGCCAGAGTGATTGGCGACGCCCGACAACAACAATAGGTGCGAGCTCCACACGTATCCCGCAGCGACGACGAACTGCTTCGCGCGGAACGTCACCGGCGTGCCGGCGCCTCGGCCACGCTGCACCGCTTCTGCACTCGCGATGCGTTGCGTTCCCGCGTCGCGCACGAGACGCCGAACGAGCGTGCGCGGATACAGCGTGATGCGATTCGTCGTCCGCAACTTCTGCCAGGTGAAATCGGGCGAGTACTTCGCACCGATCGGACAGATCGGCGTGCACGTATCGTTGCGACAACACTCCGCTCGGCCATCGTATGGTCGTGAGTTTTTCGATGACGGCTGACTCCACATCGTGATGCCGGCGCTCGATGCCCAGTCTTTCAGCAGGCCGAGGTTGTATGTCAGGGGCAGGGGCGCCATCGGAAATGGCTTGGTGCGTGGATCCATCGATGCAGGACCTTGCTCGCCCGCAACGCCAATCAATTCCTCCGCTTCCTGATAGAATGGATCGAGGTCGTCGTATGAGATCGGCCAATCGGTACCGACGCCGAACAGCGACTTCGTCCTGAAATCTTCCGGCGACCAGCGCGGTGTCACGCCACCCCAATGCATCGCCAGTCCGCCGACCTGCATCGAGCGAGACTGCAGTGGTCCGTCGATCTCGTAGCCGTCGAGATGATCGTTGGGCCACGGACTCTCGCCGTATTGCAGGTAGCGGTCGCGCAGCGCATAGCGGCTGGCGAGCGGTGGCGCCTCGTCGCCGGCTTCGACGACGACGATCTTCTTGCGCGTCGTCCGCGCGAGTCGGTCGGCGACCATCGCGGCGCTGATGCCGGAGCCGATGATGCAGACGTCAGCTTCGATGATGCGTTTCACGAGCGTGGCACCAGTGCATTTGGGGAGGAATATCCAGAGGCGGAGCAAGTATGTCGCGCTCGGTGCGCACTAAGCAACCAAGCGCGTTGCGAGGAGCTTTCGTTGACAAACACGCCCGTTAGACGTAAGTGATGAACGTCGATGCCGACAGCAGGCAGATACTCCCACCACCTGAGGAGGCTGTCCATGCGTCATTCGAGCCGTTTACGTTGGGTCCGCGTCGTGTTCGCCGGTGCACTGTTCCTCGCACCAGTTCAAGCGCACTCCCAGGGCGCGCGAATATCGGGAGTCGTCCGGGACGCTCAGGGAAACACACGCGAAGGGGTCCGCGTCAGCGCGACCAGCACTGCAACCGGCGTCGTGCGCAGCTCCAGCACCGGCACTGGAGGGAGCTACGCGATCTCCGGACTGACGCCGGACCTGTACACCGTGACCGCCTCGCTCGTGGGCTATCGGCGCGGCACTCGTTTCGCCGTCGATGCACGCGCCGGTGACGCCACTGTCAACTTCGATCTCGAGCTGCTTCCACTGCAGGCTGTCGTCGTTACGGCGACTCTCCGCGAGCAGGAACTGTTCGACGTTCCCTTCTCGGTCGCGGCGCCGAGTGCAACGGTGCTTCGAGAGCGAGGTGCGGACAACATCGAGACGATCGCCGCGAATGTCGCCGGCTTCACCGTGCAGAATCTCGGGCCCGGCCAGAGCCAGGTCGCAATGCGCGGAACGTCGTCCGGCCAGATCGCGCGCGACCAACCAGGCGTGAAGGAACAGGTGGGCGCGTATCTCGACGACTCACCGATCTCGCTATCGCTCTTCACGCCCGACCTCGACCTGTTCGACATTTCGCGCGTCGAGGTGCTGCGCGGCCCGCAAGGCACTTTGTTCGGCGCTGGTTCGCTCGCCGGCACGGTACGCTACATCACCAACCAGCCCGAGCTTGGTGTGATGACCACGTTCGGTGAGTTGGGAGCGAGCGCTTCCGACGGCCATGGCGGCGGCGTCGTGAAGCTGGGGGCCAATCTGCCGATCGGTGACAAGGCGGCATTCCGCATCGCCGGCTACCACAATCAGTTCGCGGGCTACATGGATGCAGTACAGCCAGGTATCCGCGTGGAGTCCGGTGACAACGACGGACGACGCACAGGACTGCGCGCCGCCGTCAATCTCTCCCCGATGAGAGGCCTCACCATCGTGCCGAGGCTCGTGTACCAGGACGTGAAGATGAATGGGTGGAATCGCATCGATACGTTCAACATCCTCGCCAACCCCTATACCACCTCGCGTCCCAAGGTCACACTCGGCGAACGTCGCCACTTCACGCAGATCGGTGAGCCGTTCACCGACAAGTTCACCTTCGGTGATCTCAACGGCCGCTACGACTTCGGGGCCATGAACGTGACGTCGGTGACGTCGTTCGCATATCGCGACATCCTCGTCGTGCGCGACGCGGGCGCGCTGACGTCGAGCATCACGGGGGGCAGCCTTGGACTTCCGGCGAACGTCTACACGCTCGACGCGCCGCTCAACGACGTGACGAAGGCGCACGTCTTCACCCAGGAGCTCCGCCTGGCCGGAGGAGTTGCCGGCAGCAGCATTCGCTGGTTGATCGGAGGTTTCTACAGCGGGAACAAGCGTGGTTATGGCCAGCACCTGCTGGTCAATGGCTTCGAGGCCGCGTCGGGTATTCCGACGAAGGGCCTCCGCGCCGCGAAGGACGAGCTGTTCTACTCCGATCTCTTCTATGATCTCAAGCAGTCCGCGGCGTTCGGCGAAGCGACCATCGAGGTGGTGCCGCGATTCAACGTCACGGGCGGATTGCGCTGGTATCACTTCGACGAGAAGCGCGAGCAGTTCTTCGATGGCCTCTTCGCGAACGACGACAATGGCAAGACCGTCGTCTCCACGCCCGGAAACACCAAGGCGAACGGCCTTGCGCCACGCATCATCGCGAGCTTCAGGGCGAGCGACGAGCTCACGCTGAATGCGCAGGCAGCCAAGGGCTTCCGTCTTGGCGGCATCAACGATCCGTTGAACGTTCCACTGTGCACGGCGGCGGACCTCGCCACCTTCCGCGGTCGCGATTCGTGGAAGGACGAGACGGCGTGGAACTATGAGGTCGGCGCGAAGACGCTGTTCATGAATGGCAAGGCGTCGTTCAACGCATCCGCGTTCCTCATGGACATCCGAGACCTCCAGCTCATCGTCACGGCGGGATCCTGTTCATCGCGTCTCGTGTTCAATGTCCCGAAAGCCGTGAGTCGCGGCCTGGAGCTCGAGCTGGCGGCGACGCCGATGCCGTGGTTGGACTTCGCCGTGTCCGGGACGTTCAACAACTCCGAGCTGCGTTCGACGCTCACGTCCACGGACGCGGGCGGCGTCGTCAGCGTCGTCTCCGGAATCAAGTCGGGCAACCGCCTGCCGAGCGTGCCGCAGGTGCAGGCGGCTGGCGCGGCGACCATACGGCGCATCGTCACGGCCTTCGGGCCGCGCGCGCAGGGCTTCCTCACCGGCTCCGTACAGTACGCGGGTTCGCGATATACACAGATCGACGATCTCGCGCAGGGCGCTGGCGTAGTCGACCTCAATTCCTTCGGCAACAACACCATCGGACGGCCGCTCACACAGTCGACGTTCACCTTCGACC
>JAQBPV010000207.1 GCA_028287345.1 Gemmatimonadota bacterium
CCGAAGCCGCGCACGATGAAGTTTCCATTGCCGTACGCTGCGCAGTAGAGGTAACTCTGGTCGGCCGTGCCCAGGTCGTTGCCGCCGATCATGATGCCGTACGGATGCGGGTGGCTGTTGAGCGACATGTACTTCGGCTCCTTGAACGTCGCCATCACCGTGTAGTTGCCACTCGCGGTGTTCGACGGATTCCAGTACGCCACCGCGGGCCCGGTCGTGACGTGGAGGTCGTTGCCTTCCTTCGCGAGCTTGGAGTTGTTCAGCACCTGTCCGTTCTTCTCTTCGTTCGCGTCGATCTTTCCCATCCAGCCAGGGATGGCGATGCCGCCACCGGACACACTGCGGGATGTTTCCATCTGCTGCGAAACGGCGATGTGCGGGATCAGGACAATCGCGGCGAGTGTCACTGCCGAACCGTAGGGGCGACGCATGGGGAAATCCTCTCGTGAGAAGTGAGCCGAGCGATACTATCATTGGACGCATGCGACTTCAACTGATTGCCGGACTCGTGGTTCTGCCCGCCCTGCTTCCCGCCCAGGGCCGGCCACTGCCCGCAGCCGATTCGGCCCTCGTCGGCCGGATTCTGCTCGCGGAAGACCGGCGCGACTCGACCGACGCCGCGCTGGCTGCCGGCATTCGCCACGGTGACGCCCGCGTTCGCGTCATCGCGCAGCGGGCCAAGGGTCGCATCGCCGATCCGCGCTTCGCCGCGCGAGACTCGCTGCCGCCACTTCCGGCTCCGCCCGTGTACCCCGAACCGGCGTGGCGGTTGCGTCTCCGCGCTTTGACGCCGAAGAGCGACTGCAACGCCATTCGCATGGCACTCGGCGACAGCGCGTGGCCGGTCCGGTTTCGGGCGACTGATCTGGTGACGCCCGCCTGCGCGAGCGACGACGTGATTGCCACCACTCTGGCCGACTGGATCGACGCACTTCCCGCGAACGCCGCTCGGCGCACACGCGGTGGCGTGTCGTGGCAGGCGGCCGCGCATGCGACCGTCGCGCTCGCGAAGCTGCGCCCGGACGACGCACGCGCGCACATGGGCACGCTCGCGCAGCACAGGCAGTGGCAGGTGCGCATGTACGCGGCGCGTGCGGCTGGCGTGCTCGCGGACACGGCGCGACTGCGCATCCTCGCGCGCGACACCGACGACAACGTGAAGGAAGCCGCGATCGATGCATTGTCCAAGCTGAGCGGACATGCTGAGGACGACGTCTATCTCGCCGCGCTGCGGTCGCGCGGTGCGCAGGCTGTGCGTGCGGCTGCCGTGGCACTCAAGGGCTCTCCGCGCAGCGATGTGCCGGCTGCCGCGGCGGCCGCCTTCAAGCGGTGGGCCGCCTTGGCGAATGCGTCATCGAAGGACGCACGCGTCGCGCTGCTCGAGGCGGCAGGACGTCCGATCACTGAAGACGTTCCACCCGCCGGTCGCATCGATCTCCTGCCGCGCGCGGTGGCGCTCGCGTTGGGCGCCGACATCCGCCTTCGCCTGACGATGTCGCCCGCGAGCGGTGGCGGTTCGTTCGTCGTGCGCCTTCGCGGTGACGTCGCACCACTGATGTCGTCGCGCATCCTTGCCCTGGCACGCGCTGGCTACTACGACGGCCTCACCTGGCAGCGCGTCGAACACGACTTCGTGATTCAGGGCGGCAGCCCTGGCGCGAACGAGTACGTCGGTCTTGCCGAGTACATGCGCGACGAGGTCGGCACGGTGCCGCACGTGCGCGGTACGGTCGGGATGAGCACGCGCGGCCACGACACAGGCGATGCGCAGTGGTTCATCAACCTTCGTGACAATCTGCGCTTGGGTCGCGACTACACTGTGTTCGCCGAGGTGGTCTCGGGGATCGACGTCGTCGATGGGGTGCTCGAAGGGGATACCATCGCATCCATCGAGGAAGTGAAGCCGTAGGTAGCGGCGCGTACACGAAAGGCATCAGGCAACAGGTGCTCAGCGATCAGCCACAGTGTTCAGTAGTCAGGGGGTGTGGCGAATGAGTGTACGCCACACCCCCTGACTACTGACTACTGGAGCTTACTCCTGAGCACCTGATCCCTGACGCGTTGGCTTCAAAGCCGTGACGTGTTAGCGCTGCACTGCCGCGAGATCGCGAATGGCTCCCGACAGCAGCCGAACCTTCGCACCGTCTGACGCAGCTCCCGCCTCGCGCCCCAACTCCGCCGACACGCCTTCCAGCACCGCACGACGCTCGGAGCCGAGCAGCTTCTCCGCCCGATCGAGATCGCGCGACACTGTCGTGAGCCGCGACGCCGAGAGCCCTTGGTTCCGCCCCAGCTGATCGACGTAGGAACGAGCCAGCGCAAAGGAAGCCGGCCAGATGAGCTTCGGCTGCTCCTGCGCATTGAAGTACTCGAACCTCACCGACTTCGCCGCATCGATCTCATTCTGCGACAGGAACGCACTCGGCGTCAGCTCGAACAGGTCCAGTCCGCGCGCGATCTCCGATCCCACGATGTATCCGTTGTACCAATAGCTCGACCAGTAGCCCGCGTCGACGAACTTCGTTGCGTCCATCGGACCGCGATCGAAGTAGGCGATCTCCTTCGGGTGCGACGCGTCCGTCCAGTCGAACACCGAGATGCCGCCCTGATACCACGACTGCACCATCACGTCGCGGCCGGGAATCGGAATCAGCGTGCCATTGTGCGCCACGCAGTTCTCGTTCACCGTCTGCACCGCGGGCATCTTGTAGTAGCTCTTGAAAGCCATCTTGTTGTCCGAGAGCGTGAAGATAGCGTCGGCTCCCCACTCGTATTTGTCCGTGCTCCGGCAGCGCGGCTGTGAACCGCCGCCCCACTCGTCGGAGAACAACACCTTGGTGCCGTCATTGTTGAACGTGGCCGAATGCCAGAAGGAGAAGTTGGAATCGGCCACGGCACCGACGCGCTTCGGATGTGCGACGTCGCGGATGTCGAGCAACAGTCCGTAGCCCGCGCACGCACCACCGGCGAGTCCGATTGCCGGATAGACCGTGATGTCATGGCACTGCGTCGGACCACCGCGCCCGGCGGCGCCGGGCCGCGCCGCTGCGGGACGACCCGCCGCCGCCTGACGCGCTGCTGCTGCCGCCTGGTCGGCCGCCGACTCCGCATGACGAACCGGCGCATCCAGATCCTGGAAGATGCGTGGCGAGCTCACGATCGCTGCGAGCTCAGGGTGCGCGAGTGGAACCTTGATGACTTCGATGCGGAACAGCGCCGTGTTCGGATCCTGGTCAGGCTGTCCGCCCGAGCAACCCGCGAGCTCGCTCGACGAGCGCACCTGCGCAGAACCCGAGACGTAGACATAGACGTTCGCCTTGTCGTTCGGGTCGGTCACCACTGTGTGCGTGTGCGAGCCGCGGCAGGTCTGCACGTTCGCGATGTACTTCGGGTTGCCGACGTCCGTAATGTCGAAGATACGAATGCCGCGCAGCCGCTCATGACTCACCGTGTCGGTGACGCCCTGAAGTCCGCAGTCGAGACGTCCGCTCGTCGCTTCACCGGAGACGAAGAGGAGATTCTTGAATACCGAGACGTCGCTCTGCGAGCCCGGGCACACGTACGACGCCCGCAACGTGGGACGATTCGGGTTCGCGATGTCCCACACCTGGTAGCCGCTGTAGTTGCCCTGGAAGACGTAGTTTCCCGTGAACGAGAGGTCCGAGTTCACGAGCCGTCGATCGCCCGGCGTCGAGAGGTTGATGAACTTTTCCGACGGCGGCGTCTTCGACACCACGCGCAGGTTCCAGATTGCCTCCTGCGCATTCATCCAGCCCGCACCCAGCCCGACGCGCGGGTCCGGGCTCGGTGGCGAGATCGACATGTACGACGGGGCAGGCGCCGTCGACGAAGATGACGCAGACGATGACGACGATGACGCGCATCCGCCGGCAGTCAACAGCCCCGCGGCGAGCGAGAGGGAGAGGATCGGTACGCCTTTCATGGCTGATTCCTTTGTGGGGGAAGCGCGTCGAGCATGGATTGCATGCGGTCGATCTCCGTCGTCTGGTCGGCGCCGACGTCGGAGGCGAATCGGAAGACGTACAGTTCCTGCCCGCCGCCGATGGTGCCGAACAGCTGGTCGACCATCGTGAGCGCGCCGGTGTGATGCTGGATCATGAAGGTGAGAAAGAGCCTATCGAACTCGGTGCCCCTGGCCGCCTTGAGCTGCGCCATCTGCTCCGCGCTCAACATCCCGGGCATCATCATGTCCGGCATCGGCATCTCGGACATCGACACCTTCCTGCCACCCATGTCATGCTCGGCAGACGGATCGGGGACCGTCTCGCGACGCTCGCGGAGCCAGCGCTGCATGAAGGCGATTTCGTCGCGCTGGGCGACGTCGATGCGCGCCGCGAGGATCTGCACGTCGGACCGTGCACCGTTCAGCGGTGCCCAGCCGGCCATGACGATGGCCTGCGCATGATGGTGAATCATCCCCTGCATGAAGCGCACGTCCGCCGCGGTGTACGGCATCCGACCGCTGTCCGCTTTCGCCTGTTCGGCGGGGGTCTGCGCTCGGGCGGAGGGCGTGGATTGCGCAGTCGCGGCACTGCTCCCTGCCAATACAAGGAGGGCGGCCGCCAATCTGTATCTATACATGTGGTCACCTCGCTGTCGTGTGTCCAACGTACGACTTGGTTGATCTGTTGAGAAGCGACATGCACGACTGAAGGTGTCAGGCATCAGGTGCTCAGATTTCAGCTCTAGCCATCAGCCGTCAGGGGGTGTGGCGTAACGGGTGAAATGCACCCTGTTCGCCACACCCCCTGATGGCTGATGGCTGGGGCTGCCCCCTGAGCACCTGATATCTGTCACCTCAAGCAGTACCAACGCGACATGGCGACCCCCACCGAAGCGTTCCATATTGGCCCATGCGAACTCCTCTCGTGTTGGGCGCACTGATCCTCATCGGCGCAACGGCAGCATGTAGCAGCAACGACACCTACACGCTCTACCGCAACGGCGCAGGCACCGACACGCTGCGCATACATGTCGCCACCTTCGACGCCAACGAAGAAGACGACAAGAACTACAACCACGACAACTGCGAACAGGCGCGCGAGCTGTTCCAGCTGCACCCCGCGCAGGTCTCGCGCTTCTGGTGCGAACAGGGCAAGTATCGAAAGAAGCCCCCGAAGTAGTGGCGCGGATGGGCTTCGTTCGCCGCGCGCTCGCTCCACTGCGACGCCTGCTCGCGCGCTCCGGTCCAGCGCACGATCCGTGGGAGCGGCTGCCCTATCACCTTCCCGCGGAAACCTTCGGCCGCGGCTCCCTGCACCCGTTTCCCTGGTACTTCGAGGGCGAGAGTCACGTCGCGGTCACATGCGTCGACGACATCTGCGACTGGTTGCTCGCATGCGAGTACGTGCCCGACCCCGATCTCTTCCGGGAGAGCGACTTCTGGCAGCATCCGCTCACCTTCGAGCAGCTGCGAAAGGGCGACTGCGAGGACTACGCGCTCTGGGCGTGGAGGAAGCTCGTCGAGATGGGTCTCGAGGCCGAGCTCGTGGCCGGTATCTGGCATCCGCACAATGCCGTCGCCGGCGGTCACGTGTGGGTTCGCTACCAGCACGACGGTGTGGACTTCATCCTCGAAACGGTTGGCCGAACGCGCGAAACCATGCTCCGCACATTCGACTCGGCCAAGTCCGAATACGTTCCGCACGCCGGCGTCGACCACCAGTTTCAGCTGTTCGCATATAGCGGCTACCTTCACTCGTCCGACTGAACGGACGCGTGCCCCGAACCGTATTCCCCCATGAAAAAACTCGCTGTACTGATGGCGCTGGCATGTGTCTCCTGCGCACGCCTCGATGCCGCTCCGGATCCGGAAGTCGCCCGCTGGGAAAAGCAGGCCGCCCGCGTCACCATCACGCGCGACGACTGGGGCATCGCCCACATCTACGGCAAGACGGACGCGGACGTCGTCTTCGGGCTCCTCTATGCGCAAGCCGAGGATGACTTCAATCGCGTCGAGACGAACTACATCAACTCGATGGGCCGGCTCTCCGAAGCGGAAGGGCAGGCCGAGGTCTATCGCGATCTCAGGATGAAGCTCTTCATCGATCCGGATAGCATGAAGGCGAAGTACAAGACGAGTCCCGCGTGGCTCAAGTCGCTGATGAATGCCTACGCCGACGGCTTGAACTTTTATCTGTACAAGCATCCCGAGGTGAAGCCGCGCGTCATCACGCGGTTCGAGCCGTGGATGGCGCTGACGTTCAGCGAGGGCAGCATCGGCGGAGACATCGAGAAGATCTCCTTGCGTGATCTCGAGGCGTTCTACGGCAAGCGTCCGATGCCCGCCCCGGTGCCCGAAGCGAGCGCCGCACGGAAGGAGCCGAGCGGCTCGAATGGCTTCGCGATCGCGCCGTCGAACACGGCGAACCACAAGGCGCTGCTCTGGATCAATCCGCATACGTCATTCTTCTTCCGCTCCGAGGTCAAGCTCGAGAGCGAGGAAGGGCTGAACGCGTACGGCGCCGTGACCTGGGGACAGTTCTTCGTCTACCAGGGCTTCAACGACAAGGCCGGCTGGATGCACACGACGAGTGGCGTCGACGACGCTGACGAGTATCTCGAGACGGTGACGAAGAAGGGCGAGGACTACTACTACAAGTTCGGCAACGGCGAACGGAAGCTCGTCGCGCAGAAGATCACCGTCCCGTTCAAGACGGCCGGCGGAATGGACAGGAAGGAGTTCACCGTCTATCGCTCGCATCACGGACCGGTCATCCGCGATCAGAACGGCAAGTGGGTGAGCATCCACATCATGACGGAGCCGGTCAAGGCGCTCACACAGTCGTACTCGCGCACCAAGGCGAAGAACTACGCGCAGTTCCGGAAGACGATGGACCTCCACACCAATTCGTCGAACAACACGATCTTCGCCGACGCGGAAGGGAACATCGCGTACTTCCACGCCAACTTCATCCCGAAGCGCGACCCGAAGTTCGACTGGAACAAGCCGGTCGATGGCAGCGATCCCGCCACTGAATGGAAGGGACTGCACGGCGTCGAGGAGAGTCCGCATCTCCTCAATCCAAAATCCGGCTGGCTCTACAACACGAACAACTGGCCCTTCTCGGCCGCTGGACCAAGTAGCCCGAAGAAGGAGAACTATCCGAGCTACATGGAGACCGGCGGCGAAAACGCGCGTGGCATTCACGCCATTCGCGTCCTCGGCGACAAGAAGGACTTCACGCCCGCGTCGCTCATCGCGGCGGCGTTCGACAGCTATCTCCCGGCGTTCGACGACCTGATTCCCGCGCTCTTGAAAGCGTACGATGAGACGCCGGCAAGTAACCCGCTGCACGCCAAGGTTGCTGACCAGATCGCGCTGCTCCGCGCTTGGGACAAGCGGTGGGGCGTGAGCTCGGTACCGACCACGCTGGCCGTCTTCTGGGGGGAGGAGTTGGCGCGCACGGTAGGTACGCGTGCGAGGGAGGAGGCGACGTCAGTCGACGTCTACATGGCCACGCGGACGTCGGCCGAGCAGCGGCTGCAGGCGCTGGCGACGGCGTCGGACATACTCACCGCGGACTTCGGGACATGGAAGACGCCTTGGGGCGACATCAACCGCTTCCAGCGCCTCACGGGAGACATCGTCCAGCCGTTCAACGATGCTGGGCCGAGCATACCGGTGGGGTTCACCTCGAGCCGATGGGGCTCACTGGCGTCGTTCGGGGCGCGGACGTATCGCGGCACGAAGAAGATGTATGGCACCAGCGGCAACAGCTTCCTGGCAGTCGTGGAGTTTGGCGACAGCGTGCGGGCGAAGGCCGTTTCCGCCGGTGGCGAAAGTGGCGATCCCAAATCGCCCCACTTCAATGATCAGGCGGAGCGGTACGCGAAGGGCCAGCTGCGTGACGTCTACTTCTACCGCTCGCAGCTCAAGGGTCATACGGAGAAGGAGTACCATCCGGGAAGCTGAGAGCAGGTCCCTCACTGCGGCTCGGGACGACAGCCTTGGCGAACCCGCAAGACGCGGTGTCCGTGCAGTTTTCCGTTCAATCCGTTCAAGTCCCAAGGAATCTGTTGTCGTTTCGCAGTTTGCTGCCGTCAGTTCCTCTCAGGCGCCCCCCACTTCCGCGCCTCTTGGAAACTGCCTCGGGCAAGGATCGGAGTTTTTTGAACAGCGACATGAACGGATCGAACGGATTGAACGGAGAAAAACAGCAAGCAGGTCCCTCGACTTCGCTCGGACGACAAATAGAGATGTCGTCCCAACAGGAGCGCGCAGCGCGACGGATGGACCTGTTTTTCAAGTAGTCGTGTCGCGAAACGCAACGAACTCTCGCAAGATGCAACGAGAGCCCAAAAAATCGATCGGACGAAAGGTCTGAAGTCGTTCGGTCGAAATGTCGAAAGTGCCGAAATGGAAGACCTTCCTTCGGACAGAGTGACGGATGTTTTGGATGTGGGATTCGTGGCCCCGGCCCTGCTTTACACTGGCTCGTCGCAACAGGTAGCACGCGCATTCCCCCCCCACATTCGGGCCCCGGCTCGAGAGGCTTTTGAAGATGCGAACGCCGACGAAGGCACGCTCCGTGACACTCAAGGCAGTCCTCGCGGGACTGGGAATCGCGCTCCTCAGCGCCTGCTCTGGCAGCCCGACGGGCCCCACCGCCTCGGCGAAGGTTGCCACGCCGGCAGCTCGCAGCAACTTCACGGGTTACGTCGTCGCCGAGAATGATTCGGCGGGCGGTGGCCGCCTGGGAATGACACAGATCATGCGCCGGATCCCGGTCGATTCCTTGGGTTCCCAGCAGTGATCACTTCCTCTGCCGACGTAGATCGCTCGGGCTACATCATCGCCTCGAGCTGATCACCTGCGCAGGACAGAGTATTCGAACGCCCCTCGACGGTTGATCCGTCGGGGGGCGTTTGGCGTTTGGGGAATCAGAATGGCATTGCCCTATGGAGATTCATCTCACCATATGGGCACTAACTGTTTTGGGACGCGGACAAAAACGAAATTGGACGGAGCTGAACGGAAACTACTTGGACCTAAAATTTTTCGAGAAAGTCTTTTGCGGTTTCCGTCAAGTCCGTCCAGTCCGTTCTGTGTCCGCGTCCCAAATCAGTTGATGCCTGCCCGAGGTCGTTCAGCCGAGGAATCGCGCCAAGTAAGGCGCTGTCTTGCTCTCGGCAACGGTCGCAACCTCCAGCGGCGGCCCGGCCGCGACGACACGACCACCCTCCTCGCCAGCGCCGGGCCCCATGTCGATCACCCAGTCCGAGCCCGCCACCACTCGCATGTCGTGCTCGACCACGATCACCGTATTCCCCGCCT
>JAQBPV010000236.1 GCA_028287345.1 Gemmatimonadota bacterium
GTGCCCACCTTGGCGTCGCACGAGCCGTCGCCAACCGTCAGTCTTGGGAGTCTCTGCTGAGCTCCGGCGTCGGTTTCCAAGAATTATCTATCGGCCTCACCGTCAACATCGTCCCTTAACGGGGAGCACGCAGAGCTCGACCGGGATGGACGGCGTCTTTCAACACGCCGTCGTCGACGATCGGCACGCCGTTCACCAACACATACTTGAATCCGATCGCAGGAGTCGCCGGTAGCAGATACGTCGATTTGTCGATCACCGTGTTGGGATCGAACACACTCACGTCCGCATCGGCGCCGACGGTAATGCGCCCCTTGCGCTTGAACTGCGGCGCGACCGACTCGAGACGCTGCGCCGGCATGAGTGCGAGCTTGCGAATGGCCTCCATGAGACTCATCTGCTTGCTCTCGCGCACGTAGTAGCCGAGCGTGCGCGCGCTGGTGCCGGCGGTGCGCGGGTGACCCTTGCCGTTCTCGATACGTCCGTCGCTTGCGATCGACGTGAGCGGACTGGTCATCGCCATCGCTTCCATCTCGGGCGTGTTGAGGAAGAGGATGATCATGCCGCCCGGCTTGCGGTTGGCGAGGAAGGTCGCGCGCGTGAGGCGTTCGCCCGTGGCGGCCAGCATGAAATGCGAGAACATGCTGTCGGGCGCGTTCACGTATTGGTCGAGCAGCGGTGAGCTGATCTCCGTCATGCCGGCGCTGTACGGATACGCTTCTGCGGTGACGTCGAGTCCGCGCGCGCGGGCGTCGCGCACCATGGCGAGCGTCTTCGGCGTGGACGAGAGGCTGGTGCTGTTGAGGTGGACGATATGCAGCGGTGCTCCGGTGATCGCCGCGGCGCCGATGACCTCGAGGTACGACTCGACGGAGCTGCCTGGCTCGGTGACTCCGTAGGCCCGAGTGTGGACGAACACGGGCCGTTTGTACTTGGCCGCAATGCGAAACGCCTCGATGACTTCGTATCGCGACGCGGCCGGCGTGTACTGCAGGCCCATGCCGACGCCGAGTGCGCCTTGCTTCAACCCGGTTTCGATGTGGGCGGCAATGTCGGCGACCTGCGCGTCGGTCGCGGCGTCGCGGCCGCCGGCGTCGAGTGGAAGAAAAGTGCCGGCGTCCTTCATCACGCTCATGCGCGCCTTGATGTGCCCAGCCGACACGCCGTAGTTGATCAGCGCCTTGCCTTCGCGCTGTGCGTAGAAGCCAGGGACGTCGTCAGTGCCGACTTCCATTTCCAGCGCAGTGGTGACGCCATCCATGGCGTAGAGGCGGTAGTTCTCGTCGTTCTGTCCATGCACGTGGAGGTCGACGAATCCTGGCGCGACGACGAGTCCCTTGGCATCGATGGTTCGCTTGCCCTTGAGACTCGATGTGCTGATCGCGGCAATTCTTCCGTTCGTGATGCCGACTGAGCGTACAGCGTCGAGCTTCGACTCAGGATCGATGACTCGTCCGTGGGCGATCACGAGATCGAATGTCGACTGTGCAGCAACCGTTCTCGCACACACGGCGAGCATTGCACTGATGACCACCCGCTGAGTGTGTCGCACAATCTTCATTTGGTTGAAGTGGGAGAGCCAGTCGGCTTCAAGAACAAATGCACGACGAGGCCTGGCTCGATCACTGGTACAGCAAGTACGGCACACGGTCGATCCGGAACTGCGCCGCTTCACGATCCCATTCATCGAGCAACGCGGGCAACCGACCCCCTTCGATGGCGAGACGCACCTTGTCCGATCCGGTGAGCCGATCGATCGACCCTGTCCACTTGAAATCTGCGGGATGCTGACGCCGAATTTCGTCGATCAGGATCAGCGATGTGCGAACCGGACGATACGCCTGCCGGTCGGTGATCACATACCGAATGCCCGGGATCGTCTGCCCCTTCCACTTCGCCGCCGTTGGCAACACCGCCATCGTGATCGCCTCGAAACGGATGCCAGGCAATCGCTTCTCATTCATCACTCCGACGACCTCCGCCGCCTTGAGCCACGGCGCACCGATCTGCTCGAACGGACGATCCGTTCCCCTGCCCTCCGTGAGCGTCGTCCCCTCGAAATACACGGTGCCAGGATAGTCCTTCAAGGCGTCTGGCGACCGCAGGTTCGGCGACGGATTCACCCACGGCAGCCCGGTGTCCTCGAACCACTGCGCCCGCTTCCAGTTCGCCGCGCGGATGACGGTGAGGTTCGCGCCGATGCCGTACTTCTGATTGAACAGCTGCGCCAGCTCTCCCACCGTCATCCCGTGGCGAGCAGGAATCGGATACATCCCGACGAACGACTTGAACTTCGGGTCGAGCAACGCACCCTCGACGATCTCTCCGCCAATCGGATTGGGCCGGTCGAGGACGACGAAAGGAATTCCCTTTCGCGACGCCGCTTGCATCGCGAGCGCCATCGTGGACACGTACGTCCACGTGCGACCGCCCACCTCCTGCAGATCGTAGAGGATGAAGTCCGCGTCCTTCAGCATTGCCGATGTGGGGGTGCCGTCTTCGGCCTTGTACAGCGAGTACACGGGAACGCCGGTCTTCGGGTCCGTCTCGTCTTCTATCTTCTTGCCCGCGTCTGCATCGCCACGAATGCCATGCTCTGCCGCGAGCAGCGCGACGAGCTTGAGATCCTTGCTCTGCGCCACGAGGTCGATGTCCGACCGCTTCGCGCGGTCGATCCCGGAATTGTTGGTGATGAGTGCGACGCGCTTGCCGCGCAGCGCTTGCGGCACGTCGCCGAGAAAGACCTCGATACCCGGCCGCACCGTCGCATCGGATTGCGAGGTGGACGCGGACGACGGCATGCACGAGACGAGCAGCAACAGTGCGGGAACGAGCGCTCTCATGGGTCTCCTGACGGTTTGCACACTGGTGGAGTGGCGACGGCGGACCGCGTGTTCCGAAGATAGTCGTCGCGCTGCACCTCACGCGATACATTCTCGCCATGCGACTCTCCCAACTCAATACATTCGCCCTCGCTTCACTGCTCACGGCA
Organism: Gemmatimonadota bacterium; assembly: GCA_028287345.1. GTDB lineage: Bacteria > Gemmatimonadota > Gemmatimonadetes > Gemmatimonadales > Gemmatimonadaceae > AG11. The sequence continues at coordinate 2,993 of JAQBPV010000236.1, forward strand.
TGCGCCTCGCCGAGCGCGACGACGTCGGTTGTGAATGATCCACCGATCTTCGGCAAGCGCGTCGAATCGCGCCGAGGGGTGATCGTCACGAGCGCGACGGACGCTTCTGCCGCCGGCCTCGCGATGCTCGAGCAGGGCGGCAATGCCATCGACGCCGCCGTAGCTGCATCCTTCGCACTCGGCGTCGTCGATCCATCGCAGACAGGACTCGGCGGCTATGCGGTGGGCGTCGCGTGGATGGCGAAGGATCATCGCGCCGAGGTGATGGAGGCGATGGGCCAGGCCGGCGCCGATCCAGCGTGGGGTCAGCCGGATCCTCCGCTCGTGGGTCCGACAATTTCCGGCAACGCGGCCACGAATGAAGGCGGTGATGCGCGTGAGCCGCGCACGGCGCTGGTGCCGGGCTTCGTTGCCGGTCTGCTCGAGTGGCATGCCGCGCGAGGCAAGCTCCCGCGCGCGACAGTGCTGGCGCCCGCCATTCGACTCGCGCGCTATGGCTTCATCATCGGCCCGCTCAACCATCGGCTCTTCACGTCGTCGATCGAGAAACTCAAGGTCGACTCCGAGGCCGCCGCGCTGTTCATGCCGGGCGGACAAATCCTGCGCGTGGGCGACAGGCTGATTCAGGCCAGGCTCGCGACATTGCTCGAGGCCATCGCGCGCGATGGCGCGGCTGCATTCTACACCGGTGACGTCCCTCGTGTGATCGCCGAGAAGACGCGGCGTGTGGGCGGACTGCTCGATGCGTCCGACTTCGCCGCATACAAGCCGGCCATGCGTCGGCCGTCGTGCAGCACCTTCCTTTCCTACACAGTGCTCGGCGGGCCGTCGCCGGTGGCCGGTCCATCGATCTCGGAAGCGTTGCACCTGGCGGAGCTCACGGGGCTCACGTCGATGCGCAATCCGACCGGCGACGCCGACGCCGCCGTGAAGATGGCTGATGCGATTCGCGTCTCGCTCGCCGATCGACGGCTCGTCGGCGGACATCCGGAGTGGGCGCCCGGCCCGGTGCGCGGACTCACCAGCAACGCATTCGCCATGACGCGGAGGTCAGTCGTCAATGGGGCGTTTCTCGACACCTTGCCGCGCGGCGACGCATGGAGCTTCGAGTCGACCGGCGCACCTTCCGCCTGCGCGAAGCTCGACTCATACGCTGAGACGCCGCGCACCGCTGCGACCGATGGTCCGACGCGCGACGATGCGGAGACGTTCGGGAGTCAGACGTCGCACATGGTGGTGATCGATGCCGATCACAACGCAGTGTCGCTGACGTCGAGCGTTGGCGTGCTGTTCGGATCCGGCGTCTACGCGAACGGCATCTTCCTCAACTCGAGCGGCAATCTGTTCTCGCGTGGCGATCGCAAACCCGGTCGCAAGCCGGGCAGCGCCATCGCGCCGACGCTGTTGCTCGAGGGCGACGACGTCCGCTTTGCCGCAGGAGCCGGTGGTGCGGCGTACATCCCGACCGCGGTGCCGCAGGCGATTCTTCGCATGACGGCGTGGGGACAGGATCCGTATGCTGCGCTCGCCGCGCCGCGTCTCCATCCGGCCGCCACTGGACCGGCGATGGAGATCGAGCAGGGTTTCGCGCTTTCCGTGTATGGCGCGCTGCGCGCCCACGGCTACGTACCGATCAACAGGGTGGCGAACCTTCAGTTCGCCGGTGTCGCCGCCGCCGCGCTCAGGCGCGACGGCGTGATCATTGGTGCTGCAGATCCACGCCGTGACGGCGTGGCTGCGGGCGTGCGGTAGCTAGTTCGTCGTGCGGCCGCGGAGCTCGCCACGCTCTTCATCGCCGAGCGACCAGTAGCCGACGAAGGTGCTCGGGACGTCTGCTGCATTCTGGCGGTAGAGCACGAGCGTCAGGAGGCCGCGCGGCGTCTCGCCCTGCAGGATGATGTCGTTGCCCATGACTTCGACGGACATTACGCCGGGGTTGGACTCGTTCGGCAGCTTGAAGTTCGCGACGAGCTGGCCGGCGGAGTCGGAGACGGTGATCGTCGTCGGCAGGCGCAGGATGCGGGACGCCGAGAACCTGTAGATGGCGATGGTGCGAATGACCGGCGCCTCGGCGGGTGCGGCCTTCTCGACGACGGTCGAGCGCGTGTAGGCGGTTGCAACAGTCTGTGCGGCGGCGGGCGACGCGAAGGCAGCGCTGAGTGCGAGGGCCGCGAAGAACGAGGTCTTGGTGCGCATTGGGGCATCTCCGTCTGAGTGTTGATCGAGAGATATCCGGGGACGCCCTTACGATCCAAGACAACGTTGGTCTGGTTCCTTACCTTTTGAGTATCGGGGCGGCTCGGCGCTTCGCGCCCGCCGCCCCAGAGCGTCAGCTGGAGAAGTACGCGGCGTTCTCGTCGATGTACGCCTTCGTCAGGTCGCAGCCATACGCCGTCGCCACTCCGTCGCCGACGCCGAGCCGCACCTCGATGTCCACGACCTCGACCGCGAGCGCGGCGCGCACCACCGCCTCGTCGAAATCCAGGCGCGTGCCCTCACGCACCACCTGATACCCGTTGATCCACGCGTCCGTCGACTCCGGGTGGATCTCGCACTCGAAGCACTTCCCCACCGCCATCAGCAGTCGCCCCACGTTCGGGTCGGCGCCGTGCACCATCGTCTTCACGAGTGGTGAATTCACGATCGATTTCGACACGCGCCGTGCCTCGGCGTCATCCGCCGCGCCATTCACCGTCACCCGCAGCAAGTGCTCCGCGCCCTCGCCGTCGCGCGCCAGCATCTCCGTCATCCGCACGCAACCCACGAGCAACGCCTCGTAGAACAACGCTTCATCCACTGGACCAGCGAGTCCGTTCGCGAGGATCGCACAGGTGTCCGACGTGCTCGTGTCGCCGTCCACCGAGAGCATGTTGAAGCTGAGGGATACCGCGTCGCGAAGCATGCGGTCGAGCGTCCGCGCATCGAGCGCCGCATCCGTGAAGATGTACGAGAGCATCGTCGCCATGTTCGGCTCGATCATTCCCGAGCCCTTGGCCACCCACGTGATCGTGGCGTCGCCGGCACCGATCGACAGCGCCTTCGCATACGTATCCGTCGTCATGATCCCCTCGGCGCCCACGAGCGGGTCGTCCTGGAGATCATCCGCTATACCGTGGATGCCGCGCTCGATCTTCTCGATTGGCAGCGAAACGCCGATCACGCCCGTGGAGCTGACGAGCATGCGATCGGCAGAGGTGCCGAGCTCGGTGGCGGCTGCCGCAGCCATCCGGCGCGCGTTCTCGACGCCCGCCGCGCCGGTGGCGACATTGCTCACCTTGCTGTTGACGACGATACCGCGCAGCACGCCGCCGCGAATGGTCTCGCGACCTAGGATGACCGGAGCGCCCGGAAAGTGGTTACGCGTGAAGACGGCGGCAGCGGCGGCATCGACGTCGCTGGCGAACAGGGCGAGATCCTTGGCCGAGGGCTTGAGGCCGACGTTGCGGCTGGCACAGTGGAAGCCGCGTGGGAACTGTGGTCGATCGTGGAAGGGCATGCGAGCAACCTATTCCACGAAGGGCATCTGTCTACCGGGGGCCGTTTTGAAGGGTTTTGGAGGACCTGTCGATTTCGCATCCTGCCGTTCGACGTCTAGGTAGAAGCCGGCTTTTTGTGAGGCACCGGGCCCCGGACAGCCGGTCCCAACCAGGAGACTACAATGCGCTTCATGATGATCGTCAAGGCCAACAGGGACAGTGAAGCCGGCATCATGCCGAGCGCGGAAGTTCTCATCCAGATGAACAAGTACAACGAGGAACTCATCAAGGCTGGTGTGATGCTCGCGGGCGAGGGAGTGCACGCCAGCGCGAAGGGTGCGCGCGTGAGGTTTTCGGGAGACAAGCGAACGGTCATCGACGGCCCCTTCTCCGAGACCAAGGAGCTGATTGCGGGCTTCTGGATCATCCAGGTGCGGTCGAAGGAAGAGGCGATCGAGTGGGCGCGTCGCATTCCTCATCCGTCGGGCAGCGAAGATATGGAGATCGAGCTGCGGCAGGTGTTCGATACCGCCGACTTCGCGCCGCAGCTGGAAGGAACTGAGGCAGGACGGAAGGTGCTGAAGGACGAATCGGAATTCCGGCAGCGTACCGGGACCTGAGAACAACCACGGCTTGAACTACAACCGCACACTGCCTGACACGGATGGGAACGGATAACTGCCGGATTTACACGGATAAGGCCTCGGGCAGGCTTCGCGCACCACATCCATCAACGCGCAGCATCAAAGACCAAGCTTTCCTTTTGATGATGCGGATTTTGATGAATATTGGCTTGGCAGTATCCGTGAAGATCCGGCCCCTTTCCGTGTAGATCCGCGTCAAGCATTTGATCTTCCGCCGTTGAGCAACGGCGTACCAACACAGCCTGGAGAATGCAATGCGATATCTGGTACTGCGGATGGCCGACGAGGAAACCGAAGCTGGCGTCATGCCGAGCGAGGCGATGCTGAGGGCGATGGGCGACTACATGGAAGAGATGTCGAAAGCCGGCGTGCTGCTCGGCGGCGAGGGACTGCATCCGTCGTCGAAGGCAAAGAAGATCAAGTTCTCGGCGGGAAGGCCGACTGTCATCGACGGTCCGTTTGCCGAAGCGAAGGAGCTCATCGCCGGCTACGCCATGATCCAGGTAAAGTCGGAGCAGGAGGCGATCGACTGGGTGAAGCGCTGGCCGCCGATGGACGCCGGCGGCAACGTACAGATCGAGCTGCGGCGGATATTCGAGGCCGATGACTTCGGCGAAGAATTCACGCCGGAGCTGCGTGAGCGAGAGGAGCGCATGCGCGTCGAGGCGGCGAAGCAGGCTTGAGGCCGGCACGTAGGGCAAGTAGACGGCGACCAGAAAATGGGTCGCCGTTTTTTTGCGCTCCATGTCGATTTCACGAGGTGTGCTTCGACGTGTCAGTAGAGCCGATCACGACGACCTGCTCCCAACCCGACACGCGAAAGGAGAATCGACCATGTCACGCCCACGGAAGCTCAACGCCTCGCTCTGGACCGCCCAGACGCTGCTCGCCCTGCTCTTCCTGTTCGCTGGCGGAATGAAGCTCGTTACCCCTGCCGCTGAGTTGGCGAAGATGTCCCCGCTGCTGTCCGTCACGTTCATCCAGTTCATCGGTGTGTGCGAAGTGCTTGGCGGGTTGGGAATGATCCTGCCTGGCCTCACCCGCATCCGCACCGGTCTGACGCCGCTCGCCGCAGCAGGCCTGGTGATCATCATGATCGGCGCGGTGGTGGTGTCAGTCGCGACGGCTCCAGTGGCGACGGCCATCCTGCCGCTGGTGACTGGATGTGTGGCGACGTTCGTGGCCTATGCCCGGTGGCGCGTATCGCCGCTCGTCACACGGCAGTCGCCGCGCGTGGCGTGGCAGGCAGCTCGATAACTCACCGGTGTGGCTGGATGTTGTCTCGACCGCCGTAGACGTTACACTTGGGGCGAGATGAACTCACGGCTGGTTGGCCGATTCCCTGAATCGCTGCTGCTGTGCCTCGCACTCGCGTGTGGCGGTGCGCCCGACGACTCGAACGTCTTTCGCGGTCGCGGGCTGAAGCCTGCCGCGCTGTCGTCTGCCGCCGAAGCGGCCATCTATCAGGCCGCCGTTCGGGCTTCATTCGATCCGGATCCATCACTCGTGCTGCTCGTTCACAAGCGGAAGCTGCCATTGATCGCAGGCTACGAGGGCGGCGATACCATGCCTGCCGCGTTGGTGACTGCGCTGCGCGAGCATGGCGTGGTGAGCGGCACGTGCGACCCCAAGCGCGAGGCGGCGCGCACACCACGGTGTACTGGCCAACGAACGGGTTACGTGATTCGCGGGTCGCCCGTCGTGCAGGTTGGGCGCGACACGGTGCAGATGAACTTTGCCGCTGAGGTGTTCGGTCCCGAGAGTGGTCAGTCGCCGCAATCGCTGCGCTTCGAGAAGATCTACCAGCTCGTGGGGAGTGGAACGCAATGGCGTGTCGCGCGGGAAGCGCGGGTGCGACAGCCGCGCTAGCTCCCCTACTCCCTTGCGGGCAACGTTGCTGGTGGTCTGATTGCGAGCGTGACCACCGCCGACACGCATCGCGCCATTGACGCCGTCTGGCGCATCGAGTCCGCGAAATTGATAGCAGGGCTCGCACGCATCGTGCGCGACGTCGGCTTGGCGGAAGACCTCGCGCAGGACGCACTCGTCGCCGCCCTCGAGAAGTGGCCGGAATCAGGGGTGCCCGACAATCCTGGCGCTTGGCTCATGGCAACGGCGAAGTACCGCGCCATCGACCACCTGCGTCGCAACGCGTTGCTCGAGCGTAAGCACGAGCAGCTCGGCTACGAGCTCGAGGCGCAGATCGAGCGTGCGGTACCTGACCTCGACGCACAGATCGACGACCATGTCGGCGACGACCTGCTGCGTCTCGTCTTCACGGCATGCCATCCTGTCCTCTCCACCGAAGCGCGCGTCGCGCTCACCCTCCGTCTCCTCGGCGGGCTGACGACGGACGAGATCGCGCGCGCGTTCCTCTCGCCCGAGCCGACCATCGCGCAGCGAATCGTCCGCGCCAAGCGAACGCTCGCCGACGCCCACGTCGGATTCGAGGTACCGCGCGGCGCCGAGTTCGCCGCTCGACTCGGCTCCGTGTTGCAGGTCATCTACCTCGTGTTCAACGAGGGCTATTCGGCGACGGCGGGGCAAGACTGGCTGCGCCCTGCCCTCTGCGAAGACGCACTTCGCCTCGGACGCATTCTCGCCGGTCTCATGCCACAGGAAGCGGAGGTTCACGGACTCGTCGCGCTGATGGAGATTCAGGCGTCGCGCTCGCGGGCGCGCGTTGGGCCTGCGGGAGAACCGGTGCTGCTGCTCGAGCAGGATCGCGCGCGATGGGACCAGATGCTCATTCATCGCGGCCTCTCCGCACTCGAGCGCGCCGAAGAGCTGAGCGAGTCGCGCGGTGCATACACACTGCAGGCGGCGATCGCGGCCTGTCATGCGCGCGCCCGGACGGCCGACGAGACCGATTGGCCGCGCATCGCCGCCCAATACGCGGCGCTCGCGCAGCTCACGCCATCGCCCATCGTCGAGCTGAATCGCGCTGTCGCAATCGCGATGGCGTTCGGACCCGCAGAAGGCCTCGCCATCGTCGATGAGTTGCGGTCGGAGCCGTCGCTCAGGAACTACCACCTGTTGCCGAGCGTGCGTGGCGACTTTCTCATCAAGCTCGGACGATTCGCAGAGGCACGGGCGGAGCTCGAGCGCGCGGCGTCGCTCACACGCAACGAGCAGGAGCGGAAGCTGCTCCTTGCGCGCGCGGCCACGTGCACGGTGACGATATAACGACGCAGTTCACTCGGGCTGTGGCTCGAGATCACTGCGGTCGGATTCCACCTCGCGCCGATGTCTGCATCGGCGAACGACGTGGACACGCGCACGGCGCTCGAACAGGACTGTCAGGTGCCGGCAGACCGACGCATCGCCAATGTCTTCCGCGTCGGCCGCATTGCGGATTCGGCAGTCGCGGAAAGTCCGCGGCTGCGCGTGTCGGAGTTGCTCGTGTAGTTGGTCTACCGGTGACATCCCGCAGCCGCTGCGATTATAGCCGGCTATTGGGTACGCACAGTAGGTCCCGACACTCGCTCGCTGCGCTCGCTCTTGCGGGATGACATGGTACGACGTGCAGCAATGCGATGACGCTCCAATGACGGCCCGCGGTAGACTGCGGACACCTCATCGGAGCTGCATCAGATGCCATACACATTGTGGAGCCAAGGGCGGCTCATTGGCCACACGGATCTGGGGTTTGCGCGGTTCATGCCCAAAATGCGCATGGGTTGGTTTCATCCCACGCCGGAGGGAGAACGAGTGATGCCCCTCGTCGTCGGTATGCCTCCAGCCATGCACGCTTACGTCAACCGCGCTCGCGAGCCTACCGGCGATGCAACCGTCGTACAGGCCGAGCTGGATCGCTCCACCGAAGGCGCGGACCTCTCGGCGGCGTTTCAGCATCACGAGGCTCTCGAGCTTCAGCTGCGACGTGAGGACGGAACTGTAATTCGAACGGAGGGCATCGGTGTCGTGGACACACACCGCCTCATCGAGCTGTCGCGCGAGCCAGACGAAGGCGATCATGTCGACGAGTGGAGCGACGTCGGCGACTTGCTCCTCGAGCAGAGCGAGCGTGATCGCCAGCTCGAGGAGGACATCGATCACGACGTGGCGCTGATCCGGGAGTGGTTCGGGCAGAGCGACGGCTTCCGTGAGTGGGCCATCGGCGAGGTGGATGAGACGAAATTTCCCCGCTATCAGATCCAGGTCGAACTGTTCGACGATGCCGCTATACCGTAGCTGCCTTGCCAGCGTCGGCTTCGGCTACGGTCTTGAGGTTGGCGAGGCCTCGCTCGAAGTCTCCGCCGACCAGCTTGTCCATGTTCATGAACAGCGAGAACGCCTTGGTGACCGTGGTGTTCGTGCCCTTCATCGTCCAGGTCACCTGCGTTCCCCGTGCGGCAGGCGTGAGCGCGAACTCCGTGACGTTGTTCGACTTGAATGGCTTGATGAAGCTGAGATCGAGCACGACGCGCTCCCCGGGCCTGCTGTCCGTGATGGTCATCGATCCCTGGCCCGCTTTGCTGTTGCCCAGCCACGCGTAGCTGGCGCCGGTGCCCGACGGTGCGCCGCTCAGCGTGCGCTGCATGTTCGGGTCGAGCTTCTCCCACGGCGACCACTGAGGCCACTGGCGGAAATCGTTCAGGTAGTTGAACACCGTGCCAGCAGGTGCGGCGATCGTCGTCGACCGCTGGACCTGAAAGGTGTCGGGTCGCGTCGAAATGAAAACGGCGATTGCGACGATGACGACGAGTACGATTCCAATGGTCATCCACATGGGGAATTCCTTGTTGGAGTGATCCAGCGACCGCGTTTCACGAAGCGGCTTCCTGCGAGGTGCGCTCGCCGAGTGCGATCACGCGCTTAGTCAGTCGTTCGTCGGCGATGTCGGCGGCAATGGCGTCGAAGTCCGCCGTCGCGGCGCGCCAACGCAGGGCATCCACGTCGCTGAACAGCGGCGCATCGGTGCGCAACGTGGCGAGCGTCTTGAACAACAGCGCCGCGTCGCGCTGCGTGCCAAGAGTTTCAATCGGAAAGTCTTCGATCGGTCCGTAGCGTGCGATCAGTCGCGCAGACGTCTTCGCGCCATAGCTCGGGATGCCCGGGTAGCCATCTGCCGAGTCGCCGACGAGGGCGAGATAGTCGGGGATGTATTTGGGGTCGACGCCGAATTTCGTTCGCACACCCTCTTCGTTGCGTATCTGTCCGCTCTTGCGGTCCACCTGGACCACACGGTCGCCGAGAACGCACTGTGAGAGATCCTTGTCCGGCGTCCAGATGCACACCTTCTGCACACGTTCGTCCCGCTCGGCGAGATAAGCGGCAGAGGCAAGGGCGTCGTCCGCTTCGAGCTCCACCATTGGCCACACCACGACGCCCATGGCGGTGAGCGCACGCTCGAGGGGATGGAATTGCGCCCACAGCGCCGGTTCGATACCCTCGCCGGTCTTGTAGCCGGGCCAGAGATCGTTGCGAAACGATTCGATGACGTGGTCGGTCGCGACGCCGACGTGTGTCGCGCCTTCCTCGATCATCTGCGCGACTGTGTTGAGCACACCGGCCACCGCGCCCATCGGTGGGTCCATACCCTTGAAGCGGCGGACACCATAGAAGTGGCGAAAGAGCTCGTACGTACCGTCGATCAAGTGAACGATCACGCGCGTTTCATCTCCAGAATGGAATGATCAGGGGTTTGCGCCATGTGGCATTCGCGAGCCTCGTGCTGTCCGTCGGCAGCTCGGACGTCGTCACGGCAGGGGGTGGCAGGTTCGCGGGCGTCGCGCGACCTAAGGTATGCAAAAAGCTGCCGGCGGACGAATCGTCCGCCGGCAGCCTTCACATCGTCTGACGAGTCAGGTGCGACTAGCGCGACTCGTTCGAGCCATCCTTGTGCTCTTCGCCCGGCTTGCCGCCGTGCTTCCTGCCTTCGCCATCGCGGCCACCCTTCGCGACACGCGACTTCATCTCGGCGACGTTCTTGTCGAACTGCACGCGCTGAGTGCTGGTGAGGATGGAGCGGAGCTCCGCGGCCTGCGCCGTGCGACGCTGGTCCATCTCGGCCCGGCGAGCGCCGAAGCCCGTGGTGTCGCCGCGCTGGCGGTCAGGGCGCGCCTGCGCGCCGTTGGCCTTGCGCTGCGCGTCGAACTGTGCGCGCTGACGCTCGCGAATCGCGGTGACCTTCGTCTTCTGGTCGGCCGTCAGCGTGATGCCCTTGAGCAGCATGCCGCCCGCGCCGCCGCGACCGCGACGGAAGGAGCTGTCCTGCTGGGCATTCTTCTGACGATCGGGTCGGGCTGCACCCTGCGCCGATGCGACGCTGGCGCCACCAAGGGAAAGTGCCAGGCCGAGGCCGGTGATGATGAGGATTTTACGCATCTATATCTCCTGCAGTGTATGGGGTCCTCCGCTATTTCAGCGCGATCGTCGCGCGGCACGGAGAGGTTGCGACATGTGATACGCGGCCCAGAGTGGAGGGGTCCGGGGTGCGTCACGAACCGCCGTACGGCGTCGCGAACCGTTTCACTCGCGCCATGAGCGGAAGCGCATCGCCCATCAGCCGCGTGGTCAAGTAAGAATTCGCATCCGGCGCGAGAGACTCTCTCAGCGGAGAGATGCAATTCAATCGATTCAAATAATTCAAGTCAGTCAGTTGCTGTTTTTCCGCTATCCGTTCAGGTCTGTGCCGGAAAGGCTCGCTCGATCAACAGCCCGAATGACGCACTCGACGGAAGCGTGCCGAAGCAGAGCCCGTGAGCATCCCCCAGGCGCGATTCACAGAAGGCATCGGCAACTCGATCGTTGCCACCGCGCAGGAGAATCGACGCCTGCAGCGCCAGCGCCATCCTCTCGACGAGATGCCTCGAGCGGACCTCGAGCGCTTCGCCCCGAGAGAGCTCGGCGCGCAGCCGCCCGACCTCCGCATCGAGCAACGCATTCCCGCCGCGGGCCGCATCCAACTCGGCGAAAAGTGCCACCGCCGTCTCCGGCTCACGCGCAAGCGCACGCAAGACGTCGAGACACTGGATGTTCCCGCTTCCCTCCCAAATCGAGTTGAGCGGCGCCTGCCGATACAACCGCGGAAGGATCGACTCCTCCACGTAGCCCGCTCCGCCAAGGCACTCCTGCGCCTCGTTCACGAACGGCGGACAGCGCTTGCAGACGAAATACTTCCCGATCGCCGTCGCGATGCGGGCGAACGCCGCCTCCTGTGCGTCGCGTGCCGAGGAGTCGATTGCGCGCGCCACACGAAGCGAAAGCGCCACCGCTGCCTCCGACTCGAGCGCCAGGTCGGCCAGTACGTTGCGCATCAGCGGCTGGTCGATGAGCTGTTTGCCGAACGCTCGGCGATGTCGCGCGTGATGCACCGCCTGCACCAACGCCTGACGCATGATGCCGCTCGAACCGATGAGGCAGTCCTGCCGCGTGAGCGCGACCATCTCGAGAATCGTCGCGATACCGCGTCCCTCTTCGCCGACCATCCACCCGAGAGCGCCCTGAAACTCCACCTCGCTGCTCGCGTTGCTCCAGTCGCCAAGCTTGTCCTTGAGACGCTGGATGCGAATCGCGTTGTGTCTCCCGTCAGGCGCAAATCTCGGCAGCAGAAAGCAGGTGATACCCGCATCGGTCTGCGCGAGCACGAGGAACGCGTCGCACATGGGCGCCGAGAAGAACCACTTGTGTCCCACGAGCTCGTAGAGCTGTCCGCCACCGCTCGCGCCGACTGGAGTCGCGCGCGTCGAGTTGGAGCGAACGTCGGAACCGCCCTGCTTCTCCGTCATCCCCATACCGATCGTGTTGCCGAGCTTCTGCGAGGCGGGGATGAATCGCGCGTCGTACTGCGTGGATGTGATGCGCGCCATCCAGTCCGCAGCGATGTCAGGTTGATGACGCAGCGCCGGCACGCAGGCATAGGTCATCGTGAGCGGACAGCTCGTGCCCTGCTCCGGCTGGTTGTGCAGATAGGCGAGGGCCGCGCGCGCAACGTGCGCACCAGGGCGATCCTCGTGTCGCCACGCGAAGTTCGGCACGCCGTGCTCGATGCCGAGCTGCATGATGCGATGATACAACGGATGGAACTCGATGAAGTCGGTGCGGTGCCCGTAGCGATCGTACGGGCGGAACTTCGGCCTGTTCTCGTTCGCGAGAACGCCCAGCTCCATCAGCTCGCCGCCGACAATCGGCCCATACTGGGCGACCTCCTGCTCTGCCCAACCGCCTCCTTCGCGCGCGAGCGCCTCGCGAAGCGGGAGGTCGGTCGCATACGCGTCGTACGGTGCCAGCGAAGGCGGCTGGTTCTCGACGCTGTGCGTGCTGAAGCGGTCCGCGATGCTCACGCCCGCCAACCTATCGCGCGGACACTCGGCGAACCAGTAAGTTTCGGCACACACAACAAACGACCCCAATGACACGCATCGCTTTTCTCGGCACCGGCCTCCTCGGGAGCGCCCTCGCCGAGGCCGCCGCCAAGCGCGGGGATCAGGTCACCGTCTGGAATCGTACGGCCGACAAGGCGCGCGCACTCGAGCAGTTCGGGATCACAGTGGCCAATACACCGGCCGACGCGGTGCGCGGCGCGAAGCACGTCCATCTCGTGCTCAAGGACGACGCCGTCGTCTCCGACGTGATCGCGAAATTGCGCCCCGGCTTGGACGAGGGCGCCATCATCCTCGACCACACGACGACACTGCCGGCCCTCACGGCCGAGCGCGTGAAGACGTTGAATGCCGACGGCGTCAACTACCTGCACGCGCCTGTCTTCATTGGACCAGCCGCGGCGCGCGCTGGCCAGGGGACGATTCTCGTCGCCGGACCGCGCAAACTGTTCGAAGTAGTGAAGAATGACCTCGAGCGGTTCGCGCCCAAGGTGGAATACGCCGGCGAGCGCGGCGATCTGGCCGCAGTCTACAAGCTGTCCGGCAACGCGTTCATCATCGGCATCAATGCGCTCGTCGCCGATGTGCTCACCGTGTCGGGAAGTGCTGGCGTTTCTCCTGAAGAGGCGATGCGGGTAGTCCAGTTCTTCGACCCTGCATCCGTCATCAGCGGTCGCGGGCGGAACATGATCGCCAAGGCCTATGCCCCGAGTTTCGAGCTCGAGATGGCGCGCAAGGACGTGCGTCTAATGATCGAGACGGCAGGCGATAAACCTTTGTCTTCGCTGCCGGGAATCGCCGCGCGCATGGATGCCCTTATCGCCGAGGGACGTGGCGCCGAGGATCTTGCGGTGATGGGGAAGGACGCCGTTACATGATTCGGCTTGGTCGCAGAAAAACAAGGATGATGTTTCGGTGATGTGAATCCGATACTTCAACCGTCCGCGAGCGTAAGCACGAATCCGGAGGTTGGGTGCGGCACCGCATCACCTACGTTGCAATCATTCATTTGTCATGCGCCCTCGCGTTCGCGCGCGTGAACGCGCAGGGTGCGCCAGCGATGGCGACGACGAATCCGCAGGTGTCCACGCCCGTGGATTCCGAGGCGATCCGCACACCTGACGAGAAACGCTCGAGCGTCACCGTCACGCGCGCGCGCGGCGGGAAGCTGCCGAATATCCGGCTCACCGGCTGGGCCGCGGGCCTGTTCATCTGGTCGATGTTCGGCGGCATCGTTGCTCTCGTGTGGCGAGTGCGCTTCCTTCGCCGACGGGCGCGAGTGTTGACTCACCGCACCGAAGCGCAATACAAGGCACTGTTCGAGCAGAATCCGAGCGCGATGTTCGTGTACGACTCACGGTCGCAGGAGATTCTCGCCGCGAACGGCACCGCGGCCGCGCTGCTCGACTACACGGACGATGCGTTCACGCGGCTGAAGCTGCGCGACCTGTTCGCCGGCGCCATGGCCGGCGACGCCATGCACGAGCTGCGCGGCGGCTCGCGGACGAACGTCGATTCGCCTCTCCTCACGCGGATGTGCCGTCGCGACGGCTCGTGCTTCGACGTCGAAGCGAGGGATCAAGCGCTCGACAGCTACAGCCCGCATGCTCGGCTCGTGGTGGTCATCGATGTGACGGAACGCCTCGCCGCCGAAGAGCGCGCACGCGCCTCGAGCGAGTTCCTGCGCTCGCTCATCGACGTCGCGCCGCAGGCCGTGCTCGCCCTCGACAAGGAGCACCGCATCACCCTGTGGAACAACGCGGCCGAGAAGCTCTTCGGCTGGTCCGCGGACGACGTGCTCGGCAAGCCGGTGCCCTATCTGCCTGACGGTCAGCAAGCGAGCTACGTCGCGCGAAAGCGGCTCATCGACGAGAAGGGCGGCATCGGTCCAACGGAATTGACGCGGCTGCGCAAGGACGGCACGACCGTCGACGTGCTCGCGACAGCTGGCGTCGTCCGGGACGCTGACAGTGCGCCGGCGGGCTACATCGGTGTCTTCACCGATCTCACCCAGCATCGGCTGCTCGAGGCGCAGTTGCGGCAGTCGCAGAAGATGGAGGCGGTGGGGCGCCTCGCTGGCGGACTCGCGCACGACTTCAACAACATGCTCACGGTCATCACGTCGTACGTGGAGATCCTGCAGTCACAGCACAGGTCGGACAGCGACACCGATGATCTCGCGCAGATCGCGTCGGCGACGTCGCGTGCGGCGCTGCTCACGCGACAGCTGCTGACGTTCAGCCGCAAGCAGGCCGTGACACTGTCCGAGGTCAACCTCAACGACGTCGTCGCCCGCATCGAGCCGATGCTGCGGCGTGTGAGCTCGGAGAGCATCGTGCTGCGGACGTCGCTGGCGCCGGATCTCGATATGGTGCTCGCCGATGCCGCGCAGCTGGAGCAGGTGATTCTCAACCTCGCCGTCAACGCGGCGGACGCCATGCCGGACGGTGGAACCCTGCTGCTGGAGACCACCAACGTGGAGCTCGACGAGGACTACGCACTGACGCATCCCGAGGTCACGCCGGGGCCGCATGTCATGCTCGCCGCGAGCGACACCGGATTCGGCATGAGCGAGTCCACGCTCTCGAAGGTCTTCGAGCCGTTCTTCACGACCAAGGAGCCTGGCCGCGGCA
>JAQBPV010000243.1 GCA_028287345.1 Gemmatimonadota bacterium
TGTTCCTTGGCGATCCACACCATCGCGAACATGTCGCTGCCGAGGCTCGTCATCATCGGCTCGGTGACCGTGAGGACGGCGGCAGCGGTGACGGCAGCATCGATGGCATTGCCACCGCGCTGCAAGACAGCGAGTCCCGCCGTACTCGCGAGTGGTTGGCTCGTCGAGACGATGCCATGCGGCGCATAGACGACGGAGCGTCCGGCAAGGGAAAGTGGTCGTTGCCCGTGCGCTGGCGCGGCGATTGAAAGAGCGAGGAGCAGCGTAAGCGTCGATCGCACGGATTCTCCTTTCTTGCGTGAGCGGCGGCGAACTCTCAGCCGAGAATATGGATAGCTTTTCCGGAAATCGCAGGACGCCAACGCACATCAACGACACAATGGAAATCGGTCTCTATACGTTCGCCGACGTCGCACGACATCCGACCTCCGGCGTGAAGATCAGTCCCGAGCAGCGGCTGCGCGATCTGATGGAGGAGATCGAGCTTGCCGATCGGGTAGGACTCGAGGTGTTCGGCGTCGGCGAGCATCATCGGCCCGACTATGCGATCTCGGCGCCGGCGGTTGTGCTCGCGGCGGCGGCGGTGAAGACGAAGAACATTCGGCTGACGAGCGCCGTGACGGTGCTCAGCTCGGACGATCCGGTGCGCGTGTTCCAGGAGTTCGCGACGGTCGATCTGTTGTCGGGCGGTCGAGCGGAGATCATGGCGGGGCGGGGGTCGTTCATCGAGTCGTTTCCGCTGTTCGGTTACGATCTCGATGACTACGACGACCTGTTCAGCGAGAAGCTCGAGCTGTTGCTCGCGCTGCGCGAGAGCGAACGCGTCACCTGGTCAGGCGAGCTCCGTGCGCCGATCAATGACCTCGGCGTCTATCCGCGTCCGTCGCAGGAGCGGTTGCCGGTCTGGATCGCGGTCGGCGGCACGCCGCAGTCGGTGACGCGCGCGGGAACGCTCGGCTTGCCGTTGGCGCTCGCGATCATCGGTGGAAACCCGGAGAGCTTCGCGCCGCTGATCGGGTTGTATCGGGAGAGTGGGCGACGGGCGGGGCACGATGCGTCGAAGCTCAAGGTGAGCATCAACTCGCATGCGTACGTCGCGGACACGGCGGAACAGGCGGTGAGCGAGTTCTTTCCGCCCTATGCGGAGGTGATGTCACGCATCGGGCGGGAGCGCGGCTGGCCGCCGACGACGCGTGGGCAGTTCGACGCGATGATCTCGGCGCGGGGCGCGCTGCTGGTGGGAAGTCCGCAGCAGGTGATCGACAAGATTCTTCGCGAACACGAGATCTTTCGACACGACCGGTTTCTGGCGCAGATGGCGCTCGGGGCGATGCCGCATGCGCAGATCATGCATGCGATCGAGCTTTTGGGTACGGTGGTGGCGCCAGCTGTGCGGGCGGCGGTGGGGTGATGGCGTGCCGCGTGCGCGTGCGGCGTGCGGCGAAGACGATGCGGCGTACGGCGCGACGTGCGGAGTGAGGCGCGCGGCGTGATGCGATTCGTGTTGCGGTCGAACGTCGGGTTCGACGCGATTTGAGAGGCAGGGTCTTGGATTGTGATGCGTTTGAGGTTCAACGGCCCTTTCCGCTTCACATTCGCGCGGAAGGCCAAAGGGACGAAGCCGAATCGTGACCGCGGCCGCCGCCCGAGCCGCGGCACGCATCACGCCTCGACTCCGCACGACGCGCCGCACGCCGCATCGTCGTGCCGCACGCCGCATCGTCTCGCCGCACGCCGCACGTTTTTGCTCCTTGCGGTGTCCCACCAGATAGGCACATGCTATTGTCCCATCCATCCCTGGAGATGGAGATGGTCACCTCAGGCGTCACGACCGTCGAAGCCCTGCCGGACAACATCCGTCCGCGCGATGATGAGCTCGACCTGTTCGGCCTCACGCACAAGGGGCTCGTCCGCGCAGAGAACGAGGACCAATTCCTCCTCTGCACCGTGCATCCGCAGGTCGTCATTCACGCGACGAGCCTGCCTGATCCGAGCGATCTCGCGCAGCGAGGACAACGGCTCGCCACGATCATGCTCGTCGCCGACGGCGTGGGTGGCAGCCAGGCGGGAAGCAGGGCGAGCCACATCGCGACGGAGGCAGTGACGCGGTATGTGGCGTCGTCGCTCCGATGCTATCACACGGCCGGGCTAGCAAACGAATACGAATTCGAGGCGACCCTCCGCGCCGCGGCGATCGAAGCTCACGAGACGGTGCGCAGCGAAGCCGCTGCAGTCGCGAATGAAACGGGAATGGCGACGACCCTCTCGCTCGGGATCGTCGTGTGGCCGTGGATGTACGTCGTGCAGGTGGGAGATAGCCGATGCTACCTCTATTCCGGCGGCAAGCTGCGCCAGCTCACGCGCGATCAGACCTTCGCGCAGGAGCTCGTCGACCAGGGCGTGTTCACGCGCGATGACGCGAAAACCTCACCGCTCAACAACGTGCTCTCCAGCGCGATTGGGGCCCCGGAGGCGTTGCCGGAGATCACGCGTGTGGTGATCGGCGAGAAGGGCAGCGTGATCCTGTTCTGCACGGACGGGCTGACGAAGCACGTCACTGATGCGGAGATCGAGCAGCAGCTTTCGACGATGCAGTCGGCGGAGCAGGCGGCGCGCGAGCTGTTGCAGCTGGCCTTGGATCGAGGAGGTACCGATAACGTGACTATGGTCCTGGGCTGTCGGAGACGCAGTTCCGCAGACTAGCGCTGCAGGGGCGGCGAAGCGCCCCGTAAGGCGACGGCGCGAAGCGACTACGCCGCCCCTGACACTACCCCTCGACTACGGAAAAGCCCGCATTGAGCTGTATGTGCCCCGCGAACGTCCGCGCATCCGTCACACGCAACATCACCGACGTCGCCGACGCGATGTCCTCGTGGATGTTCAGGTCTTCCGCCGCCACTTCGATCATGTAGCTGC
>JAQBPV010000244.1 GCA_028287345.1 Gemmatimonadota bacterium
CGCGGGCGCAGCACTATGTGCTCGGCCTCGAGAGCTGGATCTCGCCGCTGCGGTTCGCGCGCGTGGAGGCGTGGCTCAAGCGATACAACCATGTGCTCGAGCAGAACCCGTCGGACGACCCGGGTTCTCGCGGCGACGAGTTCGTGGATACGCGCGGCGTGTCGTACGGCTTCGACGTGCTGCTTCGCCAGCTCGAGATCGGACCGTTCGGCGGGTGGCTCTCGTACACGTACGGTGTGAGCTCCCGCACGCGCGACACCGTCACTTTCTGGCCCGGACACGATCGGCGTCACAACCTCAACCTTGTTGGCACCTGGAAGCCGGGATCGCGCTACATCTTCGGCGCTCGGCTCGGCGTCGCGACGGGGACGCCCTACACCGACATCATCGGACAGCTCGTTCGTCGCAACTACAATCCGCGCACGCACCAGTTCAACGGTGACCGCAGTGGCAACGGTGAGGTTGAACCCGTGGGCGGCGTGCGCAATGCGGAGCGATATCCGTTCTTCCAACGCCTCGACCTCAGTGTGTCGCGCGTGATGCAATGGCACGGCATGCAGATGACACCCTACCTGCGCGTCGTGAATGCGTACAACGCGAAGAACGTGTTCATCTACACCTTCGACTACACGAACAATCCGCCGACGCGCGAAGCCGAGTCTCAGTTTCCCTTTCTGCCAAGCGTTGGCATGACGGTGGGATTCTGATGCTCCGTTGCCTCTCCGGTATAGGGCTGCTCCTGGCGGTTGGAGGTTGCACGTTCGATCAACAGGTGATCGCCGTCGCGACGCCGCAGATCGTCGTGCATGCCGTGCTCGATCCCAATGCGTCCATCCAGGAAGTGTTGCTCGAACGGACGCTGACTGGCACTATCTCGGTGCCGGACAACATCCGCTACGACCCACTCGATCCGATCAACAGCGGCGATGGCATCCCCGTCACTGGTGCGAGCGTGAGAATTCAGGGACCCGACGGCACGACGTTCGTCGGGCTGGAGCGCAAGTATCCGGGCCGAGCGGTGAACTACGGCGCCGGGCGTTACGAGGTGATCGCGGGAATTGGCAGCACGCCGATCCGTCCGGGTGGGCGCTACACGCTCGCTGTGCGCGCCACGGATGGCACAGTCGTTACCGGGTCGACTGTGGTTCCGAACTCGCCGGCGTATTCGGGGGGACAACCGATCACGTCATTCGATCGGGACCGCGACAGCGTAAAGCTCAACTGGACGCCAGTAGCTGGCGCGCGGACCTACGGTCTGCGCGTGGAGTCGCCCTTCGGCGCGTTCCAGATCTTCAGCGACACGACCAAGCTCGCGCTGCCGGGAAGTCTGCGGAATTTCTTCGCGTCGGATCTGCAGCGAGTCTTCATCCCCGGTTTTCAGCAGACAGTGACGCTGTACGCGGTGGACACCAACTACTTCGACTACTATCGGTCGCGCAACGATCCGTTCACTGGATCCGGGATCATCAACCGGCTGAACGGCGGGATTGGATTGTTCGGCTCCGTGGTGACGCTGAACATTCGCACGCTCGACGTTACGCAGCAGCCGAAGGACGCCTCGCTGGAAGGCAACTATGAGCTTGCCCAGGCGCCGCCGGGGCCGCAGCGCATCGTCGACATCTTTCGGCTGTACGTGGAGACCGCCGGTCCGCCGACGTCATTGAGTGGATGGTATTCACGCGACCGATTTCAACTCCCGCGCGACGGCATCGCCGGTACGCGCGACGGAACGCGAATAGAGCTGCAGTTCCTGCTCGACCAGGATTCGCGTCGCCGGTTGGCCACTTTTGTCGGCGTGCAGCAGGGCGATTCGCTCATTGGGTCGTACACCGGTCAGGGTGGCGTGGTGATCTTCCGGCATCGGAGGTAGTTCGATGAGAGCTGTCATTCTCGCGACATTGCTCAGTCTTCACTCGATCGCAGCGCAAGCACAGGGCGAGGCGCTGGCCGAGTTGCCGCGCGTCTATCTCGATACGAAGATGCCGGCGTCGAGCGGCGCGACGATCAACGTCCCTGCGGGCGGCGATCTGCAAGCTGCGCTCAACAGGGCGAAGCCGTGCGACGTCATCGCACTCGCGAACGGCGCCACGTTCTCCGGCAACTTCATCCTGCCGAACAAGCCCGGCGCGTGCTGGATCGTGATTCGGCCCGCCGACATGAATGGTGTGCCGGCTGAGGGCACGCGCATGTCGCCGGCGATCGCGGCGGCAGTGAACCTCCCCAAGATCCTCAGCACGACGAACCTCGGTGCGTTCATGACGGCCGACGGGGCGCATCACTATCGATTCGTCGCACTCGAGGTATCGGTGCCGGCGACGATCGCGAATACTGGTCTGCTGCGACTCGGCACGTCGTACGAGACCACGCCCGCACAGATGCCGCACGACTTCGTGCTCGACCGCATGTACATCCACGGCACGCCAACGGGAACCAACCGCCGATGCGTGTCGCTCAATGGTGCGTCGAGCGCCGTGATCGACTCCTACATCAGCGACTGCCACGAGCAGGGTGCCGATGCGCAGGCGGTCGCGGGATGGAGCGGGCCGGGCCCGTTCAAGATCGTGAACAATTATCTCGAGGCGTCTGGCGAGAACATCAACTGGGGTGGCGGCGATCCACGCATCAAGGGGCTCATTCCTTCCGACATCGAGATCCGGCGCAACCACTTCTTCAAGCCGACGAGCTGGAAGGGAAAGTGGCTCGTGAAGAATCTCTTCGAGATCAAGAACGCGCAGCGCGTGCTCATCGAAGGGAACGTATTCGAGAACAACTGGCAGGATGGACAGGGCGGGAGCGCGATCGTGCTCAAGTCGGTGAATCAGCAGGGCACGTGCACGTGGTGCGTGGCGAAGGACATCACGTTTCGGCTCAACGTCATCCGGAACACGGGCTCGGGATTCGCGCTCACGGGGCATGACGTCGGCGCGCAGTCGGTGATGACACGCGTCACCATTACCGACAACATCCTTTCGATGATCGACGTCGCGCCATTCAACGGCGACGGCCGCGGCTTCCTGGTCAACAACAATCCGATCGATCTCGTCATCGCACACAACACGGTGCTCGACGCCACGAATTCAGCGATCACCTTCGGCGGGCCGGCGACGGATCCACCGGTGAGGATGGTGTTTCGTGACAACATCATCAGCGGCGGACAATACGGCGTGAAGGGCCCGGGACTCGGCACAGCGGCAACGCTGTCGGCGTTCATGCCTGGCGGATTCCGCAACAACCTGGTGATCACTGCTGACGGAAGCGGCTATTCGTCCACCGCGATCGTGCAGAGCGCCAACGCTGTGGGATTTACGAGTCGTGCCGACCTGCGCCTCAATGCTTCGTCGCGCTATCGTGGCCGAGCGAGTGACGGGAAGGATCCGGGGGCTGATGTTGCGGCCGTTCTTTCGGCAATCGCAGGCGTCGTCGTTCCCTGACTCTGTACGCGTCTGGCCTGTCCATCGCGCCAATGCGACCTGGTTAGGGAGTCGCCACTGGCGCGGGTAGCGCTGCGCGGAACTCGTCGCCGGAGAGACGAATCGTCTCATCCACATCACCCGAGCGACGCTGCACACCGCGCACGACCGCATCGATCGTCAACAGCGGCGCATCGGCCTCCTCCGTCACCGAGACCTCCCACTTGCCGCGATCGAGACCCTTCAGCGTGAGACGATAGCGCGCACTGTACACGATGTAGCGCGACGCCGGCGCCGGCGGAACATACTCCGGCTCTTCAGCCACTTCAGGCGGCAGCAACTCATCCGCATACGGCGACGCATCGTCGATCGTCTCGTCGGCCACGAACGACGCCTCATCGCTGAGTTGATCGTGCACGATCACTTCGGCTGCCGTCTCGACCTCGGCCGCCTCGGCAACGTCCGTGGGCGGAACGTAGCCGCCATCGACGTCGAGCGACGGAGCAGGAGCGCGCTCCACGGCGACGACCGCGACACCACTCTCCGTACCGCCCTGCCGAATACCGGCGAAGAGGTGGACCTCGATCACCTTGTCCGCCGGAATCTGCTTCGCAATCGCCGCGAGAAAACGCGCGCGCGTCTCGTCCGTCATCTCGCCACCGATGCAGTCGAAGCCGCGGCCGACTCGGCGGCGCGACGCTGATCGAGCTCGCGCTCCACGTAGAGGCGAAGGATGTGCATGAAGTCCTGCGCGTTCGTCACCACACCGAACGCCTGGTGCGTGCCGCGGTCCTTCAGCTTGCTCACCACGAACTCCAGCGAGTCGACGCAGATCGTCGACAGCTCGCGCAGCGACCCATCGGGTTCGGTGACGAACGCCGGTAGCATGTTGCCCGTCGCGATGGCATGCAGCGCCGTCGCGATGAGGATCGCCATCGTCGCCTTGATGGCATGGACGCGCATGGCGTCCTGCGACTCGAGCGCATCGGTGATGACGTCGGGCAGCGGACCATCGTCGCGAATGGAGCCGGTGAGCACGAAGGGAATGTTCTTCGTGACGCACGCGTGCATGATGCCGCTCGTGATCGTGCCGTCGTCCACCGCGGCCTTGATGGAGCCAGCCTGGCGCACCTTGTTGATGGCGCGCATGTGCAGGCCGTGTCCGCCCTGCATGGACTCGCCCTCGCCCGTCATGCCAAGCGTGGTGCCGAAGATCGACGCCTCGATGTCGTGCACGGCGACCGCATTGCCGGCGAGCAGCGCGCCGACGAAGCCGTTCTGAATGAACCAGACGAAGTCGTTGCGCGCGCGCGAGTGCACGAGCGCCGGGCCCGTCACCCACACCGGATATCCGCCGCGATCGCGCTCGTCGATGAGGATGCGCGCCATAAGCGCGTAGTCGATCGGCTTCTCGCGCGACACCTCGCTCGCCATGAACTTGAACTCGCCGTCCTCCTTTTCGCCGAGGAAGCCAGCCACGTCGACGTAGATGCCCTCGCGGCCGTCCTCCGCCATGCCGACAGCAACGCGATCGCCCTTCTTCAAGCGGCGTCCTTCGCGGACCCAGAGCACGTTGTCGGCGTCGAGCACGAGCGCGGAGTCCATGCGCGGCTCGCGCGGCATATGCCAGCTGCCATTCACGCGAACGTACGTCGGCAGGTTGGTCGTCGAGAAGAACCCGTCGGGGAGGACGCCGTCGGCGGGCGCGGGCGCGAACCGGGCGTCGGGCGACGAGGCGAAGGCGGGCGCCGTGAAGTCGGGATGCTTGAAGGAGGTCACGCTCCAAAGATAAGCGGCAGGGCGGCCACAGCGGGACCGCCGAGGGCTAGTTGCCTTCGCCCCCGCCTATTCCCGCGCGACGGACCTCACCGGCGACCTCGAGACCTTTGTCGGCCGAGTGCCACAGCTGCGCCAGCTTCCGGTAGGTGGGTGGCGGCCGCATCGCTCGTGTGCGACGCCCGCTTGACGCGCAACGCTCACTCGATGAGGGCGCGCTCCGCGGGCTTGGCCGTCTGGAGCTTTGTGAGAAAACGCTGACCTTCGGAGATGCGCTCGACTTCCACGGCGATGGAGTCGACGGCCTGCTCGAGGCGGCGCATGCGGTCGTCGTCACCAGGCGGCACGCTCTTGCTCATCGCGCGTTTGGCGCGTTGGAGATAGGAGTGGATGAACACGCCAATGCCAGTCAAGCCGGCAAGGGAGAGCACAATGACAACTGCAATCTGGGCGAATACGGCCGTGTCATCAGACGTCATCATCGACTCCGCTGAAATGCGCAAAGGCGCGCATGCCGCGCCAGTGATTGATCTACGCCGCGGCGCGCTTGGCTGTTTCAGCTAGAGTAGTGCCACGGGATCGCGGTCGAGCGTCATCCGCAACCCGAACTGTTTCGGCACCTCGAACTTCTGCGCGAGGTACTGTCCAATCCGGCCGAGATCCTGCGAACGTTCGGCCTTGATGAGTACGTGCCAGCGCCAGCGATTCTTGACGCGCTCCACGGGACACGGCGCCGGACCGATGATGCTGACGCCGGCGGCGGGGCGCGCCTTCAGAAGTTTATGCAGCCACGCAGCGGCGCTCGCGGCAAGACGTGCCGTCGCCTCTTCCTGCGTTCCACTCAACACGATGTTCGCGATGCGCACGTTGGGCGGGTACGGGGGATGCCCACGGCCGGCGAGCTCCTCCTTTACAAAGCGGTGGTAGTCATGCGTCACCGCGCACTTCACGGCATGGTGTGACGGTGACCGTGTCTGGATGAAGACTTCCCCGCCCTTCGGTCCGCGCCCCGCTCGCCCCGCCACCTGGCTGAGGAGTTGATAGCATCGCTCGCTCGCCCGAAAGTCCGGCAGGTTGATGCCGACGTCGGCGTCGATCACGCCAACGAGCGTGACGTTGGGAAAATCGAGCCCCTTCGCGATCATCTGCGTGCCGAGCAGGATGTCGACCTCACCAGCACCGACGCGATCGAGGATCTCGGTGTGCGCCCACTTTCCACTCGTGGTGTCGACGTCCATTCGCGCAATGCGCGCACTCGGATACCGCTCACTGAGCAGGCGCTCCACCTGCTGCGTGCCGAGGCCACGCTGACGCAGCCGCATCCCGCCGCATCGATTGCACGTGAGGTGCAGCGGCTCGGCGTGCTGGCAGTAGTGGCAGACGAGTTGCTCGGGCGTGCGATGATGCGTGAGGCTGATACTGCAATTGGGACACACGGCGACGTCACCGCAGGTGCCGCATTGCACGAATGCCGAATAGCCA
>JAQBPV010000271.1 GCA_028287345.1 Gemmatimonadota bacterium
TCGCTGGCGACTAGAGCGTAGGGGCCACACCCGTTCCCATCCCGAACACGGTCGTTAAGCCCTACAGCGCCGATGGTACTCCGTCCGAGAGGACGCGGGAGAGTAGGCCGTCGCCGGCACCTATCAGAAACGCCCTCGCTGCACTCGCAGCGGGGGCGTTTCGTATATCAGGATGGTCAGAAAGGCACGAAGACAAAAACTGCGCCTCTGTCCCCTGTCCTCCTGCCTTCCCACTGCCAATGGGTCCCGGCAAAGGACCATCTCTTGCCTCCAACGGCCTCATGCGAATTCAACGTTCCACGCTGGCGACCGTCGGCGCCGCGACCGCAGCTGCCGTGATCTTCAAGAACGAACGCAACGGACGACAGGCCGCCGAACGATTCGCCGCCGCGGCGCTCGAAACGCTCCTCAACGCCATCGACGCCAACGACGCCGAAACAGGCGCCCACGTCCGCCGAGTCGCCACGTATGCACTCATTCTCGCCGATGCCGCTGGACTCGACGAGCATGACGTGCGCGTCGTCGAACAGGTCGCACTCTTTCACGACATCGGAAAGATCCACGAAGCCCTCTTCGACATCATTCACGACCACAGAACGCTCACACCAGCCGAACGGCGCGCGGTGCTCACGCACCCCCAGCGCGGAGCGGACGTCCTCGCTCCGCTCGAAGCCTTCTATCCCGAGCTGCCAGACGGCGTCCTCTCACATCACGAACGATGGAACGGCGCCGGATACCCACGCCAATTGAAGGGCCGGCGCATCCCCATCTCGGCGCGCATCGTCGCCATCGCCGACACGTTCGACGCGATCACGCACAGCCGCCGATACAGGGCCGAGCGCTCCGCTGAGATGGCACGCGACATCATCCTCGCCGGCCGAGGAACGGAGTTCGATCCTCTGCTCGTCGATATGTTCATCCTGCCGCCGGTGTTCGCCAAGATCGTGGCGGCGGAGCGGCGTGTCGAACGCTGGAAGGTTCCAGTGAAGCAGCGAAGGACGGGCGAGAAAGAGGACAGGGTCCCCGATATCACCTTCCGCTGGCGTCCTGGGCGGAGCGGAGGTCGCGGGCAGCCCGCGACGGATCGGCCGAGGCGAACAGCGCGCTGATCACCGCAATGCCGCTCGCGCCGGAAGCCATCACGGCGCCGGCATTTTCGACGGACACGCCACCAATGGCCACGGCGGGAAGACCACACAGCCGCGCGAGCTCGACGAACCGCGGAATGCCGATGGCGACGCCAGCGTCGGACTTGCTGCCTGTGCCGAAGACCGGGCCGATTCCGACATAGTCGGCGCCGATCGCGCGCGACACCTCCGAATCCGTTCCCACCGACGCGCCAATCACGATCTCGCTCGGCAACACTTTACGCAGGGAAGCGGGCGAAAGATCATCGACGCCGACGTGCACGCCCTGCGCGCCAGCAGCCATCGCGACGTCGACTCGATCGTTGACGAGCAGTGGCACTGTTGGCGCGGCGACGCGAAGTGCTCGGGCGACCTCCACGAGCGTGCGCGGTGTCTCGTCCTTGAGCCGGAGTTGCAGCATCGTCGCGCCGCCGGCGACTGCACTCTGTGCACGAGCAGTGAGTCCCTCGATGCCGTCGCGGAGCGAATCGGTGATGGCGATGAGTCGCAGCGACGCCGGATCGAACCGCGCGCCGGAGGACATCAGCGATTCCGCTTGGGAGCCGTCGCGGGAATGGCGGCGGGTGACGAGACAGCACCAGGCAGCACACTGGCCGGCGCGGTGCGCAGCGTGTCGCGACGCACAGCGGCGACCGAATCCCACTCTCGACGCGCCTGCTTCACAGCGATCGAATGCGCGGCGAAGTCCGTGGTGAACTGGTGATGGCCGTCGGGGTGCGCGACGAAATAGCGATACGGCACGCTCGCGGGATTGAGCGCCGCGATGATCGACGGCTTGCCCGGAGACGCGATGGGACCTGGCGGCAGTCCCTTGTACTTGTAGGTGTTGTACGGCGAGTCGATCTCGAGGTGCTTGTAGAGCACGCGCGCAACGTGATGACCGATCGCGTACTGCACGGTGGGATCTGCCTGCAGCAGCATCCCGGCCTTGATGCGGTTCATGTACACCGCAGCGATGACGGGACGCTCCTCCGGTAGCCGCGCTTCCTTCTCGACGATGGCGGCGAGCGCCATGATGTCGTTGCGGCTCATCGCGCGCTGCTGCAGCGTGGTGTCCCAGGCGGGCTGCCACACCTGCTGGAACCGGCCGACCATCAGCTTCACGGCGGTACGCGGCGTGGTTCCCTCGGGGAACACGTACGTGTCGGGGAAGAGATATCCTTCGAGCGTCGGCGTCGGAATGTCGAGCACATGGAGGAGCGCGGTGTCACGTACCGCCGCCTCGATTGAGTCCACCGGTGCGTCGAGCACTCGCGCGAGCTGCGGCACGATCTGCTCGAGCGACCACCCTTCGGGAATCGTGATGCGCCGCTCGACGCTCTTGCCACCGCGCAGGATATCGAGCACATCGCCCCACGAGAGACCGGGCTTCAGGACATATGTGCCGGCCTTGATCGATCGGTCGCCGCCCTTGAACATCGCGTAGAAGCGAAACGCAGTCGCGTTGCTCACGACATGCGCCTTCTGCAACGACTCGGCAGCGACGCCGAGGTTTGCGCCACGAGGAATGACGACGCGCACGTTCTTCTCGTTGGAGCCACTACATGCAGCGAGCATGACGAGCGCGCCGAGTGCGACGGCGATGCGCATCTGGCGGTCAGGTCGCGTGGGCATCGTCTTCAATGGCTGGATCGACGAGCGGCAACTCGTGCATGCGCATCGCCTGTTGCAACAACACAGTGGCGGCGAGCGCATCGACGTCGCCTTTGCGGTCTCGCGTGCTGCCGCCCATGTCACGCACGGCGCGCAAGGCCACAGCGGTGGTGAAGCGCTCATCGAGCAGCGCGACGGGAAGGCCGGTGCGCCGGGCCAACTCGGCTGCGACTCGCCGGCACTCGATGGATCGAGGCGTGTCGTCGCCTTCGCCGTCGAGAGGAAGGCCCATGATGATGCCGAGGGCCTCGAGCGCCGTCGCGCGGCGCACGAGCTCGGCGATGGGCGCGCGCTTGCCCTTGCGACGCTCGATTACGCCTGCGGGCGACGCGATCGTTCCGGTGGGATCGCTGATGGCGAGTCCGATGCGGCGCTCACCCCAGTCGATCGACATCCAGCGACCCGGCTTCATCGAGCCACCGGTCACCCTTCGCGCATCTGCACGAAGAACTCCTTGTTGTTCTTCGAGCGAGACATCTGCTTGAGGAGGAACTCGATGGCCTCGGGCTCCGGCATGTCGGCGAGGAAGGTTCGCAGCAGTGTGACGCGATTCAACTCCTCGGGTGTGAAGAGCAACTCTTCCTTTCGCGTACCCGACCGATTGATGTCGATGGCGGGATAGATGCGGCGCTCGGCGATCTCTCGCGCGAGGACGAGCTCCATGTTGCCCGTGCCCTTGAACTCCTCGAAGATCATCTCGTCGGCGCGAGAGCCGGTCTCGATGAGTGCCGTGGCGATGATCGTCAGGGATCCACCGTCGGTGACGTTGCGTGCAGCACCGAAGAATTTTTTCGGCTTTTCCATCGCCTTCGCGTCGAGACCACCCGACATGATCTTGCCGCCGCTCGGAATCACCGAGTTGTGCGCACGGGCGAGCCGAGTGATGGAGTCGAGCAGGATGACGACGTCCTTGCCGGATTCGACGAGGCGCCGCGCCTTCTCGATCACCATGTCGGCGACCTGGACGTGGCGCGTGGGCTCCTCGTCGAAGGTGGAGCTGATGACCTCACCCTTCACGTGCTTCTGCATGTCGGTGACTTCTTCCGGCCGCTCGTCGATCAACAACACGATGAGCGTGACCTCCGGATAGTTCTCCGCGATGGCGTTCGCGAGCTTCTGGAGCAGGATCGTCTTGCCGGCGCGCGGAGGAGCGACGATGAGACCACGCTGTCCCTTGCCGATGGGTGCGATGAGGTCCATCACGCGCATGCTGAGGTCGCCCGATGCCGTCTCGAGACGCAGACGTCCGTCGGGATAGCGTGGTCGGAGATTGTCGAAGTCGATGCGCGCTTTCGCCGCATCGGGTTCGCCACCGTTGACCGTCTCCACCTTGAGCAGCGCGAGATAGCGCTCCCATTCCTTGGGCGGACGAACCTGTCCGCTGACGGTGTCGCCAGTGCGAAGATCGAAGCGCTTGATCTGCGATGGTGAGACGTAGATGTCGTCAGGGCTGTAGAGGTAGTTCCAATCCTGGCTGCGCAGGAAGCCGTAGCCTTCGGGCAGCACCTCGAGCACGCCTTCGCCGACGAGTATCTCCGATTGGTCGAGGAGTTTCTGCTCGATGCGGAAGATGAGCGTCTGCCGGTCCAGGACGTCGTGCGGAGCCAGCTCCAGACTATCTGCGTAGTCGTGCAGCTCGGGGATCGATTTCCGCTTGAGCTCAGCGATGTTCACGAGGGAGTCGAACGCGGAAGGATGGCGCGGCGATCAGCGAGCTCGCAGGGCGCGGGCGGCGGAGCGATCGACGATTGGCAATTCGAGCCGGCCCGCACCGACGGCGGGCAGTGGGCGAGGGAGGGATTGGCCCCGTGCGGCATGCGCAAGCTAGGAATGACGTTTACGAGAATCAAGAGCGTGCGGCGATTAGAACTTGATGTACTTGAGAGGATGCTTCTTGATGTCGGCAAAGAGCAGTGACATCTGTCGCTCGGCGTCTGCGACGCCATTGGTGAGAGCGCTATCACGCAGCACGCGGCCAGCGGTACCGCGCGGCTCGCTGATGAACGAGCGAACGATGGAGAGCTCGTTGCGGATGTCCGCGACCTCGTTCAAGAGCGTGCTGTCGCGACGCAGGCGACCGAACGACGTGTTGCCGGACGCGAGAAGCGTGCGTACGGAGTCGGCGCGTGCCATCACCCGATTGGCGCGCTGCGTGAGTCCGCCCTGCATGAACTGACCGACGGTGCCGCCACCGCTGAGCCTTGCACCAAGGCGGCCTGCTTCGAGGCGTGTCTGTGTGAGCTGCTTCATTCCCGGGGCACCGGGAGTGTTGACGAAGGCGCCGACCGTTCCCTCGGTGCCCGTGAGCTGCGCGGTGAGCACCTTGACGTTGCTGATGATGACGGGGAACTCGCGCGCGGCCATCCCGAACTGGCCGGTGGCGCCCTCGATGTCGGCTTGCGGGTGAGTGTTCACCGTGTCCCCATCAGCCATCTCGGCCGCTTTTGGCGTGCCGGGGGAGATGTATACCACGGGTGCGCCAATGATCGTACCGCCGGCGCGGATCTGTGCGATCGCATCTTTATGGAGCGCTGCGTGATTCCTGGCGAGGACCTGCATCTTGATCTCGATGCGCGACGACGTGTCGGCAACATCGGGAGACACGAAGCGGATGTCCGTGATCTTCCCGATTTTCTGTCCGCTGAGCCATACCTCCGACCCCTTCATGATGCCGCGTGCTTCGCCGACTCTCGCGTAGAGCGTCATGGTCTCGCCACGGAGTACTCCGACGCGCGCGAACTTCATGACGACGAAAACGACGGCGGCTATCGCGGCGCACGCGATGATTCCACCTCGGACATCAGACCAGGAGAGCCGGCGCGCCATCAGGCGAGAGGAGGGAGATCGAGGGACAACAGGAGGGATGGTGCCAAGCCGTAGAGGCAAAGCCCGGACCAGCGTGCATGACTCTGGTATGGGGTGCGGCGCGTGCGCGCGGGCGGCTCGGATGGCCAACGCGCTGAATACGAGCAAAGCCCCGGTCGCCTAAGTGACTACGGGGCTTTGCCTTATAGTGCGCGCGGAGGGAGTCGAACCCACGACCTCTTCCTTCGGAGGGAAGCGCTCTATCCAGCTGAGCTACGCACGCAGATGGCTCGTGAACGGCCGGTCGCGAAATACCGGTCCGAACGGTGAAGTTTAACTGTCCGGGGAGTCGCGTACAAGCGAACACGATGTGACGTTTTCCGCCGACGTCCAAGTTGTTGAGGATAGATATGACTGACCGCGCAATCATCCAAGAGGTTCTAGCTGGCGACGTCGAGGCGTATTCGCGCCTCGTCGATCGGCACTATGACCGGTGCGCGCGAATCGCCATGCGGATCCTCGGCAACCGGGAAGACGCCGAGGAGGCGGTTCAGGATGCGTTCCTGCGCGCCTTTCGTGCGCTCGCCAGCTACGAAGACCGCGAGCGATTCTCGGCGTGGCTCAGTCGCATCCTGATCAACCAGTGCCGGACGATTCGCGCCCGCGTGCAGCGACACGAGGAAGTGTTCAGTCATCTCGACCTCGCCGACGCGGAGCTGTTCGCGGACGCGGAGAGTGTCGAGAATGCGTGGCCGGACCTGGACCGTGCTCTGGCGCAGCTGCCGGCAGATCAGCGTGAGGCGGTGGTGCTGCGCTATTCGGACGACCTGACGTACGAGGAAATGGCTCGAATTACCGGCGCCGGCCAGTCGGCGCTCAAGATGCGGGTGCAGCGCGCGTTCGCGCGGCTGCGCGCTCTCCTGCAGGAGGTTTCGAATGTCTGACATCGATTTCGAGCGCCGTGTCGAGCGCGCGTTGCGGGCACCGGTGCCCACCAGTGCGCGCGCGAAGGAGGCGATCATGGAAGGCGTGCGTCGCGCGGCGCGCGAGGGTGCGCCGAACAAGGCGCTCATCTTTCCGAGCGGACGATCGGCGCGGCATTCGATCATCGGCATCGCCCTGGCGGCGGGAATCGGCTCGATCACGACGCTGTCGTCGTTCGCGCCGACGGTGCCGGATGCGCAACCGATGGGCGTGGTGACGAGCGCGATCATCGGCGATTCGGTCGTCGATCGGTTCCGCGACACGCTGCGTCTCGTGCGGTTGATGTTCGACGCACCGGATGCTCGGCGCGTGGCGGTGGCAGGCGACTTCAACGGCTGGAAGAGCGACGCGACACACATGCAGCGCGACGCGCGATCGGGGCAATGGACCGTGACGCTCGCACTGAAGGACGGTGAGCATCGCTATGCCATAGTAGTCGACAATACCAGGCAGGTAGGCCTTCTTCATGTTGCGCGGGCCCAGAACTGAACTACACGAGCATCTCTACGGCTATGACTGGAATCGCATCTATTCGGCGACTTCCATGACTTGAATCATGTGAATTTGTGGGAATTTGCTCCATGCATAGGCGAGAGGCGCATCGCCCTTTCCCCGGCAACGAGCAAAAAGGTTTGGATCGGCGCGAAGGATCAGAGTCAGCGCAGCGATGTAATTCCAGAAAATTCAAATAATTCAAGTCAGGCGGTTGCTGTTTCCGCCGCTTGCGTCCCACACAACTCATCCAGGAACTGGTGCGACTAAATACTCTCGCGCCGGCTCGACGCGGGCACTTCGTGCTCGCGGCCGCAGCCGCTGCCTTGTCCCTAGGATACGCCGACCTGATTCGCGGCGGCATCACGGTTGGCCCGGTGCTGGTTGTCATCGGATACGCCGTGCTCGTGCCGGCAGCGATTCTGACATGGCGATGAAACGAAGCGCCGCAATGGCGCACGAACTACCGACGCCATCATACGGAATCGCGGCACTCGTGGGACTCGGCGTGTTCGCGCTGTACGTTGCCACGCTCGCGCCGACGACCGCGATGTGGGACGCAAGCGAATACATCACCGCGGCGTACACGCTCGGCATTCCACATCCGCCAGGCAATCCGCTGTTCGTGCTGCTCGGACGTGTGGCGTCGCTCCTTCCGTTCGGATCCGTCGCCGTACGAGTGAACCTGTTGGCCGCATTGTGCAGCGCGATTTCGGCGGCGATCTGGTTTCTCGTGGTGGAGCGCGTGCTGGCAGCGTGGTCGCCGCTGCGGTGGACGCGGATTCTCGCGGCGGTCACCGCCGCGGTGTTGAGCGCGACCGTGTTCACGGTGTGGAACCAGAGCGTCGTAAACGAGAAGGTCTACACCGTCTCGCTCGCGTTCTTCGCGATCGTGTCGTGGCTGACGGTGCTCTGGTGCGATGACCCGGACGGGAAAGTCGCCGACAGGTTGCTGGTGATCATCGCATACCTGATCGGGCTGGGCTACACGAACCATCCGGCCGGATTGCTCGTCGGCCCCGCGGTAACGCTCGCGGTGATCATCCGACGACCGGCGACGATCTACCGGTGGAAGTTGCTTCTCGCCGGAGGTCTCGCGTTCACACTGGGGCTCACGCCATTCGCTGTCGAGCCGATTCGCGCGGCGTGGCATCCCGTCATGAACGAGGGCGAGCCGACCGGTTGTGCGGACAAGATCGGCTTCAAGTGCACGTTTTCGGAGACGACCCGCACGCGGTTGATGTCGAACATCAATCGCGACCAGTATGGCAAGCCGGACCTCTCCCTGCGGCAGGCGCCGTTCGATGCGCAGGTAGGAATGTGGTGGCTGTACTTCAAGTGGCAGTGGCTGCGCGACGCGCGTGGCGAGCAGGCGCCAGTGCAGACGATGCTCGCTGTCGGGTTCTTTCTGCTCGGTGTGCTGGGCGGATTCACGCACTGGAAATACGAGCGTGCGTCATTCTGGTTCTTCGGGCCGCTCGTCGTCACCGTGACGCTCGCGCTGGTCTACTACATGAACTTCAAGTACGGTGCGTCGCAGGCACCGGGGCTGGCCGGCGTACCGCGAGAAGTTCGCGACCGAGACTACTTCTACCTGTGGAGCTACTCCACGTGGAGTGTCTGGGCGGCGCTCGGTCTTGCGGCGATGTGGCGTACGCTCGCGGCTCGCGCCGAGTTCGATCCGCGTCGATGGAAGGCGTCCGCGCCGATCCTGTTGATCGGCCTCATTCCGCTCGTGGGCAACTGGCGCGATGCGTCTCGCGCGAAAGAGACCGCCACGCGCGAGTGGGCACACGACCTTCTCAACTCCATCGAGCCGTACGGCGTGCTCGTCACGCTCGGCGACAACGACACCTTTCCGCTCTGGTATGCCCAGGAGGTCGAAGGAGTACGACCAGACGTGACAGTTGCGGTGACGTCGCTGCTGAACACCGATTGGTATCCGCGCGGTCTGCTGCGCCGACCAGTCCCGGTGTACGA
>JAQBPV010000298.1 GCA_028287345.1 Gemmatimonadota bacterium
CTACAAGCGAAGAGCGGCGCGCCAGATTTGGCGCGCCGCTCCTCTCTCCTGCTATCCGACGGTCAGGCCGTTGTGCCGGCCCGGCTGATGGTCGAGTTACTTAAAATCCGGCTCGCCGTCGCCCGCCGTAACGACGATCGGGTTGGTCGTGTTGACGCCGATACCGCAGCTGAAGCTGGCGATCTGGGTGTGCGTGATGGTGGCAGACCAGTAGCCAGCGCCGGGAACGATCGTCGGGGTGTTGACGCCCGTGGACGGCTTGAACTTGAGCTTGGTCGTGTCGTAGGTCACGTACTTGGTCGAATCGGCGAAGAAGGACTCTTCGGCCGTCACGAGGTTACGCAGATCCGACTTCATCGCGGCGATGTACGCCTTCGACTTAGTGTTCGCGAACTTCGGGATCGCGATCGCGGCAAGAATGCCGATGATGACGACGACGATCAAAAGCTCGATGAGGGTAAAGCCACGGCGGAGGTTGCTGCGCATGGGATTCTCTAGTGGAGGGAGAGGGACTTCTGGGCGGCGTGAAGTGTTCAGCGTTGACCGACCCTATTGCACGCGGGGTGCCGCAGTTGGCCCCGCGAGATAATTGGCCGTATCTCTGCCTCTGACAAGCAGTTACGAACGAGTACTCATTTCGCGTACCATGCGTTTCCAGGCTCCGCGTAGGGCATTTTGCAACGGCACAGGGGCATTGCAAGACGGCGGATCGCAATGCCAACCTCGTCTCGACGACCGAACTGGGCTGTTTTTGGTGCTAGATCTCCCAATTCGACAACAAGATCCCGCGCGTCGGCGCCGACTCCGCATATCCGTCGAGCGCCATCCGCAGGTCCGTCCACCGAACGCGCGCGCCCATCGCGACGAGCTTCTGATACATCGCCGCATACTCGCCCTGCACGCGCCACGCGACGCGACGCGTCCCACTCCGCTTCGCGTAGTCACACAGCGTCCGGATCATCGCATCGAACGATGCTTCGCGCGCCAGCACGAGCTTCAGCACGCGCAGCTCCTCGCGCGTTCGCCCCTCGACCAACGGCGCGGTGTGACAGAGCGCAAACCCGACGAGCGTGGAACCGTCGCGGAACAGCACGGTGTCGCCGAGCGACAGTGATTCGGTGAGCTCGATCTCGCGGCGGAAGTCGTAGCCGGGCGCCACGCGACTCACCAGCGCCTGCACGCCGAGCAGCTCGTCGTCGCGGTCGCGCACACTCATGCGCCCGAGCAGCTCCGGCGCGCGGTCCCCACTCGCGGCATCGAGCGTCAACGTGATGGTGAGTTTCCCAGGAATGAAACCCAGCCCAGAGTAGAAGCCGATGTTGTCCATCGTGCGCGGCATCGTCTCGAGCCCGATGACGCGCGCGCCGGCGCCACCGCTACGCAGCCAGGACACGCCGCGCTCGACGATCTCCTTCCCTGCGCCGCTGCCCTGATACTCCGTGCGCACGGCGAGAGGACCCATCCACCCTTCGACGCCGGAGCGATGCACCATGTTGAAGCCCGCAATCTCACCGCGTCCATCGCGCCAGATCATCGCCCCGTCCGCCGCGTCCTCGATCGCGTAGCGCCACACCTGCGGATTGAGGTTGGGCACCCGCACACCGACCATGCCGTCGCGACGATATCGCTCGGTGAATGCGTCGCTGAACACGCCGTTCAGTTCCGTGATGTCCTCGACGCGCGCGCGATACGGTCCCTCGATCTGCGCCAGCGGTTTCCACGTGCGCGCGCTCACCATCAGTCGGTCGCCTCCGCTGCGGCGAACAACTCCAGCTCGTCGGGCATTCCGGGCTCCCACTGCTTGACCACCGAGCATCCGCTCTCCTCGTCATAGCGCACGTCTATGACGTGATCAACGCCCTCTGACACCTGACGGATGTGCGTGATCAGGATGACTTGCTCAAAACGATCCTGCAGCCCGCGCAGCAGCTCGACGACATTCTGCCGGCGCGATTCATCGAGCGAGCCGAACACCTCGTCGAGAATCAACAGCGAGAAGCTCTGCCCTGCCCGCTCGGCGATCATCTGCGAGATGGCGAGGCGCAGGCTGAGATTCGCGACGTCCTGCTCGCCGCCCGAGATCACGTGCTTCGGCGCACCGTCCTCGATGACCGTGAGGTTGTAGCTGTCGTCGAGCTCCAGCTCATCATAGCGCGAGTCGGTGAGCTCCGTGAGGAATGCGCTCGCGATCTCGCCCATCTCGGGACGAAGCTGGACGTTGAGGTCCGTGCGCAGGTCTGTGTACGCGCGATCGAGCTCGTCGTGCAGACGGCGCTGCCGGTCGAGCGCATCGAGCTGTCCGCGCACGCGCTGCATCTCCTCACGCGACTGCGTTGCCCGTGCGAGCGCCGCCTGTGCGCCGGTCGCTTCACCTGCATCGGCGACGGCGTCCAGCTCCGCGGTGCGGAGCTCAGCGGCGGCCGCCTCGTGCTGTGCTCGCAGCTCGGCGTAGCTCTGCTCGGAGAACGAGAGCACGTCACGACGAGCCGACAGGTGCGCAACGCGCGCCTGCGCACTCGCCTGCCCTGCCGCGGCGCGATCGCGCTCCGACTCCAGCACCGGGCGACGCTCCATCAGCGTCGCGAGGCGTGTCGCGCGTGCGTCGAGCGGACGAAGGCGATCGAGGTCGCGCCGCGCTGCCGCATGCCGCACCGCATCGTAGCCGCCGGGAATCGACTCGCGATCCTTGCGCACCTGCTCGTAGCGCTGCCCGCGTGCATGCAGGTCGCGCGTGAGGCCGGAGAGCTCCTGCACGGCAAGCTGCACCTTCGCCAACCGCCGCTCGAACTTGCCCACGTCCTCGAATGCGGCGCGCCGCCGCTCGTCGAGCTCGCGCACTTCGCCCGGCATTTCCTCGAGCTGCTCGATGCGCGCCGTGTAGTACTTGCCGTCGGCGATGAGGTTGTCCATCTGCTCGTCGAAGTGATCGAGCACCGAGCGATAGTGATCGTGCAGCGGACGCTCACATGTGGGACAGGTGCCGTCCTCACCAGCGGCGATGAGCCGCTCGCGCTGCTCCTTCACTTCGGCGTACTGGTCGCGTAGCGCGGCGCGCTTGGTCTCGGCTTCCTGGCGATCGCGCACCCATTCCGTGCGCTTCGCTTCGAGCTCGCCTTCCATCAGCTCGAGCATCGCGCGCATCTGCTCGAGCTCGAGCGTCGCCGCCTCTTCGAGCGTCGGCGCCGTTTCGATCTTGCTGCGCCGTTCCCGCAGCCGACGCACCTCCTCTTCCAGCGTGCGCTCCGTGTCGAGCAGCGCATTGCGGCGACCTTCGTCCCGCGCCATCTGATCGAGTGTCTGCAACTCCTCGCTCAACTGCGCGAGCGGCTTCAACTCCTCGGCGAGCCGCTGCAGTTCTTCGTCGGCTGCCATGACTTCGGTGAGCTCTCGACTCGTGCGCTCTTCGTCGCGAGCATATGCCGCTGCTTCGCTCTCGGCGACGCGCAGCTCGGCGAGCGCCTGTTGTAGCTGCTCGCGCTCCTGCTGCGCGGCGAGCCACCGTGGCCCGATGGCGCTCATGGTCGCGAGCGCGCTCTCACGGCGGGATGCGCTCATGCGCACGCGATCGTTCGCCTGTGCGAGTCGCGTGGTGGCGTCGGCAACCATGCGTTCGACGTTGGCCGCATCGGGGAGTGCCGTGCGAAGTCCGGCCGCTTCCGCCGCTACCAGTCGCGATTTGTCCTTCACGAGCCGCTGCGCCACGCGCAGCCGCTCGTAACCGAGCACGCGGCTCAGGAACTGCGCTCGCTCCGACGGCGCCATCGCCGCCATGACGTCGAGCTCCTTCTGCCCCGTGAAGTAGGTGTTGAAAAACTCGTCGCGGCTCATGCCCAGCCGGCGACGCAACATCTCCGTCACACCGGTGAGCGAGTTCGCGATCGGCGACTCCGAGCCGTCGAGAAAGAGCTCGGCAGAGGTGAGTCCGCGCTCGACACGATAGCGATGTCCGCCGAGCTCGAAATCGAGCTCCACCTTCACACGCGCACCGGGGCCCGCCCGCAGCGAGCGAATCGTCTCCTTCTTGCCGCGCGCCGCTTCCTGGCCATACAGCGCCCAGGCGATCGCCTCGAGGATCGTCGACTTGCCCGATCCGTTCGCGCCGATGATACCGGTCAATCCGGTATCGAACGTGATGAACGTCTCGGCGTGCTGGCGAAAGTTGGTGAGGCGAAGGCTGTTGAGGCGCATCTAGCCGTCCACGCTCGCCGTCTGATCCGTCGCGGCGCTCTCGCGTTCCTCCGCGTCCTTCAGGTAGCGAAGGCCGAGGTCCACGAGGGTCTCACGATCGACGTCGGGTGGCAACACGCGCTCGCGCAGCTTGTCGCGCACGAATTCAGCGAGCGACGGCCGGCGTCCGGGCGCACCGTGCGCCGACGAGCGAATGATCTCGGGACGATGCGGATCGAGATGAAAGTGCAGTGCGCGACGACGGAACTCACGGAGCTGACGATGATCGAGTTGCCGCGTGATGTGGCGCGGCAGGTCGCGAATCACGAGCCGCACGACCTTGTCGTCGATGCCACCGGGACACGCGTTGACCACCATCGCGATTGCTTCGTTCACCTCCTCGGTCGTCAGTCCGCGCGCGGAGATCGGGCGAAGATCGACGAAGTCGCGCGATGGCGTCAACCGATGAAAGGTGTGGTCGCCGGTCTCGAGATCGTGCTCGATGAAGCCCTTCCCATTGGCGCCCGTCAGTCCTTCCTCGACCTTCTCGCCCCAGGTGTTCGTGCTCGTGTAGTCGAGCGCGCCGCTGTAGAACTGATTTGGCTCGATCCGCCGATAGACGTGATAGTGGCCGAGCCCGATGTAATCCCACTGGGATGAATGCAGATCCTCCTGTGGAATCTCCGGCGACCACAGCTCCTGCGGCGATGCGAAGGGACCGAGCATTCCTTCCACGACGCCGTGAAACAACAGCACGTTCCACCGGCTCGTACCCGGCGGAACGAGCTTCACGAACTCGTTCTGCTGGAATGGAACGGCGAGTATCGAAAGATCGAGATGCGGAAAGTCGATCGTCCGCGCGTCGCTGTCGACGACATGCAATCCGAGCGGTGCGTAAAGGCGAAGGATGCTGCTCGTGTCCGTGGACCGCGGCGTGTCGTGATTGCCCGCGATCATCACGATCTCCGTGTTGGGCAACGCGGCGCGCAGCCGCGCGAATTGGAGATACGCGTGCAGGATCGCGCTGTTCGTCGGGCGAACCTGATGAAAGACGTCGCCGCCGATGAGGACCACTTCCGGCGCAAGCTCGATCACCTTGTCGAGTGCACGTGTAAACGACTGCGCCACATCGGCTTCGCGCTGGTTGATGCCGCGCGGAGTCTGCCGCTGATATTGGCGGTAGCCGAGGTGCAAGTCCGAGAGGTGGACGAGTCGCAGAAAATCGGGGGCTGAGGCGGGTCCGACGAAGGGATGAAAACGCTCTAACCAGTTGCAACGGCGTCAGTTGGAGCGGCCGCGCCGTATTCGATAGTCTAGCCGCAGTTCAGCGCTTGTCCATGGTGCGCAACCGCTGCGTGACGCGTGTGACGACCTTCATCGGCGCGAGACCAACAGATGGGGGCGCCGCGATGAGCGACTTGAGCGTGATGACGATCCGCGAATCGGTCATCCATCCGCGCACGCGGTCGAGCTGCATGGAGCCTGCGATGGAGCCGCTCAGCTCCGTCCCCCGACTCGCGCTGTCGGGCAGGATATCGCCGTGCATGGAGACGTACGCGACGCCGCCGCTCTTCTGCAGTGAGTCCAGGTGGAACACCGCGCGGACGTGGCCCGACCCGCGGGCACCGAGCGGGCCGCCCGCCGGCAACGGCATCTCGCGCATCCACTCCTGACCTACCGACACCGGCCGTCGCGGAAAGACCGCCGGCATCGACGCCAGGGCATCGGCCACGTCGCGCGGAACAAGGTCGCCGCGAGCATCACGCGCGCTCTCGACGGTGCCATCCGCGCCGAGCTGCAGCGTGAGCCGCTGTCCCTGCAGCGCCCGCTGCGCGTCGGCAATCATCTTCGACGCGTGCGCATCAGTGCTCGTGAGCTTCGCCGAGTCGACGATGGTGACCACGGTCGTGCTCAGCTGCTGCACGGACCGCACGATCGTGCGCGAGTGAACCGCTATGGACGTGGTGACGGATCGCGTGACGCCGGACATCACCGCGCTGACGTCAGTCTGCTGTTCGAGCCACGTGTGCAGCGTATCGCCGACATGCGGATGCAGCCGCAGCATGACCTGCGCCGACTCCTGCGCATGCGAGATGCGCGCGAGGCCGACGAGCGCGAATACGACCGCCGAGCGCATCACTCAGAATCCGTAGGGATCGTCTGCTGGCACGGCAGGGAGCGCCGCCGGCACGTTCGGCCGTGCGGCCGAGCGAGGGGCGACCATCGCACGAAAGTGCCCAGCGAAGGTCTTCCGCACGTCGGCGGGCCGAGTGCGCACGACGTCGTTGCGGGCGCGCAGGATCTCCTCGTCCTCGGCGAGTGCCGTCACGTCCTGCAGCCATCCGAGTGTGATGCTCGGATCCATCTGGCGCAGGGTTCGTAGGACGGCCGAATGCAATGTCGGCGCCTGCGCCGCCGGATATTTGCTCACGCCGTCGCGCCCGCGCATGATCGCAGGGCGCGGAAAGCGGACGAAGATCGGTTGCGTGAAGTGCGGATGACGTACCATCAACTGTCCCTTCTCCAGCGTGGCAAGCTTCGTCTTCACCGCCGGGCTCAGGACCGCGTAGCCTGGCGTGGCCAATTCGTCGCCGTCCATACGGCCGTACAGTGCCGTGCCCGAGTTGCCGACGACGCGGCGGTGGACCTGCGACCTGAACTGTTGCGCGGCGAACAACACGAGCCCGAGATACCGGCCACGTTCGGCGATGTCGAGCAGCATTTTCCGGACGTAGGTATCCGGTCCATCGCCCGGCGCGTACTTGTTCAGCTCATCGACGAACACGACGACGTGCTGCACACCCAGGTCGCGCTTCTCGAGATGCTCGCGCAGCTTCGTCACGACCCGCGCGAAGATCAGATCCTGCGCGTCTTCCTCGGATCCCGCGACGTCGATCACATACACCGTGCGATCCTGAAAGCTCCCGAACGGGAGGTCGCTCGTGGCGCCGTCGTCGGCGACGAGGCCCTTGCAGCGCAGCGAGATGTTGGAGAGACGGTTGCGCACTTTCCTGATCGTGGCGACGTGATGTGTGCGCCAGCTCTGGTCGTCCTTCTTCTCCAGCGCGCGCAGCACGTCCTTGAACCACGCGTCGAGGTCGGCGAACGACGACACGGTGTGTGAGCGCTCGAGCATGGGATCGGTGAATCGACGATCGAGGA
Organism: Gemmatimonadota bacterium; assembly: GCA_028287345.1. Taxonomy (GTDB): domain Bacteria; phylum Gemmatimonadota; class Gemmatimonadetes; order Gemmatimonadales; family Gemmatimonadaceae; genus AG11. The sequence continues at coordinate 7,330 of JAQBPV010000298.1, forward strand.
CGTTCTCCTTGATGAAGTCGATCATCGCATCCGCCTTCGCGTCGATGTCGTCCTTGTTGAGCAGCA
>JAQBPV010000301.1 GCA_028287345.1 Gemmatimonadota bacterium
GGATTCGCCACCCAGCCCTCTCGGTTCTGCCCCGAGCCGCGCACGAAGATCGCCGTCGAGCCGTCGTCGGACAGCCGCACCGAGCCGACGTCCACGCCGTCGTCGTTCATGAACTTCGTGATGCGCACCGGTTTGAAGTCGGGCGCGGCGGCCACGTACACGTTGCGCATCCCGCGCTCGTATGACACCCACGCGACGCGATCGGTCTTGCGCGCCGCGCTCACTTCCAGCGGCGAGGCGGGCGCGAGGAACTGGTCGATCGAGTAGGTCGTCTGCCGAGCCTGCGCGGAAAGGGGAGCTGAGACGCCAAGCAGCGCGAGGGCGGCGAGCGACGGACGGAGCTGGAACATTGAGGTGCCTCTACGGAGGTCGGACGGAGGGCTGTGTCTATTGGCTAACGTCCGACGGTTCGGTGTCGTTGCGCAAGCGCTGAAACAACAGCCTCCTCAGCCTGGGCGTGAGCATGAGCCTCCAGCTCTGAGCCCACCAGAGTCGAGCTTCAGCTCTCAGCTCGAGCTCGTGCTCTGACTTGCTCATTGCTGGAGGCTCACGCTCACGCTCATGCTCCCGCTGGTGGCTCACCACTCGAGCTCGAGCTGTTCGCTCAAGAGCATCAACCATCTCTCACCCAAACCTCCAGTCGCGCCCACGGATCCTTGAAGAACCCGAAGCTCTGAATCACGCCACCCTCGGGCGTCTTGATCTTGTCCAGGCCATCGAGCGCCTTCCGGATGTCGTCCGGCATCTCGCCGACAAAGTGCTTCTGCGCGTACTGCCGCAGATCCGATCGCCAGAAGTTCGGATCGTTCAACCACTCGGGATGCCGGTCGCGCAACACGTTCAGCGACACCAGCGCCACCTCGGGAATCGACCCCGGCAACAGCTGCTCCTGCGTCTCCGGAGCGGGCTCGAACGCGCGCAGCAACTTTCGCAGCCACGGAATGTCGCTCAGCCGCTCGACCGCCACCTCCACCGGCGCCTTCTGCTCCGCCTCGGCGCGCTGCGCCATGGAGAGAAACCGCATCTTGTTGAGGAACTTCTTCGCCGAGCGTGGCGTGCGATGTTCCTCGAACAGCACTGGTGCCCATGCGCGCAACGCATCCGCGAATGCATCCGAGTCCTCGACGCGATTGTCCGCGCGCGGTGTGATGAGCCAGAGAATCACACCCAGCGCCGAAAGTGCGAGCAGTCCGTGCAGCCACCACGCGGTGGTCGGTGCGTTGCCCGGCGTGAGCGTCACCGGTTCATCCACCGTCGCCGGTCTCAGTCGCCTTGTGCTCGAGCTGTCGGTTGGTGTAGCAGCGGGAGCATCGACAACCGGTCCTTGTGTCACTGTCGGCACTGGCACTGCCTGCTGCACAATGTCCGGCTGCGACATGCGGTCGACCCAGCCCGACCCATTCCATCCAACGAGGAACGTCGCGGCTGTGAGGGCCACTGCTACACCGCCGAACAGGTAGCTGCGCGCCCGCCGACGCTTCCGTTCGCGAACGTCCGCTCCTTCCTCCACTTCCCTGCCATCCGCCTGCGCCGCCGGGACGGTCTTCGTCATCACATTGCTGAGTCCCTCCGCTGTCGCCGGCGGAATGGGGATCTCCATGTTCAGCAGCTTTTCCAGGTAATGCTCGGCGTATTCGATCTGGTATTCGATGTCCGTCTTCTTTGGTCGAGGGCTCGCACCGATGTCGGGCTTCGCCGATGCTGAAACGGGCTTCTCGCTGGTCTCCGCGAGCACCGTCGCGACCTCCTTGAATCCGATCGCGACGCATCCCGTCACTCGTTGGCGGTCGATCCCCAGCACGACGACGCAGTCGCCCGAGTCGGCAAGGAAGTTGATCGCCTCGAGAATCTCGAGCACCTGCTCCGGTTTGCAGCGATCGAGGTCGTCCACGAAGATGACGATGCGCTCCGGCTTGAGCGCCTCGGTGACTTCACTGAAGTCCTTCGCGAAGCGATAGCGAAATGCGGGCTGCGTATCGATGGTCCTCACTCGGCCTGCGGAGACGACCGACCTCGCGACGTCGCCCGGCTTTACGCCGAACGCCTTGAAGCCCTTCATGTAGGTCAGCACCGTGCCGGCGATCGAGATGATCAGCGCGATGATCGTCTTGTTCTGCGAGACGCCGGTGGATCCGCGGGCCGCCGCGGTCGAATCGGCGGCGGCGCGCGCCGGCGCACCTGCCTCGCTCGAGGAGAACATGTTGAAGATCGACGAGAAAAACGCGTCGAGGTCGTGCCACCGCTTCGAGGGATCCTTCAGGATGTAGCCGAGGGCGAGCGCGAACACTGGGAGCAGAACGAGTGCTGGCCCGGCGTAGCGTGAGAGGCGGCTGCCGAGGAGGCGGATTCGAAAGCGCATCCCCTTCGGACTCCACAGCGGCGGCGTCGCGGTGAGTCGAATCGATTCGAGCAGCGACGCAAGCAGCGACTCCTCACGCTGATGGTGCCACGCGTTGAACCAGATGGTGCGAAAGCGCCGACGCTCGAGATCGCGCCGCAGGAGGTTCATCAACGAGCTCTTACCGGTCCCCCACGGTCCGGTGATCGCTATGGTAAGCGGCGGTTCCGTGCGCGAGTTGCGAATGAAGCGAGAGAGACCCGCCGCGATGCGACCGAAGTCGAGAACGTCCGGATCGCCTTCGCGCAGCGGGCGGTCGCTGACGAGGATGTCAGCGATCGATTTCTTCGTCTCCGTTTCGCTGCGCCGGCGCGCGCGCGACGTCGCGAGTGTTGCGCCGACCGTGAGCGCAGCGAAGCCGTAGTACCACGGTGCCGGATACTTGCGCGGTGCACCGACTGGAACGGCTGCCCACTGGCGGCCGCCGTCCGTCGAGCGAATCAGGTTGCCGAGTGTGTCCAGGCCGAATGCGTACGTCGGCGTAACAGCGCTGGCCACGAGTACGCCGGAGGCAAGGGTGTCCCAGCGCGTGCCGTTGTAGCTCACCAGACGCCCGTCGGGGGTCGTCACCCAAAGGTGCGCTATCCCACTCCGATCGCGAAGAAACGAGTATCCGCGCGAATCCATCTCCATCGCCTTCTCGACTCCACCGAGCGGGCCTTTGGGACTCGCGCGGGTCCACGTCTGGCCGCCGTCGCGCGTGGCGTAAAGAGAGTCCTTCGCAACGCCCCACCCTGTCTGGGCATCGAGGTAAAACAGCGGTGTGACTGAATCGCGTTCGCTGAGCCGAGTCCACGTATCGCCCCCGTCTTGCGTCCGGAATTGCCTGCCATCGAGTATCGCATAGATCTCCTGGCCCACGCGCGGCGCGAAGTGAAGTGGCGCATCGGAGTCCAGTGAATCGAGTCGGACGTAGGTCCAGCTTCTACCGCCGTTCGTCGTCCGCGCTACAAGACCGCTTTCCACGCCGGCAAACCCACGCAGCGAATCGACGAAATGCAGGGACGTGAAGCGCGACGTGTTGATCAGCGAGTGCCACGTGCGTCCGCCGTCGATGGACCGAAGTGCTCCGCCATCGACGGCGTACCACACGTCGTCGGAAGCCGCCGCTAGCCGGACGGCAAACGAGTGCATGGTGCCGAGCGGAGCACACGTACTCCACTCGTTCGTCGTGCGCCAAAGTCGATCTCGATCATCCAACGCGATGGCGACGGATTGCGTCGACGCGAACAGGTGGCGCAACGAGATGCCGATGGTGTCGTCGGCCGTCCTGAAGGTGCAACCCCTGCTGCTCTGCCAGGTCCGTCCACCGTTGCGAGTCTTGCTGAAGGCGCCGGTATACTCCGGAGAGACGCCATGCAGCGAATCGGAGAAGACGATGGGCCCAACCGATATGGCGGCGAGACCGGGGTCGGCGGTCCACGTTCGTCCCGTGTCCGCGGACCTCATCACACCACCTTCCCCACCCCCCAACTGATCGACGGTGACCAGCATGCCATCGCTGACGATCGCGATCTGTCGCCTGGCTCCGTCGGCCGCACGAACATCTGCAGCGCTGCGATCGCCTCGCAGGTGCAGCACGGCGCCTTCGCCGACCGCAACCCCGCCCAGCCGATCGCTGCAGGCAAGGTCGATGAGATCCGACGTCACGTCGGTCTGCAACTGCGTCCACGTCGCGCCGTCGTCTGACGTACGAAACACTGCGCCTCGATCGCCAATGACCCATCCGATTCTCGACGCGGTGAGGCATATCCCGGTGAAACTGGGATAGAAGGTCGTCACACTCGCGACGGAATCAGTCGACGCCGTCGCTGGCGCGTCGGGGGCACGCTGCGGCGGCAGAGTAGATGGCGAACCGGAAACCGTGAGCAACACCGCCGACCCGATCGGCACCGTGTCTCCCGCGGCGGGCGACTGACGAAATACCTGACCTCCCGCCACGCGACTGGACACGTATTGTGTCAGACCCTCCCGGAGCTGCGCCGCCCTGAGCTTGCCGACGGCGCTCTCGTGTTGCAGGCCTGTCACCAACGGCACGATCGTCGTCTTCGCTTGAATCTGTTGCCGCGGATACCGCAACGACTGCTGCGTCGTCGACACCAGCGATACAGGCACGGCCAGTCCCGTCGGACGACGTGAGCGATTACTGGCCTTCTTCGCTCCTGCCGCTGCCGGATATGCCGGCTGCACTTGCTTCAGCGAAGCTGCTTGTGGCGTCGCACTCAAGGTGCTCGACGTCCACGTGCGTCCACCGTCCGCTGAGTGAACTACGAGTCCACCGGCGCCGGCAAACCACACGTGATCCGTTCCGCGGCGAGCGTACACCGCCTGCAACGGACCTTTCGACACGGCCAACCGCTGCACCGCATTCCGTTCGATGGGATACCACCACCAGTCCTTCGACGTCCACGACGGCTCGCGCAATGGCTCCTCGCGCGTCGGCTGCGTCACCGCGATCACCGTTCCGGCAACCAGCACCAGCGCGCCAACGAGCGTCACGACACGATGCGAGGATCGGCCTCCCCCAGCCGATTCCTGCGATGAATGCGACGACTCGTGGCCTTGGTCGTGAGCCTGCATAACGCCGCCTCACCTTGGTAGTGCACCATTGGTGTCGCTTCAGACCGTCGTTGTCAAATGAGAATCGCCTAATCCCTCCTCCCGAGCACCCGCGCCGAAGACATATTCCGCCGTCCCTGCACGACGTCCCTCTCCGCGACCGCCATGCTGCGCCCGACTGCTCGCTTGTTGCTCCCGTTCCTCGCACTCGCCGCGGCGTGCCAGCCAGCCGCCGACAAGACCCCCGCCGTCGCCGGCACCACGATCAACGCCGACGTCGTCCCCGCCGAGGCCATCGCCGCGATCGATACGGCGACGTTGATGAACAACATCCGGGTCCTCGCCGCCGACTCGCTCATGGGTCGCCAGCCCGGTTCCGCCGGCGAGGACAAGACCGTCGCCTATCTCGAAGGGCAGTTCAAGGCGATGGGCCTCAAGCCCGGCAACACCGACGGCACGTACATCCAGAAGGTGCCGCTCGTCGGCATCACGGTGAAGAACGCTCCCACACTCACCTTCGCCAAGGGCGCCACCACGAAGCAGCTCAAGTGGCGTACCGACTACGTGGCGTGGACCAAGCACGTCGCGCCGAGTGCGTCGCTCGACAAGAGTGAGCTCGTGTTCGTCGGCTATGGGACGGAGGCGCCCGAATACAAATGGGATGACTACAAGGGCGTGGACGTCGCCGGAAAGACGCTCGTCATGCTCGTGAATGATCCACCCCTCGCCGACACCACGCAGTTCGGTGGCAACCGCATGACCTACTACGGCCGGTGGACGTACAAGTACGAACAGGGGATGAAGCACAAGGCCGCCGGCGTGTTGCTCGTCCACCAGACCGAGCGCGCCGGCTATCCATTCGCTGTCGTGCAGGGCAAGACAGCCGAGCAGTTCGATCTCGTCACGCCCGACAAGAACATGAGCCGCGCGAGCGTCGAAGGCTGGATCTCGCTCGATCAGGCGAAGGCGCTCTTCACGATGGCCGGCCAGAACTTCGATTCACTTCAGGCCAAGGCCGCCACTCCCGCGTTCACGCCGGTGCCACTCGGCGTCACCGCATCGGTGAAGCTCGACAACACGCTGCGGACGATCGACTCGCGCAACGTCGTCGCGAAGCTCGAGGGCAGCGATGCGGCGCTAAAGGATGAATACGTCGTCTACACCGCGCATTGGGACCACTTCGGCGTCGGCGAGAAGGTCAACGGCGACTCGATCTACAACGGCGCCGCCGACAACGCGAGCGGAACCGCCGGTCTGCTCGCGATGGCGAAAGCGTACGTCGCCATGAAGACGCCGCCGAAGCGCTCGATCCTCTTTCTCTCCGTCACCGCAGAGGAGCAAGGCCTGCTCGGCTCACAGTACTACGCGGTGACACCGATCTATCCGCTCGCGAAGACGGTGGCGAACATCAACATGGACGTACTCGACACGTGGGGTCCGACGTCTGACCTCACCGTCATCGGACTCGGCAACTCCGAGCTCGACGACTACGCGTCAGCGGCGGCAGCTGAACAGAAGCGCACGTTGCGACCCGACGCCGAGCCGGAGAAGGGATTCTATTATCGCTCCGACCATTTCAACTTCGCCAAGCAGGGCGTGCCCGCGTTCGATCCCGAGCCTGGTATCACGTTCATCGGGAAGCCGGCGGATTACGGCAAGCAGAAGCGCGATGAGTACACGGCGAAGGACTATCATCAGCCGCAGGACGAGATCAAGCCGACGTGGGACATGACCGGAGCCGTGCAGGATCTCGATCTCTTCCTCACGATGGGCTATCGAGTGGCGAATGCGAGCAAGTTCCCCGAGTGGAGAGCGGGCAATGAGTTCCGCGCGGCGCGGGAGAAGCAACTCAAGCCGTAGTTCAGGCGAACTACTTTGGCATGCTGCCGCTCTCAGCGCCGCGAGCCTTGGATCGGAATGCCGTCGCCGAACTGCATCGCGCTGCGAATCTTCAATGGCGATTCCGCCCGCTTGAACAACTCCACTTCCCCGCACCGGAGTGTACCGGAAACGACGCAACGGCCCGGTCGCATCCCCATCAAGCGACCGCGCCTGATGACGAGCGTCGCTCCGGAGAACTGGATCGATACGGCAACCGGAAACGTCACCGTCTGCGGCGCGAGCCCGTTCATCTTGAGATCCACGCTGGGCTCGTGCTCCGACGCAATCGAAAGCTCGAACTCGTCCACCTCGTGATCGTTGCCGTCGGCATACCTGGCGAGCTCGCGGCAGCCTTGCAGCGCGCCGCTCACCAGCCCGGATACGGACGTCGAGAGAAACGCGTCCAGTGTCGCGGCGATCTTTCTTGCGGCGCGTTCGCGAAGCCGCTTTGGAATCTGCACCCGCTCCCACACCGACTCGTCCACTGCGTCCAGGATGCGCCTGGTCGCCTCAGCGTGGCTCACGTTCAGGATCGACCGCAGCGTGGCCGATTGGTCGATCATCGCTGATTCTTCGCACGCGTTGCGCTCACCACACGCGGACGCCCGGGATGCTGATGTGGCACGACGCGGAACGCGGCCAAGCGTCGCCGGTCCTTCAGCTTCACCATCATGGCCCACGCGACCCCCAGCGCGACCACTCCGACTGCGAGCACCAACAGCCAGCTCCAGCCGATCGGCTCATCGGGGAGTAAAGCAATCGGTGGTATCTCCTGCGCCGGCGCCACGACATTCGTGACGCCTGGGGTCTGCTGCGTCGGCGACGCTCCAGGCAATCCTTGCGCCCCCGGCGCACGCATGTCGCTCGCAATCGGAGGCGCCATGCCGACGATGAGCGTGTCGGTGCCGCCCCGCGGAATCGCTGCGCCCGCGACTGGCTGCTGCCGGAATACGATGCCCACCCGCTCGGCGCGATCCACGAAGCTGTTGATCCTGACGGCATCGTAGCCCGCATCGGCGAGGACCTTCCCCGCGGCGTCGAACGTGAGCCCGACCACGTTCGGCATAGCCGCCGAGCGTCGCGAGCAGACGATCACCACGTCGCCCGACGTGACGGAAGTGCCGGCTTGCGGCGCCTGTCCGATGACGACACCTGTCCGTCCGTCCACCTGCACATTCCGCACGTCGATCTTGAGGCCGAGCCTCGCGAGCATCACGCGGGCGCGAAGGATCGTCATGCTGTCGAGATTGGGGACCGCAATCGTGCTTCCGCGACGAGCGTGCGCCTCCGTCGAATCGCCGGTGCACGGTGGCGGCGGCGCCCAACGTGCCTGCTGGGTGACGGGTTGTTGCAGAACTGTCGTGAACGCATACGCGACGAGAACGCCACGCCGTCCCTTCATTCCGCCTCCGGTACACTGCGTCGAAGTCGATGAATCCGTGTTCGGTATCCGTGGCTGTGACCGGAGTCGAACGTACGTCCCGTTCCTGTCCACGCCAGTGACGATCGCCTCGAATACGTCCCATCACTGCGAGCTCGTCATCTCGAGATAGTGCCGATAAACGCCCTGCCACCGACCGGCATCGAACCGTCGCTCACGCACGTTTCGGCCGTACGAGACCATGGAGGTCGTCCGATGAAGAAGCGAACGCTGTACGCCGCGCTGTTCGGTATCCTGCTCGTTCCTGCCCTCGCGTTCACCTTCGGCGGCTGGGCGGTCATCACGGTGGATGACCTCCCCGACTACATCGTCGCTGGCAAGGCGACGGACATCGGCTTCGTCATCCGACAGCACGGCGTCAGTCCTCTCTCCGGCATCTCGCCTCGCGTGACGATGAAGGCGGGCGACGCCGAGGTGTCCGCCATGGCGCGTCCGGTCGGCGACAAGGGCCACTATCTCGCGTCACTCACGGTTCCGCGCGGCGGCGACTACTCCGTGCGCATCCAGAGTGGCTTCGGCTCGAGCGAGAACACGTTGCTGCCCGTGCACGCGATCGCCGCGGGCGCGCAGCCGCCGCGTCCTCTCGCGGAACCCGACCGCGGACATCGGCTGTTCTTCGCCAAGGGCTGCGTCACATGCCACGTGCGCGGTTCCGAAGGTATGGACGGCATCAAGGCCGGTCCTGACCTCACGGGCCGCCGCTATCCGCCTGACTATGTCGCGAAGTTCCTCGCCGATCCGGATAAGAGCCCCCTCTCGAAATCCAATACGACGATGGCGAGGATGCCCAAGCTTGACCTCAAGGACCACGAGATCGCGTCGCTGGTCGCGTTCATCAATAGCGAAGGTCCGATGGTTGGCGACGTGAGGCGCTGACTTCCGGGGCGCGCCCGGATGGCTGTCGTCTGAGCGTGGCTCCTCGGATATCTTTGGTGATGTCAATACATATGTATTGACAATTGGTTGCCACGTGGCGATGCTTCGACATGAGCGTCAAATCGCAACAGCTCCAGATCCGCGTTACTCCACGGCAAAAGGCGGCACTCAAGCGGAGTGCTGCCTCTGCAGGACTCGACGTGTCCACGTGGGTCCTCGCGCGCGTCCTTCCGTCCGAAATCGATCGGTTCCGTGACCTGCTTCGATCGTTGGAGGTAGACGCCAACCGCCGCTTTGCGCTCGCTGAGCTGAACGACTTCCTGCATGCCCTCGCTCCGATTGAGTTCTCCACGGCACTCACGGAAACCTCGCTCGATAAGCTTTCGCCGATGCTGCAGAACTACGTAGCGGCGATGGTCGAGTTGGCCGCGAGCCAGAAGAAGCTCGCTCCGCCGTCGTGGGTGCGTGACATCCCGCCGCTGGAACGACCGCACTTCGCGACATCGCTCAAGAGCGTACGCCCGTATTTGTTGCAGGTGTCGCCGATACCATTCAAGCGCCGAAACATCTTCATTGACGCCAGCATCGGCGCCCGAGTCTAGTGGCTGCCGCAGTCTCGCTGACCAAGACGGACATCGCGCGCCTTTTCGAGCTTCTCAATGCCGAACTGGCGCGCGGTGAAGTCGTGGGCGAGGTGTACGTTGTCGGCGGTGCCGTGATGTGCATCGCGCTGGACGCGCGTGGCGCAACGCGCGACGTAGACGCGGTCTTCAAGCCAGCAAAGTCGATCCGAGAGGCAAGCGCGCGAGTCGCAGCCATTGCGGATGTCCCCGACAACTGGTTGAATGACGCCGTGAAGGGGTATCTCGGCCAGCGCGCCGATTTTGACCCCTTTCTCGAATTGTCCAACCTGCGCGTGTTCGTGGCAAATCCGTCCTACCTACTCGCCATGAAGTGCATGGCGATGCGATTGAGCGAAGAATTCCACGACCTCGACGACGTCCGCTATCTGCTGCGCTACCTCAACATTACTGGCTCAGAAGAGGCGCTCGGCATCGTCACGGCCTACTTCGACGAAGCGCAGATTCCGCTCAGGACACGACTCGCTCTCGAGGAGCTACTTCCTCACTCGTAGCGCAGCGCCTCGATGGGGTCCAGCCGCGCAGCGCGGCGCGCCGGCACCACGCCGAACACCACACCGATTCCCACCGACACCACGACAGCGATCAGCGTCTGCAGCAATGGCGCATCTGCCTGCACGTTCATCAGCATCGTCACACCTCGGCCCGCGACGAGGCCAACCGCAATGCCGAGCAACCCACCGATACCGGTGAGCGTCGCCGCCTCGACGAGAAACTGCATCAGGATGTCGCGCCGCGTCGCGCCAAGCGCCTTGCGGATGCCGATCTCGCGCGTGCGCGCCGTGACCGACACCATCATGATCGCCATCACGCCGATCCCACCGACCATCAACGCCACCGAGGCCAGCACCAGCATCACCAGGAAGAAGATGTCGGTGATCGACATGAACACCTTGAGGATCTGATCCTGGCTCAACAGGTCGAAGTTGTTCTTGTCGGCCGGACGCAGCCGCCGCATCTCGCGCAGCAGGATGGTCACCGCATCCTCCGCGTCCGCCACGGTGATCCCCGGCTTCGGCTTCACCACGATGAACAGCGCGTTGGTCTTGTCGATGTTGTAGGCGTGCCAGGTGTACTCGTAGGGAAGAATCGCCCCAACCTCCTGGCCAGGTGGGGAGAAGATGTTCGCCGGATCCTGGTATAGTCCGATGACCTGTAGCGGACGTCCGCCGATCTGCACGATCTTCTCGAGCGGATTCTCTCGGCCGAAGATCTGTCGCGCGTGCTTCTCCTGAAGCACGGCCACCGCCGCGCCGGTCTTCAGCTCGTTCTTCGTGAACCACCGTCCCTCGAGCAGCTCGCCGCCGATGACCTCCTGATAGTGGTCGTCGGCGCCGTAGACGATGACATCACGCGTGCGCGAGTTGCCGTAGTTCACGCGCGCAAACACCTGTGACCAGATCCCCGCGTACTCGATCTGCGGCAACAGCGCCATGCGGCGAGCCTCCTCGGCCCTCAAGTCCGGACGGATGCGGATGTACGCCGGGAGCTGGTCCGGATTCACAGGCGTCGTGCTCACGATTTTCATGACGTAGAAAGTCGTGGGGCCTGCGAGGCTGATCGTATTGAGGATCTGGTCGCGAATTCCCTTCACGATGGTCGCCATCGTCATCACGGTGGCCACACCAATGACGACACCGAGGATGGTCAGTGCCGAACGCAGCTTGCTCAGTCGCAGCGCATCGATGGCGATGCCAATGTTCTCCCGGAACTGGTCGGTAGAGATGAAGCGCATCATTCCGCCCGCAACGCAGCGATGGGATCGAGCCGCGCCGCACGACGCGAGGGATACACGCCGAACAACACGCCGACTCCCGCGCCAAGGAAAATGGCGAGCGCCACCGACCACCATGAGATGCGCGCCGGCAGCGGCGACACCGTCGCCACCAGCTCCGCGAACGCCCAGCCGGACACCACACCGATGATGCCCCCGAGCATCGAGAGCGCGATCGCCTCGGCGAGAAACTGTCGCTCGATGTCGCGCGACCGGGCGCCCACGGCCTTCCGAATACCGATCTCTCGCGTGCGCTCGCTGACGGCCATCAACATGATGTTCATGATGACGATGCCGCCGACGACGATGCCGATCGCGACGACAGCGGGAATCACGCTGAACAGCACCGCCGTCAGGTTTTTCCAGAAGGCCACGAGCGCTTCGGCCGTCTCGACGGAGAAATTGTTTTCCTGTCCGGGCCGCAGGCGCCGGGCGAGACGCATGGCCTCTTCCGCGCGATGCATGCCCGAGGCGACATCGATGGCATCGGCCATCTTCACCGAGATCGACGTCGTCGCCCGGTGGCCATACAGCAGCTCATAGCGTGACAGCGGGATGAGCGCGATGGCGTCGAACGACTGTCCCAATACACGGCCCTTCGAGGCGAGTACACCGACGACCTCGAACCTGTCGCCGGCGAGCCGGATCTCCTGTCCAATCGGATCGGTCGACTCGAACAGCTTCTCCGCCACTTCGCTGCCGATCACTGCCACCGCTCGACGCTGCTCTTCGTCCACGTCCATCAGTGGACGTCCGCGCTCGAACTTGTAGTCCTGCACCACCTGATACGGCGCGGTGGCTCCGCGAATCTGCACGTCGCCGACGACGCGATTGCGCCACTGAAGATCGGAGAGCGGTGTCGGAAAGCCCGACGTGATCGCGATGGCCTGGGCATCGGGCAACGCCGAGCGAACCACGTCGAAGTCCGCGCGTGTGAGCATCGGACGCTTGGATACCCTCTTCCACATCTCGTCGTCGAAGAAGCCGATCTGGATGGGCACGCGCCGCACCTGGAACGCGTTCGTCCCGATGAGCGACGCCGCCACGTTCTCCTTGACGTACGAGTTCATCCCCTGGATCACCGCCACGACCGCGACGAGAAAAGCGACCGACACGATGATGCCCAGCAGCGTGAAGAAGCTTCTCAGTTTGTTGGCGAGAATCTCTCCGACTGCCGTGACGATGACGTCGAGCAGCCGCATCGTGGACGCGCGCGTTACGCGCCCTTCAGCTCGCGGTACCATGCCTCGAACGCCCGCGGATAGAACGCCTTCGAGAACAGCACCCAGTCGCCGAGGGTCGCCGGCAGCGTGAAGCTCGCACCTGCATCCGCGGCACTCATGCCCGACGCATTTGCCCGACGGGCCGCATGCTCTACCTCATCGATCATCGACACATAGCGGTCGAAGTCGGTCGCGCGCGCGATGGCGCCATGGCCCGGCACGTAGATCGTATCGGGTGACGACCGCCGAATCGCGCGCACCGCCGCCGACAATCTCGATGGCTGCGCGTCGACATAATTCGGGAACATCCCGTTCCATACGAGATCTCCGCAGAACACGACCGCGGGATCGTCGAGCTCCAGCGTGACATCGCTGTCGGTGTGACCGCCGCGAGGAATCAGATGCACCGACCGTCCACCGAGGTCGATCGTCGTCGCGCTGTTCGTGGGGAGCAGCTCGACACCGCCGAGCGCCGCACTTCGCGCGGCATCGGCAGGAAGGTTCTTCGTCGTGACGAGGTCGCGCGTGCGCTCAGTGGCGCGGGTGACCGGATGCCCACCGCTCAGATATCCCGCCAAGCCATTCGCGTGATCGGCGTGATAGTGCGTGAGCACCACATGCGTGGGCCGCTTGCCGGTGAGTTGCATCGCCTGGCTCGCGAGCCATTCCGCACCCTGCACCTGATTGAACCCCTCGATCGCCAATACGCCATTGCGGCCGGCGATGATGCCGCCATTCGAGAGCGTCGTGCGATCACCGCCGAGTGGTGTGGAGACCAGGGCCCAGACGCCGTCGGCGACCTTCTCGAGCGCACCGAACGGCTCGCGCGC
>JAQBPV010000307.1 GCA_028287345.1 Gemmatimonadota bacterium
CGCCGCGCGTGACGTCGCCGCGAAGGCGGCACTCGCACAGCGGATCGTCGCGTACCTCCAGAAGTCGCCGAGCAACGCCGAGGCGCGACAGTCGATCGAAGTGCTCGACAAGCTTGGCGCGCTGACGGCACGCGACGAGCTCGCGGTAGCGCGCGCCGCTGCTGGCGCTGGTTCGACAGCACGCGCCGTTGCGGCGTTCGCGAAGGCAGCCGCCGCATCGCCGCTGTCGGCAGCGGATCGCATGAGCTACGCGAGCGTGCTCGTGCGAGCGGGACGCAATGGCGACGCCGCGCGCGTGTACGCCACGATCACCGATGATCCCAGTCGCGCGCCCTTGGCGGCATATCAGAGCGCGCGGCTGATGGCGCTGACTGGCGACGGAGCGTCAAAACGCGACGCCTTGCGCGCGGTGGCTCAGGAGCACGCTGCGTCCCGCGAGGCGGCGGCGCCGGCGCTGCTGTTGCTCGCCGACCTCCAGGTGGACGCTGGCGACCTCACCGGCGCCGCGAAGTCCCTGCACGATCTCGTCGCGCGATACCCCAACGCGTCACAGGCACCGCTGGCGCGCTTCCGCCTTGGTCTCCTGCAATGGTCGTCATCGCCCGCGTCGTCGGCAGCGACGTTCGACTCACTCGTCGCCGCCCATCCGGGCGACGAAGAGGCTGTCGCGGCGCGCTACTGGGCGGCGCGCGCGTACGCGAGTGCAGGAAAGAAAAGCGAGGCGGAAGAGCGCTGGCGCGCGATCATCAAGGACGCGCCGCTCAGCTACTACGCGATGCTCGCGGCCAAGCGACTCTCCATTCCCGGATGGTCCGCACCAGCCGGCTTGGACACCGCCGCACACTCGACGACTGTCGACAGCGCAGTACAGCGCATCATCATCCTGCAGCGCCTGGGCATGGACGTCGAAGCGCGGTTCGAAATCGATGCACTCGCCGCGCGCGCCGAGACTGTGCCCGCTAACGCTGCGGCAATCGCGCAGGCGCTCGGCAGCGTGAACGAACCGGCTCGTGCGCTACGCGTCGCGCTCGCGGCGATGGACAAGGGCAATACGTCGCGCGCGCTGCTTCGCATCGCCTATCCCATCGTGCATGACGATGCGTTGGTGGAGGAGTCGCGACGCAACGATCTCGATCCAGCGCTGGTGGCCGGTCTGATCCGTCAGGAGTCGAGCTGGAACCCGCGCGCCGTGTCGCCGGCAACGGCGCGCGGCCTGATGCAATTGATGCCGAGTGTCGGCACATCGATCGCAGCGAGTCGCAAGTATCCGCTGTGGAACACAGCACTGCTGTTCGACCCCGACGTAAGCCTCGAGCTGGGAACGACACACCTTGCGTCGAGCTTGAAGCGAAACACACCACCGGAACGTGCGCTGGCGGCGTACAATGCAGGCACGTCCCGAGTGACGCGCTGGCTGAATCGGCCGGGAACCGAAGACGCCGAACTCTTTACCGAGTGGATCCCATTTACCGAAACACGCGACTACGTACGCGTGGTTCTTCGCAACGCATCCATCTACCGGGCACTATACGGAGATCTACACTAGTCGTGCCGCCGGAGCTCGCCCGCACAGCGCACACTCGTAAAAAAGAAGCGCCGCGGCTTGTGCCGGGGCGCTTCTCAAACACAAGTCACTACCAGCCTGGCGCCAACTGAATGCCGTACACCCAGTTCTTGCCTGGTCGTTGGAATGGGTGTGCGTAGTAGAACTCGATGACTGCGTAACCGAGCAGGTTGACGCGCGCCGAGACACCCGCACTCACCACTGGAATGCGGAAGTTCGACTGGTTGGTGCTCAACGTCGGACTCTGGTTCTGGCCACCACTCCATGCCTCGCCGGCGTCCACGAATGGAGAGACCGTGAGTGGCAGATAGGGGAAGTTGAACAG
This sequence comes from Gemmatimonadota bacterium, assembly GCA_028287345.1. Taxonomy (GTDB): domain Bacteria; phylum Gemmatimonadota; class Gemmatimonadetes; order Gemmatimonadales; family Gemmatimonadaceae; genus AG11. The sequence goes on from JAQBPV010000307.1 coordinate 1,890, forward strand.
CCCGTATTCCGGCACGCCCAACACGGGAATGCGGAGCTCCGCGCTCACCACGGCTAGACGACTGCCGAGAAGGCGGTCGAACACGGGGCAGGCGGTTGCCGTGCACTCGACAGCCGGATCGAATGAGCCGTAGCTGTACCCACGCATTAGCGTCTCCTCACCGAGGAACAGCGGATACATGTGCGTCGAGTCTTCAGCGCTGCGGCCGTACCGACCGTAGTGCAAACCGCGGAACGCCAACGTGAGCGGCCGCATGAAGAAGTACTTCCGATAATCCGCGAGCACCGCGTTGTACGTCAGTGTGCCCACAGTCGGAGAGATCTCGAAGCGATAGCGTCCGCCCTCGATCGGATTCGTGAACGCCGAGTACGAATTGTCGCCGACATACGCGATGCTGCCCGAGCCGTAATACACCGGATCGAACGACGGCAGGTTGGTGACCTGCTGCTGCACCGGCTGGCCCGTGAACGGATCGTACAACACGCTCTGCTGCTGCGTGCTGTAACCGACGCGCGTTGCAGCGGCACCGAACTCGATGCGACGCGTGGACGAAAACGGATATGCGGTGCTCACTCCGGCCTGGTCGAGAAACACACGCTGGAGAATGAGGTCCTGCTGGAACAACCCATTCTGCGACTGCGAGTTGAGATAGTACGCGTACTGGTACGGGATGTGCTCGACCGACGCGCCCCAATTCCAGCGGCTCTTGAGGTTCGCGTACTGCACCTGGCCGCCGATGTCCTGCACGGTGCCGTTGGCCTGCACCGCGACGCCGATCTGACGGTCGCTCAACTGGTCGCCGAAGAGGAACGACACGCCGCCCGACACACCTGTGCCGAACGGTCCGCCAGCCGTCACGCCTAGCGCGGGCTGACCGACCGCGTCGAGCGAGAACGACGACTTGTATGTCGCAACGGTGAAGTCATTGCCTGACGCGAGGCCCGTGAGCGGATCCTTCAGGTACTGCGAGACGGTCGCCCGGCCCGGCGTGTCGCCCGGCGGTAGCACGCCCGAGTTCGTGGCGACGACTCCGGCCGTAATCGGCTCGCCGCGCGTACGCGACGCATCGAGCGCATACACGGCGTAGCCCTGATCCTCGAACACCGAGAAGAGCATCCGGCCCGTCGAAGGTGCGACGGACATCGCCGGCGACGTCGCGGTGATGCCGCTGACGCCCGTGGACAGCTTCGTCACGCGAAAGAGTTGGCCCGTCGCGAGCTCCACGCGATAGATGTCGCAAAAGCCATCCTGATCGCTGATGAAGAAGAGGCTCGTGCCGTCCGGCGAATACTGCGGATTGAGATGCTTCCCCTGCGGGAACCCCGGGATGACGCTGACCTTGCCGCTCGCGACGTCGATCGTCGAGAGCTGCAGATCCGAGTACACCATCGTCTCGAAATTCGTCGACGGCCCGCGATCGCTCGAGAACGCCAGCGTCTTGCCATCCGGCGACCACGTCGGCTGGATGTCACCATAGCGATCGTTCGTCAGCTGCTTTACCGTTCCGCCGCTCACGTCGAGCAAATAGAGATCGGCAAGTCCGCCGTGCTGGCCGGAGAACGCGATCGTCCGGCCATCCGGCGACCACGCGATGTTCGAGATGGCACCCACGCCAGGCACGCGGATGCGGCGTTCGATGTTCGCCGAGTTGACGTCGAGCAACGCGATCTCGTGATTGCCTTCAGACTGCGCGATGAATGCGAACTTCTGGTTGTCCGGCGACCACGCGCCCGACGACGAGATGAACGTGATGGCGTCGAAGTGCGAGTTGCTCGTCGGGCCAGCGAGCTTCTTGATCACGCGGCCGGTCTGTGCATCGGCGACGAACAACTCGATCTCGAACAGTCCGCGGCGCGCAAAAAACGCCACGAGCTTGCCGTCCGGGCTCACCTGCGGCGCGAGGTTCATCTCGCCACTCTTGCGGTCGATCTGGAGGATAGGGTCGCCGGCCTGGTTCGGCCGAGTCTTGCCCTCGAGCGCCGGCAGGTACGCGCGGCGCGTCGCCGAGATCCAGTCCTTCGACAGCGAATCGGTCGACACGCCGAGCACTCGGCGAATGCCTTCCTCGAATCCGATACGCAGCGACGTGCGGTAGACGTCGACGACGGCGCGATCGCCCCAACGTCCGCCAACATAGGCCCACAGCGCCTGACCATAGCGGTACGGGAAGAAGCGCGGATCGGTGTTCAGCTGATGAATCGTCGGAAGCTTCTCGCGCTCGGAAGCATCGCGAAGCCACATCGCCGTGAGCGGGTTGTTGCGGCCGAGCGAGAAATACTCGGCCATACCTTCGATGAGCCAAAGCGGAAGCGAGTTCAGTCGCTGCAGTCCACCCGGTCCAGCTTCAGCAACGCTGTACTGGAACACGTGCACCAACTCGTGGCCGAGTACGTGGTCGTTGTCCGCGTAGATGCCGGTGAACGGCATGACGACGCGCGTGCGAAGACCTTCCGTGACACCGCCCGTTCCCTCCGACAGCTCTTCGCCGACGACGTTCGTCTGCTGGAAGTCCGGCTGGTCGGCGTAGAACACGATCGACTTGCGGTCGAAGGTGTGGCGGAAGCTGTCCGAGTGTCGCGCGTACCAGCGCTCGGCGAGTCGGCCCGCGTCGTGCACGACGAGCGACTCTGCAGGGTAGAAATAGAGGTCGAAGTGCGGCGTTCGCAGGATGTGGAAATCGAAGCGTTCGTACTGGACCTTGTTGCGGCCGAAGTACTGTGCTCCCCCGCTACCGGGGAGTCCAATGAGGAGCGCGCCGAGCAATGCAAAGAGCATCGCTGGACGGGGAGCGAAACGGGTCATCTGGCAGTCCCGCGGTCGAGCCGCAACTGAGGGTCGGATAGGCGCCGCACGAGCGGCGTCATCAGCGATGGGGCAAAGTTGGTGCCCCGTCCAATACAACAGCATCGAAGCAGAAATGCGCTTCTGTCGCCCTGCGCGTTCCAGCGGCGGCGGCTGACGAGATCCCCCTCCAGTCCGCTGAATGTGTAACCTCTAGATCGGCGCATCTGGACACAAGTTGTTGTGGGACCAACCGCGAATCCGCGATAATAGAGACACCATGCGCACGCCTCCCCCTGTGTTGCCCGCCGGGCAGGAAGACTCACCCGGCTACAAACGAACGTGGTTCGACCGGGAGGGACCGGACGCCGGTCTCCGGCTGAAGGCTGGTTCGTACGGTGCGACGGTGACTGCAATCACCTTCGCTGGGATCATGCTGTTTGCCGCGCAGGGCGGCGGGCCCTCCTTCGGAACGCTGTGCGGCGGTTTGATCGTGAGCTTGATCCTCGGCGCCGTCACCTACGTCATGACGGCGAAGCTCAGTGACGGCGCCGGCGCAGTCGCGCAGTCGTTCATTCAGCCATCTGGTAACTCGACGCCCTACGAGCAGACGTTCTCGTACCAGGAGGCGATGGCCGCGCGCGGCGACGTTCCCGGCGCGCTCGAGTCATACGAGGCGATCATCTCCGAACAGCCGCTCGCTACCGCGCCACGGCTTCGCGCCGCCGAACACTACGCCCGGGGCAATCGCAACGCGGCGCGGGCGGCCGAACTCTTTCGCGAGGTTCGAATCACGCCCGGCGTGACGACGCGCGATGCGCTCTACTCCACGAGCCGGTTGGTCGACCTGTACGACGGTCCGCTCGCCGACCCAGGGCGCGCCCTCGTTGAACTGCGGCGCATCATCGAGCAGTACCCGCAGTCGCGCGCCGCCACGCAGGCGCGCGAAGCACTTCCCGGCCTCAAGAGACGACTGGGCGAGGTCCGGAACTCCTAGCGTTCTGCATCAGTCGAAGCTGTCGGCACGCCTCTGCTGCTTGGTTTCGCCGCGCTTCTTCTTCTCGCTGAGCCGCGCTTCCTTCGCGCCGCGCGACGGCTTGGTCGCCTTCCGGCGCTTCTGGACGACGAGCGCTCCCTTCACCAACTCGACCAGACGCTCCTCGGCCGCCTCCCGGTTCTGGCTCTGGCTGCGACGCGCGCTCGACACCACCCGGATGAAGCCTTCGCCGTCGATTCGCGTCGCAAGCTTCGTCTCGACCCGGGCTCGCTCCGCCTCGTCGAGCGCTTGCGTCGCCCGGACGTTCCACAGCAACTCGATCCGGGTGGACGACGTGTTCACATGCTGTCCGCCGGCGCCGCCTGCCCGGCTGGCCCGATACGTCAGTTCGGCGCGCGGAATCGCCAGCGTCGCCGACAGCGCCAGACCGTCCTCACTTCCCATGCGTAACCCCACGGTTTACGAATCGTCCATGCGTTGTAGTGTGGCAGAATGCCAGAACGAGCCAGCCTGCCTGGCTCTGCACTTTGCGAGACCATCGTTTGCGCCTTCTCGACCGTACGACGACAGAAAATCGAGCCATCTTCCTCGACCCCGCGCGTCTCATGCGCTGGGTGTACGTCGCACGCGTCTCGATCGCCTCCGCGATCTTCCTCGCCGCGATCCTCGCATCGCTCGACCAGCCGCTCGAGGACAGCACCAAGCTGCTTCTCGCGTCGCTGACGTTCGCCGCCACGTTGCTGGTGACGGCCGTCTCGCTGATCTATAGCCGATTCAATCGCGGCCAGCGGCACCCCACGTTCTACTACCTCCAGACGAGCTTCGACCTCCTCCTCGTCACGGCGGTCGTTCATCTCACACGCGACAGCACGGCGGGGACCTCGCAGTTTGCCGCGCTGTACATCCTCGTCATCGCCATCGCGTCGCTGCTTCTGCCTGCCGGCGGCGCGCTGCTCGTCGCGCTGCTCGGCAACGTTCTATATGTAGCGGACTCCTTCTTCACGATCGACGCCAGCTTCAGTGCCGCGGTCTGGTTGCAGCTCGGCGTGTTCGCCTTCGTCGCACTCGGCAGCGCATTTCTCAGCGGCAAGCTCCAGGAAGTCGGGGCGGGCACTGAAGCCGAGTTGGCGCACGTCCGCCTTCAGGCGGCGGACATTCTGTTCAACATTCGCAGTGGCGTTCTCACAGTGGATGGTGGAGGACATCTTCTCTACGCAAATCCGATGGCGGAGCACCTGCTCGGCGTCGATCTCGAGGACTTCATCGGGAAACCGGTACTCGAGGAGATCCGTCGCATCGCCTCCGAGCTCGCCGATGCGCTCGAGCGCTCCGTGCAGAACCGCGTACGCACGACGCGCGCCGAGGGAATGATCGCTACGGTAGAGAAGCGCTTTCCCATTGGCGTGACGACTACATACACCGACGGCGACGGCCGCCGCACCGATCGCACGGCGACGGCGATCTTCCAGGACATCTCGGACCAGAAGCGCATCGACGCGTTGCGACTACGTGCCGAGCGACTCGAGGGCATCGCCGAGCTGTCGGCATCGCTCGCGCACGAGATCAAGAATCCGCTCGCATCGATTCGCAGCGCTGTCGAGCAGCTCTCACACTCGCCGTTCTCCGGCGCCGACGAGCGCTCGCTCGCCAACCTCGTCATGCGCGAGTCCGACCGGTTGAGCAGGCTGCTCTCCGAATTCCTCGACTTCGCGCGCGTGCGGGTGGCCCGACTCGAGCCGCTCGATCTCTCGACGCTCATGGCCGGTGCCGTGCGACTTGCGCTGTCGCATCCGGACAAGGCGGAAGGCGTTGCGATCGTGTCGCACGTGGAGCCCGACGAGTTCGTGGTCGAGGGCGACGACGATCTGCTCCACCGCGCGCTGTTCAACCTTCTGCTGAATGCCATCCAGGCCTCGCCAGCGAACGGCGAAGTGCACGTGGACGTCAGCGCGCCGACGCAGGAGCAGATCGGCAGCGGCATCTCGTTCCCGAATGGCGCGGTGGCGATCAGCGTCACTGACCACGGCGCCGGTATCCCCGCCGAGATTCGCGATCGGCTGTTTGATCCCTTCTTCACCACCAAGCCGGGTGGCAGTGGTCTGGGACTCGCCGTGGTGCATCGCGCCATCGATGCGCATCGCGGCCTCGTGTTTCTCGACAGCACCACGTCCGGCACGCGCTTCACAATCGTTCTCCCCTGCGTTCCCCGCGCGCTGCGCGGCGAACAGCCGTCGTTGTCTTCCCACACACCAGTGTACACGTGACCGCCGACCGCATTCCATCGGTGCTCGTCGTCGACGACGAGCCCGGGATCCTCGAATCACTCGGCATCCTGCTGCGCAACGCAGGATTCGAGACGCACACCGCACGAGGCGGACGCGCTGGCCTCGAGCAGCTCAGCCTCATCCAGCCCGACATCGTGCTCTCCGATGTCCGCATGCCCGACGTGGGCGGCGTGGAGATCCTCGCCGCGGCGCGCCAGCAGGATTCGGACACGCCGGTGATCCTCATGACGGCGCAGGCCACACTGCAGTCGGCCATGCAGGCGGTGAACGAGGGCGCTTTCTACTACATCCAGAAGCCGTTCCGCAACGACGAGCTCCTGGCGATCCTCAAGCGCGCGGCAGAGCATCGCGAGCTTCGCGTCGAGAATCGCTCGCTGCGCCAGGAGATCAAGCGCCGCGAAGGTCCCACGGGCTCTCGGCCGGTGGGCAACAGTCGCAGCTGGCTCGAGGTGCTGCGTCTCGCGGAGACCGTCGCGCCCACGGAGTCGACCGTCCTCATTCAGGGCGAGTCGGGAACCGGTAAGGAAGTCATCGCGCGCTACATCCACGAGCTGTCGTCACGCTCCGATCGAACGTTCGCGTCGATCAACTGCGGCGCGCTGCCCGAGAGCTTGCTCGAGAGTGAACTGTTCGGACACGTGAAGGGATCGTTCACCGGCGCCATCAAGGACAAGAGCGGGCTGTTCACCGCGGCGGCGAAGGGCAGCTTCTTCCTCGACGAAATCGGCGAGACGACACCGGCCACGCAGGTCAAGTTGCTGCGCGTGCTGCAGCAGAGAGAAGTCATCCCCGTCGGAGGTACGGAGCCGCAAGCGATCGATGTACGGTTGATTGCCGCAACAAACCGAGAGCTCGAGGAGGAGATTCGCCGTGGCACGTTCCGCACGGATCTCTACTATCGACTCAACGTCATCGCGCTTCACTTGCCGACGCTGCGCCAGCGCGCCGACGACATTCCGCTGCTCGCCGAATACTTCCTCGAGCGCATCGCGGAGCTTCGAAAGGAAGAGAAGAAGGTCTTGTCGCCGACCACGCTCGACGCGCTCGTGAATTACACCTGGCCGGGAAATGTGCGTGAGCTGGAGAATGCGCTCGAACGTGCAGTCATCCTCACGCCCGATGTGGAGATCCTGCCGTCCGGTCTTCCCGAGCGCGTCACCCAGCGGGTAAGCGAGCCACTCGTCGCCGAGCGCGTGCCGTCGAATCCGACGCTCGAGGCAGTCGAGCGAGCTTATATCATGTGGGTGCTGCAGAGCGAAGGTGGAAACAAGAGCCGCGCTGCCGAAGCGCTTGGCATCGATCCATCCACCCTCTACCGAAAGCTTTCGCGGTACGGCGTAGAGGCATGACGGCAGTCGCGATCGCTGCGACGCCGTCTCGCGCACGTACATGGTGGTTGCTCCCCGCCCTCGTCATCGCCGTCGGCTGGAGCATTGCCTCCTGGGCGGCGGTGCCGTACACCGTCGGCGTCTTTCACGACGACGGCGTCTATGCGCTGCTCGCACGGTCGATCGCCGCGGGCGATGGATTCCACTACAGCCATCTGCCTGGTGCTCCCGCGGCAACGCATTATCCGCCGCTCTATCCACTCCTTCTCGCGGCCGCGTGGCGCATCATGCCCGCCTTTCCCGAGAACATATCCTTTCTGCTCGGCATCAACGCGCTGCTGCTGGGGATCGCGGCATACGGATGGGTCGTATTCGCGAAGGGCCGTCTCGGTTGGTCGCCTAGGACGGCGGCAGTGGCGGCCCTCGTGGCAACGCTGTCGACTCCGGTGCTCACAGTAGCTGGCGCCCTCCTGTCCGAGCCCATGTTCATTGCGCTGCTGTGGCCCTCGCTGCTGCTGTGCGAGCGCTCCGCCGATGACGGTGACGGGGCACAGGACCTGTGGACGGGAGCACTCGTCGGGCTCCTGATGCTCGTTCGCACGCACGCCATCGCACTGTTCGTCGCTGTCTTCGTCGTGCTCGTCGCTCGACGGCGGTACGTACGTGCGGGCACTGTCTTTCTGGCCGCGTTCGTCGTGCAGCTTCCGTGGTTGCTCTGGTCGCGCTGGGCGTCGCCGAGCATTGCCTCGCCACTCCAGGGCGCGTACGGATCGTACCTGAGTTGGGTCGCTGCTGGGGTTCGCGACGGTGGGATCGGTTTTCCGCTGGCGACGGCGCGCGTCAATCTCATCGAATGCTGGCTCCTGTTGCAGGATCGTTTTGCGGCGGGAATGCCGGCGGCGATTCATCATCTCACCCTGGCCATCGTGGTCGCCGCGATGCTCACGGGGATATGGTCGATCATACGGCGAGCGCCGGTAACGATCGTGTTCGCCGTGCTGTACCTCGGCATCGTGCTCGTGTTTCCCTTCACGCCGTGGCGATACGTCTGGGCCATTTGGCCGCTGCTCGCGCTCATGATGCTGGAGGGTGGCCGCGCATTGTGGCTCCGCGCTGGCCGATGGCGCATTGGCGTCGCGGTCTGCGCGCTTCTGCCCGCGCTGGCCTTCCTGCGAACCGAGCTGCACGCCTACGCCACGCGAAGTTGGCGCGTGCCGGCGCGCCAGGCGAGCGCGGAAATCGCGCCTGCGCTCGACTGGGTGCGCACGCACACCACGGCGCATGACGTCGTGCTGGGCGCGGGTGAGCAGGTCATCGCACTCTACACGGGACGAGAGTCGGCACCGCCCATTTCCATCACGGCACGGGAGTACCTCGTGCCGCCAACCGTCGC
>JAQBPV010000344.1 GCA_028287345.1 Gemmatimonadota bacterium
AAGAGCAAGGGTCGCCCTTGGCAGCGGTCGTGCTTTTCACGATCATGCGTCGATCGACAAACCGTACCTCGAGCACCACTTCAATGAAGATGACTTTCCGCTGGTTCGGGGCCGACGACAAGGTCTCACTCCAGAACATCAGGCAGATCCCTGGAGTCAACGGCGTCGTCAGTGCGCTGTACGACGTCCCCGTCGGCGACGTCTGGCCGAAGGAAAAGATCGCGAAGCTCGCCGAGCAGATCGACGATGCGAGTCTCACGCTCGCGGTCGTCGAGAGCATTCCGATTCACGAGGACATCAAGCTCGGACGTCCCACGCGGGACAAGCTCGTGGACCAGTATGCGCAGAGCGTACAGCACATGGGCGATCTCGGTGTGCCCGTGTTGTGCTACAACTTCATGCCGATCTTCGACTGGACGCGCACCGATCTCGCGATGGTGAATCCGGATGGGTCGACAGCTCTCGCCTACGACGACGCAGCGCTCTCTCGCATCGACCTGTCGCGCGGCACCGGCGATCTTCCCGGTTGGGCGACGGCATACGACGCAAAGACGCTTCAGGCATTGCTCGACGCCTACAAGCAGGTCGACGAAGAGAAGTTGTGGGAGAATCTCGCGTACTTTCTCGAGCGTGTCGTTCCCGTGGCGGAGAGCGCCGGTGTGAAGATGGCCATTCATCCGGACGATCCACCCTGGTCGATCTTCGGTCTGCCGAGGATCATCACGAATGGTCCGAACCTCGATCGGTTCACGAAGCTCGTCGACCTTCCGGCGAACGGCGTGACGTTCTGCACCGGTTCACTCGGCGCCGAGCCGTCGAATGATCTGCCAGCAATGGCGCGAATGCTCGGTGAACGGAAACGCATTCACTTCGCGCATTGTCGCAACGTGAAGTGGACTGGCACCAGGAAGTTCAACGAGGCGCCGCATCCGACTCGGCTCGGCGATGTCGACATGCACGGCGTTCTCACGGCGCTGCACGAGACGGGATTCGAAGGACCGATGCGTCCTGATCACGGACGTATGATCTGGGGTGAGACGGGCCGAGCGGGCTATGGACTGTATGATCGAGCGCTGGGCGCGACGTATCTGCAGGGGCTGTGGGAGGGGATCGCGGGCGCGTGATCGGGTTTTGGCATTGACGGGTCAGCCCTTCGGACCTATACTACGAGCGTTATGACAAACGCCGCCGCGCTCAATCGCAATAATCTCAATAATCGGAACCCCAATACGGGTATCTGACCAGCGCGCATGTTCGGTAAAGCCAGCGCTCGTCAGATCTGATCTGACGGGCGTTTTTGTTTGTGATGGGGTGTAGATCAACTGGCAGATCGCCTGACTGTTAATCAGGAAGTTGTAGGTTCGAGTCCTACCGCCCCAGTGATGTACCACAACGACTTACGAGCCGCCTCGAGAGGGGCGGCTTTCGTTTGTCGACAATTTCTCCGGACAGCGATTCCGGCGCTGAGTCTCTGAAATCTCCCCGGATAAAGAAAAGGCCTGCACCCTTCTCGGGCACAGGCTCTTCTCATTCGATACTCCCACGCGCAGAACCGACTATTCGACGTCGCCCACAGCCACCGACCGCAGGGCCGGGCTGTTGATGAGGCTGTCGATGATGAATTGCTGTGATGCCGAGATCTCCCGCTCTGAGAGCCGTCGCGCCTTCGCCGAGTCGCCTGCACGTAGCGCCGCCACGAGGTCCTCATGGAGTCGCGTGTGTTGCGCGTTGTCCGGGTAGTTCATCAGCTGCACCTGAAAGATGCGATAGCTCTCGAAGTGAAGTTGATCGACCAAGGCGGTAAGGCGACTGTTGCCACACGCGCTTACGATCAGGCCGTGGAACTCGCGATTGACGCGCAAGTACTCCCGCACGGACTCACGGTCGCTCGCGTCGTACGTCACCTTCGCGAGCTCGTCGAGCTGGGTTAGCTGTGCGGCCTTCAAGCGACGCGCTGCAAGCGCAACGGCCGCCGGCTCGACAGCGAGGCGCAACCCGCACAGCTCCTCGACACCGCGCAACGTCACCGACGCGATCTTATAGCCATTGCGCGGTTGGAGCGTCACCAGCCCCTCGAAAACCAACCGTCGCAACGCCTCCCGCGCCGGCGTCTTGCCGAGCTTCATTCGCAGCGCCACTTCGCCTTCGGTAAGTCGCTGGCCGGGAAGCAGCACTCCGTCCAGAATGTCGTCGACGAGCCGCGCGTAAACCTGCTCGCTCGCCGACGGTGCTGGACTGCGTGTGGCAACCTTGCGACGGCGAGCGGGCTTCCGCGTCATAGAGGGATCAATGTGGAATGATGCAGGAACTTACGGACAACCGGGCCCAGGAAATGGACTCCCAACTCGCGCCAGGCACTCGGCGATGGGCACCGGCTGTCGACTCGCGATAAACTGCCGGCTCGGGATGTCGATCGGGAGCGTGTTCAGCAAGTTGAACCGCCGCACATCCACCCAACGATGACCTTCCAGCAACAATGAATAGCGCCGCTGAAGCAGAAGTTCCGCAATGAATGCGGCCTGAGTCGCAAAACCGCCAATTGGGGCCAAGCCGCCAGAGTTCACGCGAACGAGGTTGATGTCAGCGAGTGCGCCGGCAACGTCTCCGGTAAAGTAGCGTGCTTCCGCGCGGAGCAGAATGAGCTCCTCGTTCCTGATGATCGGTGCCGGAGCCGCCTGGGTTGCGTAAAGGTTCGGCGCATAGTCGGTCGGAATCGACAGTCCACCGGTGCCGAGGTTACGCGGGGCGGCCAGCCGCCGAACTTTCGCCTGGTAGCGCAAGTCGAAGGATCCGTCGGCACGCCTCGGCGCGTCGGGGCCGATGGACGGGTGCAGCAGCAAGTTCGTGTTGGTCACGTTGTTTTGTGGATTCGGCACGTCATTCGCCGCGGCCGAATAGATCCAGTACGTTCCCACGCTCATGGCACTCGCGGGATCGAGGAACGACTCGGAGAGATTTTGAAGCACCGTCGCATAGCAGGTTGGGCTCAACTTTCCGGCGCAACCGGTGTTGCCCAGCGACGCCCGATACGCGTTGATGCGAGCCGCCAGTGCGCGGTTGAACTTGAGGAACGTCGCCGGCGTGTTGAACCCGTTAAAGCCGGCGTTGAGCTTCACCGGGAACGCGCCGCCGCCGGCCAAGAGCTCCGTCTTCGCCAGATCGAGCTTGCCGATGATGTAGTTGAATGCCGAGTCGCGCGACACGAACGGCGCAATGTCCTCGGCGTTGCTCTTGATCTCGACGGGAATGCCAAGCGAGTCGCGCGAGCTTATGAGGATGGAGAGCTCGAGCGCCTCCAGCGTATGTGCAAAGCCTTTCGTCCCCGCTTTCTCTTGCGGTGTGAACACGCCCGTTGGCAGCGAGTCCACGACCCCAACGAAATCGTTGATCGCGCGCATGGTCGTGAAGAACCCCGTCCAGCTCCCCGATGCGCTGCCGCCCGGATCGACGGCGGGTGCGTCGAGATAGCTCGTCGTGCTCCGGCTGTCAGTGCCGTAGACGAAGCTCTCACGGCCGAACAGTCCGGCGTCGCTGTTCCAGCCGAGGTTGCGGCGTGCGAGGTTGAGAACGCCGTTCGCGCGCGTCTGCACGTTGGTGAGCGGATCGGCGCTTACCGCCTCGGGCGTCGGGTTGCTGTAGTTCGGCACTGTCAGATCGCCGTTCATGCATGCGCCCATCCCTACGAGCGTCACTACCATCACCGCGACGGGGCGCTTCACGATTTGTTGTATCCTCATGGCTCTAGTACCCCAACTCGAGACTGATGAAGTAGCTGCGGCTCGGCGGATATCCGTCGAGATCGATCACGCGAATGGTGTTGCTGTTGCTGAAGTTGTTGAACTCGGGATCCGCGCCCCAATAGCCGCTCCACATGCCGATGTTGCGTCCGCTCGCCGAGATCCGAAGGTCGCGGAAGCTGCGCGCCACTGGGACGCGTTGAAGCAGGCTTGATGGCACGGCGTACGAGACGCTCACTTCGCGGAGCTTGACGAACGAGCCATCCTGAATGAGGCCGGCCGCGTTGTTGCCGCTCGCCCATTTGTTGTAGCGGTATTCGCCAAGCGTCTTGCCGACCGCCAGGTCGGGTGATGGATCGTCGTAGTCACGCGAGTTCTTGCCTTCGTCCATGCGGTTCTGCGTGATGTCCACCACGTCGCCGCCCTTCTTCCAATCGAGGAGGAAGCCCATCACGACGGCCTTGTACGCGAGCCGACTCGAGAACTGCATCGTGAACTTCGGCGTCGCGTCCCCGAGCAGCGTATCCACGACCGTACCATTGGCGCGGAAGGTGTTGGCCCAGATGCCGGTCGTCGAGTAACCCTCCTTGATGACGGAGCGACCGAACGACGTGCCGAATCCCGTGTTGCCGACGGCGAACGGAGCGATCGGAAGGGAGACGATCTTCTGGTCGATGTGGTAGTACTGCGTGCGGAACGACCAATCGAGCCCCTTGCGCTGCAGCAGCACGAGGTTGAGCGCGAGTTCCTGGCCCTTGCTCGTCATCTTGCCACCGTTGATCGTCCGATTGCCGAGCCCACTGCTGGGTACGAGCGGCTGCTGTAGAAGCATGTCGGTGATCGTGCGGTCGAAGTACGTCGCTTCGATCGTCGCGCGGTGGTCGAGGAACGCTGCGTCGATGCCAAGCTCCGTCTCGGTCATCTTTTCGGGCTGGAGAGCCAGATTGCCCACGCGCTGGCTCGGGACGATCGAGTTCTGGCCTTCGATGATGCCACTCGACGACAGCAGGAAGTCGCGTAGGCCGTACAATGGTTGATTGCCGGACGTTCCGATGGCGACGCGAAGCTTCACCTCGTCGGTCCGCGGCAATGGCGAGACGAAGCGGTATGATGCCGACCCCTTCGGGAAGACGTAGAATTTGTCTGACTCGCCATTCACGCTACTGCGGTCGGCGCGGAATGCCCCCTGCAGGTAGAGCCGCTCGCCGAACGCCAGAATCTCTTCCTGCGCGTAGTACGCGAGATTTTTCACGAGGGTCTTGTTCTGGAAGTCGTCGATCGAGCCCTGACTGATCAAGTCCACGCCCGGGCTCAGGCCTTGCGCGCGAATGCGATACTCGTTGAGGAATTGTTTTTCGTTCGACACGCCCCCCGATGTCGTTGCCGTCGTCACGAAACTGCGGCCCGGCGTGAAGATCCAGATCGCGTTGAGCCCGGCGTTGGTGTTTCGCGCGCGGCTATGCGATTCGACGGCCGTGCCGAGCAAGCCATCCTGCGGCTCATACTGCATGAACGGCGGTGAATAGATCTGCGCGTCATAGCTGAACTGATCAGCGCCGCCGAGAGCCGTGAACTGCACCGAGTGGCGCGTCGTGGACAGCGCCGAGTATTTCAAGTTCAACGATCCGATCTGGCGATCGACGAATTCGCTGTTCGTGATATAGTCCATCGATTCAAACGGATTCGACGCCTGCGATCCGCCACCCCCGGCGAAGGGATTGCGGACATAGAGGCCCGAGGCGGTCCGGCTGTTGAGGTTGACGATCGCCGGCGTATACGAAAGCAGATAGAGCGGACCGACCCAATCGGTGCTGTTGTTGGACAGCCCTCGTCGATTGACGGAATGCACCAGATTGAGGCCGACATCCGTCGTCCACCGCGAGCCGAGCGTCTGGCTCAGGTTCACACGACCCGATTGGCGGTTCGCGTCGGTGTTGATCATGACGCCGTTGTCGTACTTGTTCGAGCCGGAGACGAAGTACTTCGTGTCGGCGGTGCCACCCGACACGGTGGCGACCGTCTCGTGCGACGGCTTGTCCTGTCCGTACAGTTGATTCTGATAATCGTAGTAGGGGATCACACCGCCGTTCGCCGCGACGATCGAATCGATGATCGCTTTCTGCGCCGGCTGCGCGGCATACAGATCGGCCACGGTGTTGAAGCGCCGAGACCCGGGAAGCCGCATGACACTCGATGTGCCGAGGCGTTGCGTGAGCGAGAAGCGCGCAGCACCGGTGGCGCCTTTCTTCGTCGTGATGACGATGACGCCGTTCGTCGCCTTGGCTCCGTAGATCGCCGACGCCGATGCACCCTTGAGCACCTGCACGTCCTCGATGTCGTTCTGATTGATGTCGGCGAGTCGGGTGCTGAGATTGTCCTGCTGGCTCGTGATCGACCCGCGCGCCTGGAGCGCGTTCTGGCCCGATGAAATCGCTGCGTTGCTGATCAACACGCCGTCGACCACGTACAGTGGTTCGCCGTTGCCGATGAGCGACGTGACGCCGCGAATCTGCACCTGGCCGCCACCGCCGGGAGCACCTGAGTTCATGTTGATCGACGCCCCGACGACCTTGCCCTGCATCGACACTTCCATGGACGCGGCGGCCACGTTCGCGAGATCTTCGGCGCTGATGGTGGATACGGCAGTGGCGGCGTTGGCGCTCTGGACGCTCGTGGCCTGACCGGTGACGACGACTCGGTCGAGATTGAGGACGTCGCGCTGGAGCGTGATCTCGACCGACGCTTGCGTCGGGGACACGACCACTTGACGCGGTGTGCGACCGAACATCCGCACGAGGAGGGTCACGGGAGTGAGCGGCACATTGAGTCGGAACGCGCCGCTGTCGTTGGTTTGTGCCGCGAGCGCGCTTTGCCCCACGACGGACACGCGTGCGCCGGCGACGCCCTGTCGGGTCTCGACGTCGATGACGCGGCCGGTGACGGGTCGGGTTGCTGTGGCTTGGCCGGCAGCAGCGCCGGCGAGAAGTGCAACACCGGCGAGGGCGTATACGGCGGTACGGGCACCCCGATGCAGAACTGACACGTGTCCCCCCAGCAGTTCAAAGGATTGGACCGCCATCTAGCGGATCGCTGTCGGACACATTACGCTGGTGTTGTAAAATGTCAACGTGCATCGCTGATATTTCACATGGCCACGTTTCAGCCCGCTTGTGCCCTCCCGCTGAGGTTCGTATGTCCGCCATTCGCCTGCTGCTCCGCCTAGCTCTCTGCGCCACAGTGTCCGCCTGCGCCGCGTCGGCGACGTCGTCCGGCGTCGTTCCCGCCGCTGCGGTGCGATCCGCGCCGGCCTCGCCGAACGATCCGCCGCCCCAGATCGCCGCGATCATCGAGGCCGACCTCACGCGCGACCTGTACGCGCTTGGCGGTGACAGCTTCCGCGGACGCGAGGGCGGCACTCTCGACGAAATGCGTGCGTCCGGCTGGCTCGCCGATCGCATGCGTGAAGCCGGACTGGAGCCCGCTGGCGAAGACGGCACATTCTTCCAGTGGATTCCGATGCGACGCTTTCGCCAATCGGACGAGAGCCACATCACGATCGGCGGCACGGCAGTGAAGCTCTTCGCGGAGGCGGCTGTCATCGCACCGGTCGACGCCTCGATCGACGCAGAATTGGTATTCGTCGAACCCGATGCAGTGATCGACCCCGCGCTGGTTCGTGGAAAGGCCGTGGCGACAGTACTCGTGCCCGCGGCGACCGCCGCGGCGACGACGAATGCGGGAGTTCCCGGCCGGCCGCGCCAGTTGAATGGCGCGAACGCCGTGCGCCAGGCGGCGGCGAGATTCCTCCAGGCGGGAGCGGTCGCGGTCGTCGTCGCCTCGGATTCGGCGGCCGAGACAGCGTTCACGCGCAGCGGGGACGCGATGGTGCGGGGACGCTACGGCGTCGACACCGCGAACGCGACGGCCTACTGGCCGGATCCGACCTCGGGGACGCGTCGTCCGCAATCGCCGGCGATTCTCTGGGTGCGTCGCGGCCTGCTCGGTCTTCTGCGCACGCCGAACCAGCGGCTCAAGGCACAACTTTCGACGGAGAATTTTCAGTATCCATCCGTCAACCTCGTTGGCCGAGTACGAGGGACAGATGCGCGGTTGCGCGATGAGTATGTGCTCTACAGCGGACACCAAGATCACGACGGGGTTCGCACGGCACTCGAAGGCGACTCCATCTGGAACGGCGCGGACGACAACGCCTCGGGCAGCGTGGCGATTCTCGCCGTCGCACGCGCGTTCGCGAAACAACCCGGGCGGCGGTCGGTGCTCTTCGTCTGGCATGGCTCGGAAGAGCGAGGTCTCATTGGCTCCCGCTATCACGTCATGCATCCGATGGTGCCGAAGAATCAAATTGTCGCGGTGCTGAACGGCGAGATGGTGGGCCGCAACAATCCGGACTCCATGACGATCCTTGGCGCGATCCCACCGCATCGCAATTCCGAGACGCTCGTGAATATCGCTCGCCGTGCCAATGACGAGGTGTCGCGCTTCAAGCTCGACACGCTGTGGGATCTTACCACGCACCCACAAGGTTGGTATTTCCGGAGCGATCACCTGCCCTACGCGCGCGCGGGCATTCCCGCCATCGAATTCTCGAGCAACCTGCACGCGGACTACCACACGCCGCGTGACGAACCGTCGCGCATCGATTACGTGAAACTCACGCGCGTGGCGAAGTGGATGTATGCGACGGGGTGGACGGTAGCGAATGCCGACCAGCGCCCGCCGCTCGATCCCAACTTCAAGCTCGAGCGGTGAGCAGCATGCGCGCCCTGCGAATCGCGGCCTCGTTCCTCGCAATCACCTCGCTCGCGTCGACCACGGCGTCTGCGCAGTGGCGAAATCGGTATCCGAAGCTCGTCGGCTCCAGCCATCATGTGTATGTCGAAGGCTACGAGCTACCGGTGGTCAACGCGGGCGTGTACGATCCCGCGGAGTCACCGGATGGCCGGACACTTGCCATCGCCTCGCGAGGCTGGATCTGGCTACTCGATCGCACGTCGGGAGAAGCGCGCCGAGTAACGCGCGGCGGCAAGATGGATTCGCGGCCGGCATGGTCGCCGGATGGCAAGTCGCTCGCGTTCGTGCGCGACGATGGCAGTACGCTCGCGGTGGTGATTCGCGATATGCAGAGCGGTGCGGAGCGCGAGATCGAGCGCGGGTTCGCGATGGATCCGGCGTTCGCACGCGACGGTCGCTCGTTGTACTACTCGTCGAACGCCTCGGGCGGATTGGATATCTGGCGATTCGATCTGGCGTCCGGGGAAAAATCACGGATCACGACGGACGCCGGGATGGAGCTGGCGGCGATGCCGCATCCGGACGGCAGGCGGCTCGTCTACATGGTGAAGGCGGGCGGCGCCGACCAGATTCGCGTGCGGTCGCTCGCCGACGGCAAGGAGACGGTGCTGGTCACCGGTCCCATTCTCGCGCAGATGCGTCCTGCGCTGAGTCCCGACGGCAGCGTCGTCGCGTACACGTATCCAGGTGTGAAGGGGTGGGAGCTGCGGCTCATGAGCGTCGAGCGGCCGGGTCCCACGGTGTTGCTCGTGGCGCGAGACAACGGACTCCCGCTCTCGCCAGTTTGGAGCGCGGATGGCCGCACCATCTACTACAGCGAGAGCGACGCCGAGCAGCGGCTCGTACTGCATGGCGTGCCGAAGGCCGGAGGCCCGGTTTTCGACATCCTCGTGCGCCACTGGAATTGGGGAGAGCCAACCGGACGTGTCCTCGTGCGCACGCATCTCGCCGGTCGCGCCGATCCGACGCCCGCGCGGTTGAGCGTCGTCGACCAACAGGGACATCCCGTGCTTCCCGAGCACGGCCAGCCGCGCTCCGACGGTCAGAACGGGATCGTGTTCTTCTATTCACCGGGCGAGATGGAGCTCGTCGCCCCAGTTGGTAGCGTGACGATCACCGCGGTGCACGGCTTGGCGACGCCGCTCCAAACGGAGACGGTGCAGGTCACCTCCGGGCAAACCCGCGCCGTGGAGCTGGAGCTCACGCCCGTCTGGGATGCGCGCGCGGCCGGCTGGTATTCGGGCGATCATCATTTTCATCTCAACTTCGGCGGCCAGTTTCCGCTCGTACCGTCAGATTTGCTACCGTTGCTGCGCGGTGAGGATCTCGATGTGGCTACACCGCTCATCGGCAACCTTGCCAATCGCTTCGAGCACGGCGACTACTGGACGTGGCACCGACTCGATCAAGCACCGCTCATTCGCTTCGGTCAGGAAGTGCGGCCTTCACTCGGCCACACGGGTCTCATCGGCGACGAATCGCTGTTCTGGCCGTGGACGTATGGTGCCGGCACGCAGGTCTATCCCCAGGACGACATCAGCAACGTGGATCCGCTGACACACGCGAGACGCGAAGGAGGGATCGGCACGTACATGCATCCCGTGCAGGCACCGGGCGATCCGTTCGTCAACGCGGAGACGCTCGCTGCCATTCCGACTGAGCTCGTCGCCGATGGAGTAGAGGGCGTGCTCGACGCGATCGAAGTCGCGTGCGTCTGGAGCGACGAGATCGCCACCGCGGAAGTCTGGCACCGACTGCTCAGCCTTGGCATGCCGATCGCCCCGAACGCCGGCACCGATGTCATGGCGGATTTCTATCGCACGCCCGCGCTGGGCGCAACGCGCATTTATGTTCGCCTCGATGGCGGACGACAACAGCTGAGCTTCGGCGATTACCTCGCGGCCCTCAAGGCGGGTCGGAGCTTCGTCACCAACGGCCCGCTCGTCGAGCTTCGGGTGGACGGCAAGCAACCAGGTGAGATATTGTCGCGAGGCGAGAGGCCCGTGCCGTTCACGCTCGAGCTGCACTCCGCCGTCCCCGTGGACTCTGTGGCGATTCTCGTGAACGGAGTCGTGGCTTGGCACGTCAAGCCGACACTCGTCAACGGCTCGCAACACCTCAGCGGAACAGTTGCCGTTCCGGCAGGCGGATGGGTTGCCGCCGTGGCACTTGGGCCAAAGACGACGCAGTGGCCGGCGATGGACAGCTACTCGTACGCGCACACGGCGCCCGTGTGGATCGGCCACGTCGGCAGCTCCGACCCGGTTGCCGCGCGCGCTGCCGCGCGCGATCTGCTTCGCGCGCTCGACGTCGCCGACGGTCGCGTAAACACGCAATACGCGGGGGCCAACGTGCCAAAGCTGCGCGAGCATTTCCGGAGGGCGCGCGCGACGCTGGAAGCGCGCGCCCAATAGTCTGCCCTTGAAGTACGGCTGCATGTCGCCTTATCCGTGCGGTTTGCCGGGCGCATCATAGCCATCCGCCCGCTCGCGCCTTCGGCGGCGACGGCGATCACATCAGCCGGAGAAATTCTTGCAGGTACGCGCGCGACGCAAGGCATCTAACGCGTAACGCAGCCAACGTGCTCACTCTTCTTAGCGTCATCTTCATTCTCTCCGGTGCAGCCGGACTCGTCTACGAATCCATCTGGACGCGCTACCTCGGCCTCTTCGTCGGACACTCGGCGTACGCGCAGGTGTTGGTCCTTACGATCTTCCTCGGCGGAATGTCGATCGGAGCGCTGACGATTGGGCGCCGTGCTGAACGCGTCCGGAATCCGCTGCTCTGGTACGCGATCGTAGAGTTGGCGGTCGGTGTCATCGGCCTGGTGTTCCACGACGTCTTCCTGTGGACGACACACGCCGCCTACGACACGATCTTCCCCGCACTTGGTCCAGGGCCGATCCATAGCGTCGCCAAATGGGTGATTGCCGGGTTGCTGATCCTACCGCAGTCGGTGTTACTCGGCGCGACGTTCCCGCTGATGACAGCCGGAGCTCTGCGCATTGCCCACTCTCGTGCCGGGCGAACGATCGCGCTTCTCTACTTCGCGAACTCCCTCGGTGCGGCGATTGGTGTGCTGCTCGCGGGCTTTGCGCTGATCCAATGGGTCGGACTTCCTGGCACGCTGTTGACCGCGGCGATGGTGAACATCGTCGTCGCGGCAGCAGCATTCCTCGTGTCGCGTCGAACGTCGACCACAAGCGGTGTCGAGCTCGCGCTCGCGAATGACGACGCTCGCACGAGTGAAGCGAAAGAGCTGATCACGCCTGCACTGCATCGCCTGTTGCTGGCGGTCAGCTTCGGTACGGCCGTTTCGTCGTTCGTCTACGAGATCGGCTGGATCCGCATGCTGTCGCTCGTACTCGGTTCGGCGACACATTCGTTCGAGCTCATGCTGTCGGCATTCATCTTCGGTCTTGCTGTCGGATCCTTCATGGTTCGTCGACGCAGCAGCGGCGACGACAAGGCGCTGCGCCGGCTCGCCTACGTGCAGCTCGCGATGGGCGCGCTCGCGGTAGCGACGCTGCCGGTTTACGCGCAGAGCTTCGACTGGATGGCCGACTTCATGGCGGCGTTCGCGAAGACGCCGGCGGGCTACGTCGGATTCAGCGTCGCCCGGTATGCGATCTGTCTCGCTGTCATGCTCCCCGCGACGATCTGCGCCGGCATGACACTGCCGCTCATCACCAGGCTGCTCATGCAGGGCGAGCGCGGCGAGCGAGCACTCGGCCAGGTGTATGGGGTGAACACGCTCGGCTCGATCATCGGCGTTGCACTTGCCGCATTGATACTTTTACCGCTGCTCGGACTCAAGTGGATGATCGTTGCCGGCGCGGCGATCGACATCGCGCTCGGCTTTCGGCTTCTCGCCTCCGAGCGTCTCGAGAGCATCACGTGGCGTGGTCGTACGCGTTGGGCACCAGCATTGGCCGCTGCTGCGCTTGCGCTGATCATTGGCGTCGCGACGCACTTCGATCGCGGCGTGTTGACGAGTGGCGTCTTCCGCTATGGAACGGCGCACAGCGCGCAGAAACCCGAGATCACGTACTTCGCCGACGGTCGCACAGCGACGGTGAGCGTGCGTCGCATTCACGCGAGCAACGGGCTCTCGCTCGCAACCAACGGTAAGCCGGACGGATCGCTCGGGCCCGAATGGTTCGTGCCGCCGGCAACGCGGACGCCATTCACGCACGACGCATCGACACAGGTGTTGATGCCGCTCGTCGCACTCGCCCATGTGCCGCAGGCGTGTGTCGTCGCCGTGATCGGGCAGGGCACCGGAATGTCATCGAATACGTTGCTTGGCGACGATCGCTTGACGCGCCTCGTGACCATCGAGATCGAGCCGCGGATGATCAGTGCATCGCGCCAGTTCTATCCGGCGAACAAGCGTGTCTTCGACGATCCGCGGGCGACGTTCGCGCTCGATGACGCACGGTCCTACTTCGCGGCGCAGCGCGAACGCTACGATCTCATTCTCTCGGTGCCATCGAATCCGTGGGTGGCCGGTGTGTCGGGGCTGTTCACGACCGAGTTCTATGCTCACGTTCGCCGATTCATGGCGCCGCACGGCATCTTCGCGCAGTGGATCCACCTCTCCGAGACGAATGACGGCCTGGTACTGAGCGTCATCCGGGCGCTCGCGGAAAACTTTCCGGACTACGCGCTCTACACGGTGGCGAACAAGGACATCCTGATCGTCGCGACGAACGATGCAAAGCTTCCAGCGCCGGACTGGTCGATTTTGCAGCGGCCTGGTATAGCGTCCGACCTCAAGCGCATCCTCCCGATCACGCCCGAGATGCTGGACGCGTTGCACATCATCGACGCCAAGACGTTCGCGCCGCTGGCGCGCAGCAGTGGCGCCAATTCGGACTTCTATCCGATTCTCGATCTGGGCGCCGAGCGTTCGCGATATGTAAAGGAAGGTGCGATGGGGTTCGTCGGTCTGTCCGGCGATCGCTTCGGCCTTGCGACGTTGCTTGAATCGCGGCGTGTAGCTCCGTCGCAGGCGACCTACTCACTCCTCTTCGGCGTACCGCGGCTCGATGCGATGGAGCTCGGAGCACGCGTCGCGCGCGGAGACTTCGCTGGAGCGACCGGACCGCAACTTGGCGCGGCCGAGCGAGCGCGGCTTGTCCGTCTGTTGCTTGCATCCGATAAGCCGCCAGTCGATTGGCACGTGTGGGTCGACGCGGTTCGCGAGGCGGAGGAGACGCGCGCCGCGGGCAGCACTGGCATCGCGGACACTGCGTTGTTCGGCGAGGTGGCTCGCTATCTCGCACGACAGAATCCACCAGCCGAGGTGCGCGCTGCCGTCGCGTTCCTGCATGGGCTGTCTGGTCACGACTTCAACGAATCGGCGGATGCTTCGATTCCGCTCGTCACTGCCGCCTTGCGTGGAGACTTCTGGCTGCCGGCGGATCTGTTACGGGATGGTGCGGTGGTGTCGCTACTTCGCATCGGTGACGTGACGAATGCGCGATTCGTGCTCGACAAGCTGGGCAGAGCGACGACATACAGGCCGAACGACATCAGAGGACAGCTGCTTGCGGCGTGGGTGAACAAGGCGGCGGCGCCAACCGCTCATGCGTACGGAGCGTTGAGCGAACGCCGTGAATGATGGTGCTCCCGTGTCAGCTCACTCACGAGGAGTGACGACCCATCGGTCAGGTTCGGCGAATTCGGATCAGCTCAGCCGAATGTTTCATCGGTGCGGGAAGTTGAAGCCGTCGAGATCCCTGATGCGAATCCGCTCTGGCAACTGTCCGACGGCGCGGGCGAACGCTGAATCACCGAGTTGGGCCGCGCCGCGCTGCAGCGGCAGTAGAAATTCACCCGGGCCCTGCTCGGCGATATCCGCCTTCGGAAACTTCACCGTGCTGTCGGCATACGGTGCGACGAACAGCAGCGCCTTGCCGATGCTTCCCCCGCCAGGCGCCGTGTAGTGCCACAGATCCACATCGACATGCCGCGCCAGCTCGGCGAGCATGGTGAATGCGTCGAGATTGAAGAGGCTGTAGTGCAGCGGCCGCGTACGATCCAGCTCTCGCTTCTGCTTCCCTTCGGCGTCGATCTGACTGTCGATCCGCTTCGTCGCGCGCTCGACAATCGCCTTCCTCGCCTCGACGGTGTCACCGACGAATAGGGCGAGCGCCGCGACCTGCGCGTCATAGAACACGCCGTGGTTGTTCGTCGTGTTGCGCTCCTCGACGCCATTCTTGCTCGTGAGCAGCCACTGCAGATACGCGCGACACCATGCGACCATCCCGTCGTTGTCCCGCTGGGTCCATCCGGGCGCATGCTCGAGCAATCGTAGCGCATCGACGAGTTCAGGCATGTCGCGCGTATCGATGATGCCGTAGCTCCGCCCTTCGCTGACTCCGAGTACGGCCTGCGCGAAGTTGAGGTTGGGATTCATCCGCGTCGCGGTGTCGAGGAAAAACACTCGCAGATGCTTCGCGGCACCTTCAGCGTAGTTGGCGTCGCCGGTGAAGTACCATGCGAGAGCAAGTGCGTGTGCGCGGCTAACGGTGGCCTGAAGACGCAGCCCATCGTGATCGGTGCGGCTCTCCGGATTCATCTCGCCGTCGCGATTCACGAAGGGCAGGCCATTCGGCGTGTTCGGGTTGGGCCAGAAGTACGGCGCCATGCTCATGTAGTCGTGCTTGTCGCCGGTCGGAGGGGTGCGGCCCTTCTGCATCACCGATTGGGTCGGCGCGTCGAGTGCCTTCTTCGCCGTTTCAATCAATGATGCAAAGTTCGGAGCGAGCGACTTGTCGCCTTTGACGATGAGCTGCTTCGACGCTGCGAGTCTGTCACCGCGGAGCAGAATGGTGCGCGGCGAACTTTGCGCATCCAGTCGAGCCATGCTGACTCCCGCGCTGAGCAATAGAGCGCTGACTGCGCACGATGCCATCGACCGAAATCTGCTCATGATGCTGCGACCTCAGGTGTCGTTGGATCCAACAGCAGAAAACAATGAGGACTGGAATTGCAAAGAATTTGAAAAGAATTGTTGGAATACACTCTCCGCCGAGTGAGTGGCGATACGCCAAATCTCTGTTACACCAGGTGGGCGGCGACCAAGCGGAGAAGAAGTGATTCAATTCTCAGAAATTCTCGTGATTCAAGTCAGGCAGTTGGTGTTGTCGTTCACGTTACTGTAGCCATTGAGCCACCATGCGTTACCGAAAGCCGGCGATAATCGCCACGACAGTAGGTCCCGACACTCATGCGGGATGACATCGCTACCAGAGCCCCGGCATCAGGAAATCCTTTCGCACCGGCGTAAAGACATCGATCAACGCCCCATCTTCCAACGCTTTCACGCCATGCACCTCATCGGCTGATGCGTAGAAGCAATCACCAGCGACGAGCACCGACGTCTCGTCACCCACGGTGACATCGAACCGCCCATCGGCGACGTACGTCGCCTGACGATGCGGATGATGGTGCAGCGCACCGACAGCACCCGCGACGAACTCCACACGCACGATCATCAGCTCCGTGCCATGACCGAGGACCTGTCGACGCACGCCGTCACCGGTGATGTCCCACGCGACATCCGCCGCGCGGACGAACGATCCATTCGCGCTCATGCGGGCGTCGCCGCTGGCGCGGGCACCGACGCGGGCACACCGCACGACGCACGCACGATGAGTCTCGCCGGAAGAATCTGTCGCACCGGCGGACGTTCGCCGCGGAGGCGCGCGAGAATCGTGTCGACGGAGCGTGCGCCGATGATGTCGACGGGCTGTCTCACCGTCGTGAGCGGAACGCGGGCACGACTGGACAACTCGATGTCGTCGATGCCGATGATGGAGACCTCGCCAGGTACGTCGACGCCCGCGTCGAGCAGTGCGTCTTCCAAACCGAGTGCGCCGAGGTCGTTGAAGCAGAACATGGCTTCGGGACGTTTGCGCAGCCGCGCAATTGCCTGACCCGCGGCGTAGCCGGACTTGTAGTCGCCGATCTCGTAGGCGACGGAATGCTCGAAGACGAACGCGGGATTGATCTTCAATCCGGCCTCCTCGATGGTGCTCCTGTAGCGGCTCATACGCAGCTCTCCATTCAAGCTGCCGATACGGTCGATGAGATAGCCGAACTTCGTGTGGCCGAGTTGGAGCAGATGCTGCGCGGCGAGATGGCCGGCTTCGGCGAGATCGAGTCCGACGAATCGGACGTCATCGCCAGCGGTCCATGAGACCATCGTGTACGGAAAGTCTTCGTCGTGCAGCGCCTGAATCGATTCGCTCAAGCGAAAGGTGCGGCTCATCGACACGATGATGAGGCCACTGACGCCGAGGAAGCGGAGGCGGCGGATCTGTTCCTCCTCGCGGTCGAGTCGGTTGGAGCTCGAGGCGAACACGAGTCCGACGCCGAGGTCGTCGGCGCGCTGCTGTGCGGCGTGGGCGATGAGGGAGAAAAACGGACTGCTCAAGTCGCGGAGCACGAAGCCGATGGTCGTTGGCGCGGCGACGCCGGAGATCGACGCGGGCCGGACCATCACGTATGTGCCGCGCCCCACGTGGCTGTGGAGCAGGCCGTCGCTCACGAGGCCGGAGAGCGCCTTGTTGATCGTGATGACGGACACGCCGTACTCGACCGCCAGCTCCTTGTGCGGCGGAATCTTCATCCCGACGGGCATGTCACCGGAGGCAATGCGTCGGCGGATGTCGGCGGCGACTTGCTGGTAGAGCGGGACCGGGGCGCTGCTGTCTAGTCGCACGAGAGTCTCGTGTGTGGGAGCCGATCGGGCGGGTGAGAGTACGCGTCCTGAATTGATATTGTCAATAGTCCATAGCGGCAGATCGACATCCGCATTCGAATTGACGATATCAATGACCGTATTGACAATATCAATCCTGACGGCACTATTGTCCCCGGCTTGGACAAAACTAGCCTCCCCGACCCCTCTTCGGAGCTTGCCGGTATGAACATCACCAGACGATGTGCCGTCGCAGCAGCGATCCTCATCGCTTGCGGCCCTCCCTTGGCCGCCCAGGGAGGTACAGGCTCCATCCAAGGCGTCGTCCGATCGGAAACCGGCGCGCTCGAAGGCGTCACCGTCAGCGTGATCGGCACACCGGCCGCCGCACTCACACGAGCCGACGGGCGCTACACCATCCCGAATGTGCCCGCCGGTTCGCGTACCGTACGCGCCGCTCGACTGGGTTACGCCCGACGCGACGAAACGGTCGACGTCACCGCCGGCCAGGTCACGCAGCTCAACTTCACACTCAAAGACGCCGCGATCGCACTCGAGCAAGTCGTCGTCACAGGTTACGGCTCCGTGGCTCGACGAGACGTCACGGGTTCAATCACGTCAGTCTCGAGCAACGACATCCCGACGATGCCTGTCGCGCGCATCGACCAGGCGATCTCGGGTCTCGCCGCCGGTGTCGTCGTTCAAACGACAAACGCGCAACCGGGCTCCGAAATGCGCATCCGCGTCCGCGGCGGCAACTCGCTGAACGGAAGCAACGAGCCACTCATCGTCGTCGACGGCGTCATCGGAGCCGACCTGAATCAGATCAATCCCAACGACGTCGAGACAGTCGACATCCTCAAGGACGCCTCGGCCACCGCGATCTACGGCGCACGAGGCGCGAACGGCGTCATCCTCGTCACCACCAAGCGCGGAACACCAGGGGCGATGCGCTTCGACTACTCGGCATACGCCGGCACGCAGAACGCGTCGAAGAAGATCGACCTGCTCACGGCGAGCGAATTCGCGAAGCTGTTCATGCGCAATCCAAGCCACGACAAGACGGTCACGCTCGACACAGTGGCGACGTTGCCGACGACCGACTGGCAGGGCACCGTCTACCAGAACGCGCCCATCCAGAGCCACGACATCCGCGTCAGCGGATCGAATGGCGGCACGGCGATCATGGCGGGTGCGTCGCTCTTCCAGCAGGAAGGAGTGGTGCTCAACTCGACGTTCAATCGCGGCGCAGTGCGCTTCAATCTCGACCAGCAGCTCGGCAGCCGCGTCAACGCTGGTGCGCGTCTCCAGTACAGTCGCTCGACGAGCCACGCCATCCGCGTCAACGATGGCTACGGAACGGCGGGCGGTCCGGTCACGCAACAGGCGCTGCGCTGGGCGCCGACGATTCCCGTCTACACGGCCGACGGCGCATTCAGTCCGCCGCTCCTTCCGTCGCAGACGATCGACAACCCGCTCGCGATCGTGAACCTCCTCAACAACAAGGGCACGGTCGACTACCTGCTCGGCAACATCTTCGCGAACATCGAACTTCGTCCGAAGCTGACGTTCCGCTCGAGCATCTCGTATACGGCGAACAACGGCAAGCTCCAGGTCTACACATCGCGACTACTCCGCGCCGCACTTGGCTCCGGTCAGGCAAACATCAACACACTCGCCCTCGCGACCTTCCTCGCCGAGAACACGCTCACGCTACGGCAGAGCCGAGGGAAGCATGAGATGACGTTGGTGGGCGGTGTGACGGCGCAGAGCGTTGCTCGTGACAGCACAACGGCGCAGGGCGTCGGCTTCACGAGCGACCTGCTCGGCTACAATCGCCTGAATCTCGCACAGACGGTCACGGCGGGTTCGAGCTCGGCGAACGAGAAGATCCTGTCCGGTCTCGGGCGACTGAACTACGGCTACGCCGGGAAGTACCTGCTCACGGCGAGTTATCGTGCCGACGGCGCGTCGAAGTTCGCCGAGAACAACAAGTGGGCCTACTTCCCGTCGGCGGCGCTGGCGTGGCGGTTGGGAGACGAAGAGTTCTTCCGCTCGCGATTCCCGACGATCAGTGAGCTCAAGCTTCGCGGCAGCGTCGGACGCACGGGCAGCGATGCGGTGAATCCATATCAGTCGCTGGCCGCATGGAGTGTCGGGTCGCCCTACGATCTCGGCACCGTGACGTTCAACAACGGCGCGAACCCGAGCCGCAACGCGAATCCGAACCTCAAGTGGGAGACTACGACGCAGCAGGACTACGGCTTCGACGTCGGCCTCTTCGACAACACCGTGAGTCTCACTGCGGACTACTACAAGAAGACGACGCACGACCTGTTGTACGCGAAGCTCGTCCCCTACTACACCGGCTACTCGAGCTACATCACGAACATCGGGTCGGTCGAGAATCACGGCATGGAGTTCACCGTCGACACGCGTCGCAACGTGAAGTCGGTGGACGTGCGGTTCGGCGGCAACCTCTCGTTCAATCGCAGCAAGGTGCTCGACCTCGGCGGCGACAAGGAGTTCTTCGTCAACGGTGTGAACACGTCGCTGCCGACGTTCATCCCTGCCGGCATCGTTCGCGTGGGCGAACCGCTCGGAAACTTCTTCGGCTACAAGTGGAACGGGATCTTCCAGATCGCGGCCGAGGCGGCGGCGAGTGGACAGTCCGGTGCGGTGGCGGGCGGCATGAAGCTCGTGGACATCAACGGTGACGGAAAGATCAACACCGACGACCGCACCATCCTCGGCAACGCGCAGCCGAAGTACACATTCGGGCAGACTGGATTCTTCGGTTGGCGCGCCTTCTCGCTGACGTATCTGCTGCGTGGCGTACAGGGTCAGCAGGTCGCGAACCTGAACCGACAGGGCATGGAGACGCCGGGCGACAACTCGAACCAGCTGCGCAATGTGCTCAACTACTGGACGCCGGGAAGCGGCATCAATGACATGACGGGCATCGGCGTCGGTCCATTCAACGCGATGACGTCACGATGGATCGAGGATGGCTCGTTCGTCCGACTTCAGAACCTCACGCTCGGTTGGGACGTTCCGCAGCGGCTCTCGTCGCGCGTCAACGTCAACAAGCTGCGGATGTACGTGTCCGGTCAGAACCTCAAGACGTGGACGAAATACTCCTGGTACGACCCAGAAGCGAGCTCGCGCGGCACGAGCGATCTGCAGCTCGGCTGGGACGACTCGAGCTACCCGGGCGTGAGAACGTTCACGCTCGGCTTCAACGTGGGCTTCTAGGAGACATGACGATGAAGACAACTTCTCTGCTGGCGGCCGCCGTGTGCATCGCGCTGCCACTCGCGTCGTGCAAGGACTATCTCACCGAAGCGCCGAAGGACTTCTTCACGCCGGCGAACTTTCCGTCCACCGAATCGGATCTCAGGATCGCACTCGGCGGCATCGACAACTGGTACACGGGTGGCGCCAATCAGGCGTACTACATCCGCGGTTGGCCGATGATCTCGGAAGTGCCGAACGAGCAGACGATCCTCATCAACAACCCCACCGACTCGAAGTACGAGCAGGACACCTACACGTACAACTCGAACAACGAGTGGCTGTTTCGAGTATGGGCGCAGATCTATGGCGCGATCGGCCAGTCGAATCAGCTGATCGCGCAGGTCCCGAAGATGACCGGTGTGCCGCAGGACGTACGCGACCGATACATGGGAGCCGCGAAATTCCATCGGGCACTCAATCACTTCAACGCGGTGCGCGTCTGGGGCGACGTGCCGTTGATGCTTGAGCCTGTCACTGACTTTGCCGACGTGGGCGCGGTGAAGCGGGCGCCCATGGCAGACGTCTATACGGCGATCGCGGCGGATCTCGTGGATGCGGTGAAGTTGCTACCTGTGAAGTGGCCTGATTCGGCCACGCCGGATGATGGTCGTCCGACGCGCGGCGCGGCGGGCACCATGCTCGCCGACGTCTACGCAAACATGTCGGGCACGATCATCAAGCAGAACAAGTGGTCGGACGCCGCCGCGGCGGCGAAAGCTGTGATCGACAGCAAGGCGTACACGCTGATCCCGGATTTCTCACAGCTGTGGCTCGTAAAGAACAAGAACGGTCCCGAGCACATTTTCTCGATCCAGTTCGAGGGGCTCATCCGCAATCTCTTCACGTCGCAATCGCGACCGACGGGAATTGGCGCCGAGTCGGGCTCCAACTACTGGTGCACGACGCCGGAGTTCATGGACACGTTTGACAACGCCGATCTCCGCAAGAAGTCGACGTTCCTCACGACGGTGACGGTGGGTACGACGACGTTCAACTACGCGACGGTCGGATCGACGAGAGGTTTTGGCGACAAGAGTCCTCGCTTCACCAAGCCGCTACCCTACTATGGAAAGTTCTACGACAACGGCGGGCAGTCCATCGCGGTGAACAGTGGACGGTCGAATCTCAACTGGCCCGTGTATCGCTATGCCGAGACGCTGTTGCTGCACGCGGAAGCGGAGAATGAGGCGAATGGTCCGGCGGCGGCGTATGTGTCGCTCAATGCGGTCCGTGCGCGTGCGGGTCTACCGCCACTGTCGGGTTTGACGCAGGCGACGTTCCGCGACGCGGTGCGTCAGGAGCGGAGTTGGGAGTTGGCGTTCGAGTCGAAGCGTCTGTTCGATTTGAAGCGTTGGGGGTTGTATACGACCGTGGTTGGCGCGGATGTGGTGTCGAAGATCGGCTGGAAGCCGACGAATCTCTGGGCGGCGATTCCGCAGCACGAGATCGATATCAACCCTGGGATCGTGCAGAATCCTGGATACTAGCGGCCAACTGCAGCTTTACCGCAGAGGACGCAGAGAAGCAGAGGTACGCAGAGAACTACAACCGCGACGCCCTCGAGTTAGTTGGTCGCGCCCAGCAAGCCGGGAACTGTTCAATACGCGGACACAAACGGACTTGAACGGAAATCGACGGAGACGACGGTGTGACTCATACCGCCGACCTCCGTTCAGTTTCCGTCAGAGTCCGTTTGTGTCCGCGTATGAAATTGTTGGGGCCTGCCCGAGGCCGTTGGCTTTTTTCGAGGGCTGGTCGCACCTTCTCGACTATGCCCGACCACCAAATTTCAGGAAACGACGCGATACCCCGCCTGTCGGCGATGCCGCACCTGTCGCTCTTGTCTGCTCCAACGCCGATTGAAGAGCTCACCCGCCTACGCGAGGCGCTGGGGACTGGTCCACGCCTGTTCGCCAAGCGCGACGACACTATCCCCTTCGGGTTTGGCGGCAACAAGGTGCGCAAGCTCGAATACGTCGCCGCGGATGCGAAAGCCAAAAAGGCCGACACGCTCGTCACGGTCGGTGGCGTGCAGTCGAACCACGCACGCGCAACAGCGTCCGTCGCCGCGAAGCTCGGCATGCACTGCCATCTCGTCATCAACGGACAGAAGCCCGAACGGCTCGCTGCCAACGCATTGCTCAACGCACTGCTTGGTGCCGAGGTCGAATACATCCCCTCGCGCGTTGAACGGGCCGCGGCATCCGAAGCCGCGATGGAACGTCTCCGTCAACAGGGACGCAATCCATACTTCGTTCCACTCGGCGCCTCGATGCCGCTCGGTGCACTCGGTTACGTGCGTGCCGTCGGCGAGTTGCTGGACCAGATGTCGGCGCCAGATACAATAGTTCTCGCGACGTCCTCCGGCGGCACGCTGGCGGGGCTCGTCGCTGGCTGTGCGCTGCACGGATTGCACACGCGCATCATCGGCGTGAGTGCCGACGATCCCGCCGCCGAGATCAAGGAGACCGTCGGCCGCATCGTGAGTGGCGTGGGCGAACTGCTTTCGCCGGGCGAGGAAATGTCCGCACCGAGACCATTCATCGTCGACGATAGCTTCGTCGGCGACGGCTACGGCGTGCCCTCCGACGCGTCGCGTGAAGCGCAACAATTGATGGCGCGCAACGAAGCCATCTTCGTCGATCACACCTATACGGCAAAGGCGCTCGCCGCCTTGATCGCGTATGTGCGCGCGGCCCGCTTTCGCGACGACGAGACATTGTTGTTCTGGCACACGGGCGGTCAGGTCGGAATCTTCGCGTAGCGAATGACGACCAACGAACGGTCGCTGCCGCGAAGCCTCGGCCTCTGGAGCGCGGTCGCCGTCGTCATCGGCACGACGATCGGCTCCGGAATCTTCCGGTCGCCGGCGTCGATCGCTGGTCACGTCCCGGATCCCACGATCCTGATGTTCGTGTGGATTCTCGGCGGCGTGGTGGCGCTGTGCGGCGCGCTGTCGTTGGCAGAGGTCGCGACGGCCCTTCCACACACCGGCGGATTGTACGTCTTCATCCGCGACGCATGGGGACGACTGCCCGCGTTTCTCTTCGGGTGGACGGAGCTCGTGATCATCCGCGCCGCGGCCATCGGCGCCGTGGCGACGACGTGCGCCGAGTACACGATCCGCACGTTTGGCTACGATACGCGTGTCGCGCCGTATGACAGCTACGTCCACTACGCTGCAGCGGTCTTCATCGCGGCGCTCGCTGCCGTGAACATCGTCGGAGTGCGGTGGGCATCTGGCGTCCTCAATTTCTCCGCAGTCGCCAAGTATACGGCTCTTCTCTTCATCATCGGGATTGCGTTCGCGATTCCGTCACATCCGGCGGCACCGGCGGTCGTGCCGAGTGCGAGCAGCGCGATCACCGTTGGCGCGTTCGGGCTCGCACTGGTTTCCGTGCTATGGTCGTACGACGGATGGGCTGATCTCAGCTTCATTGCCGGCGAGGTGAAGGAACCGCGACGCACACTTCCTCGCGCGTTCATCGGCGGCACAGTTGCCGTGATCGCGATCTACCTTGCGGCCAACATAGCGTATCTGAAGGTGCTGCCGATCGATCAGATGCGGACGTCCAAGCTCATTGCGGCCGACGTCGCTCAGCTTCTGCTCGGCACATGGGGCGTGACGTTTGTCGGAGTGGTGGTAGTAGTCTCTACGTTCGGCACACTGAACGGCTCGCTGCTCACCGCTCCGCGCATCTTCTTCGCGATGGCCGACGACGGTTTGTTGTTTCGCCAGTTCGCCGCGGTGCATCCACGGTTCAAGACACCATACGTCTCGATCATGCTGTGTGCCGTGCTCGGCATCGCCTTCGTGCTGCTGAGGACATTCGAGCAGCTTGCCGACACGTTCGTCACGGCGATCCTTCCGTTCTATGGTCTCGCTGTCGCGTCGGTGTTCAGCCTTCGACGACGTCCGGGCTACGACCCCTCGTATCGCGCTCCCGGATTTCCGATCGTGCCGTCGGTGTTCATTCTCTCCACCGTATATCTCGTGCTGAATGGCCTCATCGAGCCAGCGAGCCGGTGGCCGACGGCGGCCGTCTTCGCGACAGTGCTGTTTGGTATTCCCGTCTACTACCTCACGGTGCGGCGGCGTGGAGATCGGGTGTGATGGCGCTTCGCGTCGGGACCCTGCTGGCCTTCATCGCAGGAGCAGCGCTGACGGCCACGCACGGTAACGAGCGTGCAACCTGCCCGACGACGAACCAGGGCCCAAGTCTGCTCTGTGCGGATCTGATTCCCACACCCGATCTCATTCAGGTGTCAGGTACGCTCGAGATCATGCCGGCGCCGACTCCATTCGGAGTTTCCGTCACGGCCGACGGCCATCCGCGCCAACGTCTCGCGACGACGATTGCCAACCTTCCCGCTGCGAGCTCGCTCGGCGACTACACGGTATTCGTGGCATGGGCGTATTCGATCGCGCTGGATAGTGCGGTCAAGCTCGGCGTCGTGACGAACGGCCACACCGAGCTTGGCGAGCTTCACTACAATCAGTTTCGCATCCTCGTGAGCGCGGAGAAATCGGCGGTTGTTGCCGAGCGTACAGGCCGACTCGTGCTGCGCGGCACCTCGCCGAGTGCGCGGCTGATGGCGCATCGCGACTTCTCTGCGCCGGGTGCGATGCCTGCAGCAAACGGAGACTCGGGCGGCAAAACGTCGACGATGTCTCACAGCGGTACAGCGCACTTTTCCTCATCCGGTTGGACGATGCCCCCGATGACGCCCGGCATGCCGACGATGCCGGGCATGTATATGCTTCAACCGAGTGTGTCTCCCTTTCGCGCTGGCGCAGGTATCGATGTCGCGACGCTGCCTAGAGCGCGACCATCGACAGTCGCGAAGCTGCGCGACGGAGACACTCTCACGCTCGCCGCACGGATAGTTCGCCGTTCGATTGGCGGAAAGACGTTCACGATGTACGGCTTCAACGGTCAATATCCAGGTCCGTTGA
>JAQBPV010000377.1 GCA_028287345.1 Gemmatimonadota bacterium
GCGAACGAGCAGGTGCTGCACATGATCAAGGAGATCGGCGACGTGAAGAACGTCCCCGCGTTCATCGAAGGCGTGAAGGGCGGCAAGGGCAACAAGCTGATGGGCTTCGGTCATCGCGTGTACAAGAGCTACGACCCGCGCGCCCGCATCGTGAAGAAGCTTGCTGATGAGGTGTTCAAGGTCGTAGGAGTAGACAGAGACCTCGAGATCGCGCTCGAGCTCGAGCGCATCGCGTTGTCCGACGATTACTTCGTCTCGCGCAAGCTCTATCCCAACGTCGACTTCTACACGGGCCTGATCTATCGCTCGATGGCGTTCCCCACTGATTTCTTCACGGTGCTGTTCGCCGTGGCGCGCACGGCCGGCTGGCTGGCGCAGTGGGAAGAGATGCTGAACGACAAGGAGCAGAAGATCGCGCGTCCTCGGCAGATCTACACCGGCTATGGCGAGCGTCCGTACGCGGGCGCGCTCGACTATGCGGCAGGCCAGGGCCGGAAGAAGGACGCTGTTCGGAAGTAGATCTTCGCTGGGCTACGACCAGACAGCACAGCGCGCACGGATTTGCGCTCTTTATCCGTGTCTTTTATCCGTGTCAGGCGGTGGCCGTTTCTGCGGTCATCGCACCACGGGAAGAATGAGTCGAGACGGATACGCCGACGTGTGATGCACGCTGTTCGCCGCGGAGCGAAAGACAGTTTCGTCGTAGTTGCGGCCACCCGTGTTCAGGTTGCGGTCGAAGTGCGGGAAGTTCGAGCTCGAGACTTCGACTCGCAGCCTGTGGCCAGCCGGCAGGAACCAGGACGTCGCGTGTAGAGCGACCGGGACCTCGTACACCTTGTCGGGCGACATCATGCGACCCTTGTCGAATCCCTCGCGATAGCGCACACGCGTGATGCCCTCCTGCATGTTCATCACGCGTCCGTCGGGGAAGACGTCGAGCAGCTTCACCGTGATGTCGGTATCCGGCGCGCGGGAACTCAAATGCACGATGGCGCGCATCGGTCCGGTGAGCTCGAGTCCATCCCGAAGGACATCGCCAGTGTACACGAGCACATCGGGGCGCAGCTCGATGTCGGCGTTGTCGAAGGAGCCAGGGACGTCCTTCGGATTTCCCGTGCAGCAGATCGAGCCGCCGCGCGATGGAACCGGGTTGCCCGGGTCGTACGTGAACGTGTCGGCTTTCTCACGTGTGGGCGCGCTGAGGCTCAGGCGACCCGTACCCTTCGACGAGTTCGCATCGCCATCGCTGCGCAGGTAGAACGACGTCTCGCGCATGCCCTTCACGGGCCATGTGTCCGACTTGCGCCACTCGTTGCGTCCAATGACGTAATACTGAACGCGCGGGAGCGAGTCGAGTGCATGCACATTCCCGCGGAGCCAGCGATCGAACCACGCGAGATACGTATCGAAGTAGTGAAGACGGGCATCACCCACCACGAGATCACCGACTCTCGTCTGGGCCGACGAACGCTCTGACGAGCAATGCGTCGTGGGAGAGATGATCACATACTGTCCGTTGCGTGCGCGATCGTTCACGCCATTCCTGCGAAAGATCTCCGCCTCGATCAACGCTTCGCCGGCGAGGTCGAACCACGAAGACACGTGCAGCGCGGCGACACCCACGCTGTCCTTGTCCGTGAGATAGCCGCGATCATCCCACCAGTGATCATCCGGTGACCGCTCGAGAAAGTTGCGCCAGTCCCAGGATGGCGATCCGGCGCGATCCGTCATGTCGATCAACGGCAGCGTGCGAACGAACGACGCGAGATCGACCTTCGGCATCGGTCGTGCGCCCTTGTCGATCGACGCGAACACCGGCATCCAGCCAAAGTTGATCGACAGCGCAAACGCGCCACCTTCCACTGATCCCCAGAACTGCCGCAGGCGGCCCACTCTTCCGAGGTTGCCACCCGCTGCTTGCGCGATGGCAGCGATATGGCGCGGATGCCGTTGCTGCGCGGCCACGATCTGCCCTTCGCCAAGGTATGAGCATCCGTACGTGCCGATACGGCCGGTCGACCATGATTGCGCGCCGATCCAGTCGAACATGTCGGACCAGTCGGTCGTGTCGCCTTCGTACACGTGGAACGTCCCCTCCGACGCGAACTTCCCGCGAACGTCCTGCACGACGACCCCATAGCCGTGCGATGCGAAGAACTGCGCCGTGACATCCCCGTTCGGGTTTGCCGACTTGTTATATGGCGTGCGGATGAGAATCGTCGGAACGGCGCCGGTGACGTCCTTCGGGCGGTAGATATCCGTCGCGAGCCGCACACCGTCGCGCATCGGCACCATCACCGCGCGCTCGATGACCACCTCGTGTGCGCCCGGAGGACGCGGATATGGCGCGCCTGCTGGAGCCTGTGCGGCGCTCCTTGCCGGAGCGCTGAGCAAGGCGAAGACGGCCAACGCGAAGGCGCGAGGGCTCGGGATGACGATCATGCGTTGCATCGCTGTTGTCCGTGGTCGTGACGCGAGAGTCTCGCACTTCGACGTTCATCGTGCCAGCACCGGCCTGTCCATCGACGCAAAGAAGTCCTTCAAAATCGCCTCGCGATCGAAGTTCTCCCACAGCGTAATGCGCCGCGTGTTGTTCGGGCGCTCGACCCACTTCCCGCTCACCAACTTCGGAGCAGGGATCAGAGCGGCGTGCGCCCACGCTGGATTCTTCACGATCGCCACGGCCGCCATGTCGAACAGCGCCCGCGACGGTGGATTTCCATCCAGATTGATGTGCTCGAACAGGTCGATCGAGTAGTCCCCGAACGTGGTGAACCGCCCACCATTTCGGCCCGTCACAGGGCCCGCAACACGGGGCCCCTTGCCGGCCATCTTCGCGCGAATCTCCTCGCGGGTCACACGCACCGCGGCTGTCCCCGACGACGTCCCGTAGCGCACGAGCGCGATCTCGAATGGAACGTCGACGTCGAGGATGTACGATAGCGCCGGCTCGTCGTTCTCCTGGTTGTACTCGCCCGGCTCCGGATAGTTGGACCCGAGCCACACGATCCGCACCTTCGACGCGATTGACGGATCCTTCTTCAACGCCAGCGCGATGTTCGTCAGCTTGCCAATTGGCAACAACACCAGGCGCAGAGCACTCGGCTCATGCGCTCGCCGGATGATGAGGTCCACAGCGGCGGACCCGTCGAACGCCGTTTCACCGATGTGCCGTACGATTTCATTGAACGAACCGTTGGCACCACGCGTCACCGTAAAGCGGCGCTCCAACCCCGCAAGCTTCACGACCCGCTCGGCCTCCTTCGCCTGCTGCTCGACGTTACCTCCACCACGCGTGCGGTTGACGGTAATCCCTACGACGTCGAATGCATTGCCATTGAACAGCATGTAGGCGATGGCGTGCTGGTCGTCCACCTCGTTGTTCGCGTCGGTGTCGAGAAGAACGCGCGTGCGGCCGCGCTGTCCGCTCGACGACATCGCGCACGCGGCCGTCAGAATCACTGCCAGGGTGATCGTACGACGAACGTTGAAGTGCGCCACTGGGATCTCCGGAGCTAGCCGTTCTCGATCATGACGACGTGCGCCTGAATCTTCGCATCCACGGGCCCTCGGCCAAAGCGCGCCGCGATTGCGTCGGTCACCACATCGGTTGCCTCGGCAAGCCGGTGCGATGCACGTGCTTCGATCTCGTTGCGCAATGGCGTGCCGAGACAGAACGCGACCGCTGCATCGCGCGCTGTCGCGGCGTGGCTTCGCGCGGCGACCGTCGTGATCTCTGGCGACTTCGTAAAGCCCCCATCTACGAGATCGCGCTCGATCGTCGCCCGGTCGAAATAGCCGTGCGCCATACGTGCCATGAACCGCGGCGGATCATCTGGAAAAAATGTCGCCAACGCATTCGTGACTGTATCGGGAATCTCGTTCTCCTCGATGCGATCCCATGCGTTGAAGACGAAAAGCCCGCCAGGCGCCAGCACTCGCCGCACTTCGGCAAACGCTTTCGTCTTGTCGGGAAAGAACATTACGCCGAACTGACAGACGACCGCATCGAAGCTTCCATCCGCGAATGGCAGCTGCATCGCGTCCGCTCGACGCCATTCGACCGGCCGCGCCGTACCGACCGCCATCGCCTGGTCGATCATCGCCTGATTCAGGTCCGTCGCGATGATGGAAACCGACTCGGGCAGCACGGATGCCATCGCACGAGTCGCGACTCCGGTGCCCGCGGCGATCTCGAGCACGCGCGTCACCGGGCGTGACGCGAGTCGCTTCGCCAGGTCTGCCGCGTACGGCTCGAAGATCAGCGGAACGAGATGGGAGTCGTACACTCCCGCGATGGAATCGCGGAAGTCCCTGTCGCTATCGGCGATGCTCATCGGCGCTCGTCAGGAGGTCGCTCGCAGCCGCGCGACGATCGCGTCCACGTGGAGCGCCGTCGTGTCCAGCATCGGAAGGTCGGCGAAGTTCTCCGCGCGCAGCAACAACGGCAGCTCCGTGCCGCCGAGTATCACGCCGTCGATGCCGTGTTCATCGCGCATTCGCTGGATGAGCGCGATGAACTGCAGGCGCGTGTCGTCGCGGAAGTCACCCACGAGCAACTCGCCGATGTAGCGAGCGTGTACCCACGCTCGCTCCTCGTCACCTGGCGTGAGTACCGTGATGCCATGCCGTGCGAACACCGCGGGATAAAAGGGCGCATTCATCGTGAACCCCGTTCCGAGGAGGAGCAGTCGTCGCAACCCGAGGCGGTGTGCCTCGTTCGCACACACTTCGACGATGCTCAACATCGGCACGGGCGAGATCTCCGCCAGTTCATCGAACACGATGTGCGCGGTGTTCGCGGTCATGGCAATGAAGTCGCAACCAGCGCCGGCCAATCGCTTCAAGGACACCAGCAGGTACTCGATCAGCGCCGGCCGATCGTGCTCGACGAGACGCAGCGCGACCTGGACGTCGAGGCTGTCGATGACGAGCGCCGGCGACGTCCCTGGATCCTGTCGCTTCCACGCGTCGAACAGGCGGCGATAGTAGTCGATCGTCGACTCAGGACCCAATCCTCCGACGATGCCGGCTCTCGTCTCACCCACGGCAGGTCTTCGCTATGATCATCGTGCAGAATAGTATGCACGACGGTCGCCGACGCTACCGAGGAGGGCTGCTACTGAATGTGCAGGTCGCGAGCGAAGTACGCTTCCCCGCCGTCGGCCGAGGTGTCGCCGATGAACACGCGCGTCGGGTAGCCGAACGTGGGATCATACGTCACGTCCATTGGCTGTATGCCGTCCCGCATCGCTGCCTCGATGATGGCGAACAGCTCGTCGACCGTCGGAAACCGATCGTCATGGGTGGTCGCGACGGGTGCTCCGGACTGCGTATACAGCCGAGATTGCGCCACGCCGTTCCGCACCGTCACGAGCACCGGGCCGACGGCTGCCTCGAGGCACTCGCACGAGCGGCTGACGACGACGGTGTAGGCAGCTGGCGCAACCATCGACCATCGCGCACGCGCTTCTTCAAGCTCGCTCTTCGGGCCCGTGACCGTCGACTTGCAACCGTTCACGCTGAGCGTGAACAGGGCAGCGAGAATGCCAAAGCGGATACACACTGACCTGGAGCGCATGCGAGACCTCGAGCTGCTGAACGCAAGCGCCGACTGGGACGCACCTGCTCAACCCCCGCCGGCCGCCGGACGTCACAGCGAAGATTTCAGGGGCTCGTCCAGCTCGACGACACGATAGTCATCGCCGATCCTCGTCGCGCGCGCGCTCGAGGAGCAGATTGAGGTCAGCCATCTCGTCCTCGGAGAGATGCCCGAATTGCTGCACGTGCATGGCCGCGATTGGCGCATCGAGATCGTTCACCAAGCGCAGCCCCGACGCCGTCAACTGCGTCGTCACCACTCGGCGATCGGTAGTGCTTCGCCTGCGCGAGACGAGTTCCCGCTCCTCCATGCGATCGAGCAGACGAGT
Organism: Gemmatimonadota bacterium; assembly: GCA_028287345.1. Taxonomy (GTDB): domain Bacteria; phylum Gemmatimonadota; class Gemmatimonadetes; order Gemmatimonadales; family Gemmatimonadaceae; genus AG11. Next base: position 5,931 of record JAQBPV010000377.1, read on the forward strand.
GACGTCCGGGTCGCGTCCCACCATTCGCTCACCGATTTCGCCACTCGGCAAACCCGCGGCGCCCGCGCCCCTCAGAATACGAAGGATGTTGTACTGCGGCTGCGTCAACTCGTGACCACGAAGCAGGCGATCGAAGTCGTCGAGGAACTGGCGCGCCGTGCGGAGCAGGTTGAGGAACAGCTGCTCTTCCGAGCTCCGGAATGGCCGAGACTGCTTGAGCTGTGACTGAAGCTTGCCGTCCACCAGGAATCCTCGTCATCGAGTTAATTCACGTGCTCAATACCATGGAATCAAGCGTCGCGCGTTTCCTTTACAATGGCTATGGCCAACGAAAGGCCCAAACGCCGTGCGACATCTGTCGTTTCTACGCACTTCCGGCGAGAAAAGGGGGTGTTTTATCTGTCTTCGTTGCCTTTCCTGTGTCAACGTACCGTCACCTGGCGGTGTCTCACGCTTACTGAAACGCGAGAGTGAGCACCGAGCTCTGCTGACGCTGGACTCACGCTCGCGCCACAATGCCGACAACCGAATCCAAACGTGTTCCCGGGGGATGTTCCGATGAAGCGCCTCGTCGTCCTCGCCGTTGCACTCGCGACATCCAGTTGCAGCACCCCCGCCGAGCAGTACGGCTTCGTCGCCAAATTGGGGCGCGATACCGTGTCAGTGGAGCACGTCACGCGCACGGGCGACCGATTGGTGAGCGATGAAGTCGACCGCTTTCCGCGCGTTCGCCAACGACACACGGAGATCACGCTCGGCCCGGATGGCGGCATCCGTCATCTCGCCATGGACATCACGACGCCGAGCGAGCCGCCGGCGCAGCGCGTGCGTCACGTGGTCGCCGATGTCTCGCGCGACTCGGTGCATATCACGAAGACGGATTCCACGGGAACGAAGACCAGCGCATTCGCCACGGGTGGCACGATCGCGATGGCGCACCTTCCGCAGATGTACAGCCTCTACGACCTGTACTTCGCCGCTGCCCTGCAACGTGCCGATTCGCTGAAGCTCGCCGCTGGTGACAGCGTTCGCCTCAGGCAGTTCTACATCGACCGCGAGTTCGACCGCTTTCCACTGCACGAGGGCTTCGTGCGTCCGTTGAAGGGCGGACGCGCCGAGATCCGCCACGACTGGCTCTCCGGCATCGGAGAGGCGACGTTCGACTCGGCGCATCACATGCTCACGTACAATGGCGCGCGGACGACGTACAAGGTGGACGTCACTCGCCTGAAGGAAACGCCCGACATCGCCGCGATCGGAGCTCGCTTTGCCGAGGCCGAGGCAAAGTCGGGCGGCGCGAAGCAACTCAGCGTCAGGGACACTGCGCGCGCCAGCGTCGGCGCGGCGACTTTCTGGATCGACTACGGTCGTCCGCTCGCGCGCGGGCGCGTGCTCGCAGGTGGCATCCTTCCATACAATCTCGTGTGGCGCACGGGCGCCAACGCCGCGACGCAGTTCTCGACGTCTGCACCCATTACGCTGGCGGGCCTCAAGGTACCGGCCGGCAAGTACACGCTTTGGACCGTCCCACGCGAGAATGGCGGCGCCGAGCTCGTCGTGAACAAGCAGACCGGCCAGTGGGGCACCGAGTACGACGACGCGCACGACCTCGGCATGGCGAAGATGTCCACGGAGACGCTGCCGTCGCCGGTGGAGGAGTTCACGATCTCGATTGTCCCCGCAGGTGCCAACAAGGGATCGCTCGTGATGGAGTGGGGATCGTTCCGGTGGTCGGCGCCGATCAGCGTGCCGTAGCGCGCGAGATCACCGCGGTGGACTGAAACGTCCATTGACGGCGCACGAAAATGCGGTATACTGACGCACTAGACCGTTCGGTCTAGTGCGTCGACAATTACTGCATAGGAGGAACACCATGCGGATTGCGAAGGACGATGTGGACGTCCAGATGGAAATACCGGGTGTGGTGATCCGGCAACAGAAGAACTTCGGCGATGTGAGCGGATACGATCAGATCAGCAGCGAGTATTTCACGTTAGCGGCGGGGGTGGATACCACTCCCCTCTTCGTGGGATTGGATGGTGATTTGTGCCAGTGTCCGCACTGGGGTTTCGTCTTGCGCGGGGAGCTCACGACGACTGACGCTGAGGGCGCGCGGGAAACCGTGACAGCGAACGACCTGTTCTACTGGCCGCCTGGGCATAACGTGCAAGTCAATGCTGACGCGGAGATCGTGATGTTCAGCCCACAGCGGGAACACAGTCACGTCATCGGGCACATGATCGAGAAGATCAAGAGTTGACGGTGTCGACCAAGCAGCGCCTGTTGGACGTTGGCATGGGCATGCTGCTCGAGCATGGGTATCACGGACTGGGCATCCAGCCGCTGCTCGATGCCGCGCATACGCCCAAGGGCTCGTTCTATCACCATTTCAAGGACAAAGAGGATTTCGCGCTCCAGGTCATCGACACGTACATGCTTGGCGTGCATGCGGGCCTCGACGAATGTCTCGCGGACAACGACCGGCCACCGCTCGCCCGGGTGCGCCGGTTCTTCGAGCTGACGCAGCAGAGCTACAAGAAAGAGGGATACATGGGCTGCCTGCTCGGCGGGCTCGGTCAGGAGCTGTCGGGTGCGAATGACGTGTTCCGTCACAAGATCGAGAAGTGTTTCTCCGAGATTGCGAGACGCACCGCCGATTGCCTCGAAGAGGCGCGCGAGCGAGGAGATATCCCCGCCGACTCTGACACGCGGCGCATGGCGAGTCTACTGGTGGACTGCTGGGAGGGTGCTGCGCTGCGAAGCCGGTTGCGCGGCAATGCGATGCCGCTCACCGCGATGCTGGATTTCTTCTTCGAGTCGGCGGTCCGTCGCTGAGCCGTTGCTTCGTATGGCACAGTCTGCCCGCCTGACCGCACACGCGAGTGTGCCATACTCTCGTCAGGCAGGACGTCACCCTACTGTCAGGCAGGGCGACCTACTGTTGGCCATGCGCTATCTCATCGCAGTACTCGTCCTCGTCGTTGCGGGATCCGCAGCGGCGCAACAGCCGCTCGAAACCGAAACAGCGCGCCTCCCCCTGCGTGGCTCCTCGACGCTGAATATCGCGTACGAGTTTCAAAGCTCACCACAGGGAACGGAGCATGCCGTTCCCGTGGCGTACGAGTATGGACTCGGCAATCGCCTCGCGCTCCTCGTCGAGCCGGTTTTCTTCACGTCGATTCGCCCCAAGCGTGGACGAGTTGCCACGGGACCAGGGGACCTCGAAGTCACTATGCAGTGGCTAACGAATCAGGAAACCAGGACGATGCCCGCAGTTGCGCTGGCCGCAGAGGTGAAGCTTCCGACCGCGACGGATACCCTCATCGGCACGCGACGCGTGGACTTCAGCCCCTATCTGATAGCGAGCAAGCAATTTGGTTCAATCGACGTGCACGCAAATGTTGGATATTCCTTCGTCGGGAAGCCGAAGAACGTCCTGGTACAGAACACGTTGAACGTTGCGTTGGCGGTCACTCGCCGCTGGAGTCCGCGCCTTGATCTCCTCGCTGAAGTGCTGAGTACTACGGCAGCGGGCGCCGGCGGCCTCGAGAGCGTGTCGGCGCCGGAGATTGCCGGTGCGGAGCAAGTCGGCATGCTCGGGTTCCGCTATGCGCTTTCACCGCGCCGATTTTTCTCGCTTGGCGCCACGTACGACAACACCAACGCGCTCCTGCTCCGTCCGACGTTCACGTTCGACTCACCGTTCTGAGCCTCTCATCCAGAGGGTCGATCACACCTCAGCCGAGGAACCGTTTCATGCGCGTCACCCCACTCTTCGCCCTCGTCATCGCCTTCGCGGCAGCCTGTGGCACGAAGGCAAACAAGGCCGACACTGCGGTCGCTGCAAACTCCACGGCGGCGGCCATCGCCGATCACGCCGCGGATTCCATTGGAAACGCTGGGATCCCGAAGGCTGTTGCCGATGTCGGCACGCACGGCGAGAACCTCTATGATCAGGCCAAGGCCAACGACTGGACGAAGGCGCAGATCAGCCTGGATTCACTCGACCTTGCCGCGAAGGCGCTCAGCGCCAGCGAAGCGTCGGACATTCGGGGCGTCCTCGATACGCTGCATACTGCGGTTGCGGGTAAGCAGCGTGAGGCGGCAATCGAGGCGGCCAATCGCGTGACTTTCCTCGGCGCGAAGTTCACCGAGAAGTACCATCCGAAGATGCCGGCGGATATCGTGAGGCTCGATTATTACGGTCGTGAGCTCGAGATCTGGGCGGCGCGCAAGAACACGGCGAAATTGAAGGCGACTGCGGCCGAGCTGACCAGGACGTGGGAGGCGGTGAAACCAACGGTCGTCAGTGCCGGCGCGACAGCCGCGGCGGCGACGACGGATAGTCTCGTTGCGCAACTCGGCAAGGCAAAGTCCCCGGCTGATTACGCGAAGCTGGCGACTCCGATCCTGGATGTGGTGGACGAGTTGGAGAAGCCCTTCGAGAAGTAGTTAGGAGGCGGCGAATGTTGCACACACCGTCCGCACGGGACACACCTCACAGTGCGCAACCCGTGCGGTACACACCAACGCCCCGAGCTCCATCAACGCCTGATTGTGCGTCCACGTCGCCTTACCGGTCCGCGGCAACAACTCACGCGCCACTGCCCACAATCGCTTCTGCCCACTCGTCGACTTGATCACGAGATCGGGCGCGAACACGCGCTTGAGCACGCGCGCGACGTTCGTATCCACGAGCTCCGCGCGACGCTCATACGCGAACGAGCTCACCGCCCCCGCCGTGTAGGCGCCCACGCCAGGCAATTCGCGGAGAGAAACGGCATCGGGCGGCAGCGTCGCATACGGATTCCGCCCGCGATCCGTCACCACCTTCGCCAACGCGTGAAGATTTCGCGCTCGCGCATAGTAGCCGAGCCCGGACCACGCCTCCGTCACGCGCTTCGGCCGCGCGCGCGCAATGTCGTGCAGCGTAGGAAAGGTCTCGAGGAACTCGGCATACTTTGGCACGACGCGCGACACCTGGGTCTGCTGCAGCATCAGCTCCGAGACGAGAATCCGATAGGGATCACGCGTCTTGCGCCACGGAAGATCTCGGCCGTTCGCGCGGAACCACCGCCTCAACAGCGTTCCGAACCGGCGCACTCGCGCCGGTTCTAGTGCGGAGTCCACTCGGGCGCGGAGGTGAACAGTCCGTCGACGAAGCCAATGCGATGCGCGAGGAACAGTCCGAACGCGATGCTCGCGACCCCCGAGGCAATACGCAGCTTGCGATTCAAGCCCGCGAACTTGTGCACCGCGAGGAGACTCGGCGCGGCGATGGACGCGGTGATCAACAGCATGCCGACGATGGTGCCGAGGCCGAACACGCCAAGGTACGCGAGTGCCCATCCCGGATTTGGAATGAGCGCGACTTGCGGCAGCGTCGCCACGGCGGCGGACCCGGCGAGGCCATGCACGAATCCCACGGTGAGCGGACGCGCGGTGCTGTCCGCCACACGTCGCTCGCCACCGGCGAGCGTGAGCAGCCCGAGCACGATGAGCATCACGGCGACGGCAAACTCCAGGGACAGTCCAACGCGTACCGGAATCGCCGAGAGCTGCACTTTGAGCACGATGATCGCGCCGCCGACGAGAATGATCGTCGCCGTATGTCCAATGCCCCACAGAATGCCGGTGCGCGCGGCCTTGGCGAGCGACCGCTGCTGCGACACGATGGTCGTCACCGCGACGACGTGATCGGGGTCGGTGGCGTGGCGCATGCCGAGCAGGAAGCCGAGGACGGTGACGGAGAGCAGGGCGGTCAGCATCTACGCTGG
>JAQBPV010000398.1 GCA_028287345.1 Gemmatimonadota bacterium
TGCGCAAAGCATGGCAGCTCACCGAGCTCGTCACGGACTACGATCTCTCGGGGCCGTTCCGCGTGGGAGAGGGGCCAATCGCGGCAAGGTTCGGCGGGTCGTAGCTTAGCGCGGAACACTCACCAGCTGGATCCGACGTAATGCGCTCCTACGTTGCCGCACTGCTGCTTCTTACGATTATCACGGCGTGTCCAGCCAGCGCATTCGCGCAGCGGGACACGCCGTTGCGCGTGGTGCGTGTCACTCCCACCGACGATGCGACGCCGCTGGCGCGCATCGCGGTCACCTTCGATCGGCCAGTTGCCGGTTCGCTCGATCGCACGGTCGATGCGACGACGATCCTCCGTGTGATGCCAGCGATTCCAGGCAAGCTGGAATGGCGCGATCCGGTGACGATTCGTCTCACTCCGTCCGCGCTGCTCGTACCGGGCACCGAGTACACGGTGACGGTCGCGAACAACTTTCGCGCGATGGACGGCACCACGCTCGCCGAACTGTATGGCTTCAGCTTTCGCGTGCGCGGGCCAACGCTGCTGACTGGATTCCCCGTCGGTCCGCGGGACACGGGACAGCGTGCATATCGTGGTGTACCGCGTGCGGAACATGTCGTGCCCAACCAGAAGTTCGACCTGGTCTACTCGACCGCGGCCGATCTCAAGAAGTTGACGGCAGCGTCGTACATCGAGCTCAACGCAACGTGTGGTGGACAGCGCATCATTCGACTGGTCGCCGAGTCGCAGCGGCGCATCGGGAAGGGCGAGCGGAATGCAATTCAGGAAGCAGGCGGCTACGATCGCGACCGGTCGGTGGATTCATTGCGGCGCGTCGTCACACTCACACCGCAGACCGTGCTGCCACGCGGTTGCGTTGCCGATCTCGTGGCGCCGGTGGAGGTGGAGGAGCCGCTCACGCACGGCGTGGTGCGCCTGAACTTCGCCACCTACGGCGACTTCCGGCTTGGCGAGGCGAATTGCGCAAATGGCTCGAAGGAATGTCCTACCGGGCCAGTCTTCGTGATCTTCTCCAATCCGGTGCGCGGCGCGGAGGTGATGCGTCGCGTGCACCTCCTGCCCGAGACGAAGTTCACCGTGCGTGACACGGGCGCAGAGTCGAGAGTGTGGACGCTCGAGGCAACGCTCAAGCCGCGCACAGGCTATGCGCTCGTTGCCGACACCGCGATGCGTGACGTCTTCGGCCAATCGCTCACCGGCAATCCTGCCGCGGGGATGCGGACCACCGGCTACACGCCATCGATCAACCATGCCTTCGGGCGACTGCTCGTCGAACGTGTGGGCTCACATACGCTCGCGGTGCAGCACGTGAACGTGGACACGCTCATCGCGACGATCGTCGCCGTGCCGGAATCACTCGAAGCCCATGTGCTCAACAAGTTCACGTGGGGTGACGACACGCTCTGGAACGCACTGGTGCGCAACGCCAATGTCGTTCGCATTCCTGTGCGCAACGTGGTCGACCGCCCGTCGATCACGGGTGTGCGCATCCCGACGCTCAACGCGATGAAGGCAGGAACGCCAGCACTGTTCGCGGTGAAGATCGGCGGACGCGCGGCGGGCATCACCACCCGCACCGACGGCGCTCCCGCGCTCATCCAGGTGACGGACCTCGGCGTGCACGCCAAGATGGGCCTCAACGACGGCGTGGTGTGGGTCACCGGTGTGAATGATGGCAAGGCAAAGGCCGGCGCGACGGTGGTGCTCTTCAGCGCCGCGGGCCGCCGCATCGCGACGACGCGCACCAATGCGGAAGGCATCGCACGATTCGACCGGTTCGTCGATCTGACACCGACCGACACCACGGACGACGACGAGGAAGGCTGGCGCAGCAATTTCGAGGGCTACCTCAGCGTTACGCTCGGCACTGACCGCGCCATCACGGCGATCAATCGCTATGATCCCGACCTCTCACCGTATCGCTTCAATGTCTACAGCGCCTACGGCGACACACGTCTTCCCGTGGCCGGCGCGATGTTCACCGAGCGCGGCATCTATCGGCCGGGTGAGCGCGTCTACGCCAAGGCGATCGTCCGCAACGGAACACTCGGCGCACTGCGCGCACCGGCTGCGGGTGATTCGATCAACTGGCAATTCCATGATCGCGACGAAGGGATGCTTCGGGAGGTGACGACGACGCTGTCGTCATTCGGTACCGCCGATCAATCAGTTGTCCTACCCGCAACGGCTGCTGTCGGCTACTATCGCGCCGAGGTTCGCGTGAAGCGGCACGGCAAGTGGCGCTCCGTAGCGGGCACGGACTTTCGCGTGGCCGAATATCGTCCGCCCGAATTCCTCGTCGACGTCACGGCGCCAACGGCCAATCGCCTACCTGGCGACAAGTTCACGGCGACGGCGCAGGCACGTTACCTGTTCGGCGCTCCGATGGGCCGAGCAGTGGTGTCATGGAGCGCACAGCAGACGCCGGTCTACTCGTGGGAGCTCGAGATCCCAGGCACAGACGGCGCATACATCGGCGACTCCGGCTCGTGGTGGGAGGAGGGCTCGGAAGACCGCACCGACGTCTTCCAGAGCAAGACCGACACGCTCGACGCACGCGGCACCCGCAGCTTCACCGTCACGTTGCCGGCGACACCAAAGGGCCGAGCGGCACGTGTGACGATCGAAGCGACAGTCACGGATATCAACCGGCAGACGGTGAGCTCGCGCACGACGACGCTCGTGCATCCGGCGGAGTTCTACATCGCCGCCAAGTCGACGGGCACCGACTATTTCTGGAAGGCGAATACGCAACAGTCGATCGACATCACGACTGTTCGTCCCGACGGCCAGAAGGTGTCCGGCATTCGTGTCGACGGAACGATCGCTCGACGCGAATGGCATCGCGTACGCCGCGAGCGGAACGGTTACTCGCAGCTCGTTGGCGAGTGGGTGACGGATACGATTGCCCACTGCACCGTCACAACCGCGGCCGCCGCGACGCCCTGTGCCTTCTCGGCGAAGGAAGGCGGCATGTACATCGTGTCCCTGACGGCGAAGGACGCGAAGAACCACGCGGTGAAGACCAGCTTCTATCGCTGGGCCGCCGGCGCGGGCTGGGTGCCGTGGAGCGACGAGACGCAGTTCAAGATGGACGTCATTCCCGACAAGGCGCGCTATGCCGTCGGCGACACGGCGACTGTGCTCTTCGCGTCTCCGTTCACGAATGCCGAGGCGTGGATCACCATCGAGCGCGAAGGGTTGATCGAACAGCGCCGCATCCGCATCACGTCTGGCTCGACCACACTCAAGCTTCCGATCACGGAGGCCTTCGCGCCGAACGTCTTCGTGTCGATCCTCGTGACGCGTGGACGCAGCGCGGCTCCGAGCACGCTGGATGATCCAGGTCGTCCGACGATTCGCGCGGGCTATACGCAGCTTCGCGTCACGCCAGAAGTGAAACGGCTCACAGTGACGGTGGCCGCCGAACGATCCGAGTATCGCCCGGCGGACTCAGCGCGCGTGCGCCTGCAGGTGCGTGACGCGCAGGGGAGAGGACAGCGGAGCGAGGTCACGCTGTGGGCGGTGGATGAAGGTGTGTTGTCGCTCACGGGCTACAAGACACCAGATCCGCTCGACCTGATCTATCGGGAGCGCGGATTGGGGATGCGACTGGCGAGCAACATGACGACTGTCGCACCGCAAATTCCCGAAGGTGAGAAAGGACAGCGCGATCCCGGCGGCGGTGGTGGCGCAGCTGGTGCCGACGTGGTCCGCTCGCGCTTCCAGACGACCGCATTCTTTCTCGGCACCGTGGTCACGGATGCGCAGGGCAATGTCGTCGCCGGTGCAAAGCTGCCCGACAACATCACGACCTTCCGTTTGATGGCGGTCGCGGTCACACAGGGCGATCGATACGGCAAGGGCCAGTCGAGCATGCTCGTGACTCGGCCACTGCTCGCGCGGCAGGCACTGCCGAGATTCGTGCGGCCTGGCGACCAGTTCACCGCGGGTGCGGTGATCAATCGTCGCGATGGATCGAGCGTGAGCGTGAAGGTGAAGGCCGCATCGACGGGAGCGACGCTACGCGGTGATGCCGAGCAAACGACGACGCTCGCGGCACAGCGTGGGAGCGAGGTTCGCTTCCCATTCCTCGCGACGCGGAGCGACAGCGCGTCCTTCCGCTTCGATGTCACGGATGCGACGAACGCCGATGCCGTGCGCGTGACGATTCCCGTGCGGCCCGATCATCATCCAGTCACGCATACGCTCGCCGGCATCGTGTACGACACTACGACCATCGTGGAGCTGCCTCTACCTCCGGGGATGGATCTCGAACGTTCACGGCTGTCGCTCAGCGTAGGCACGTCGCCGCTCGCGACGATTCGCGGCATCCAGCGCACGCTACGCATCTATCCGTACCAGTGCACGGAGCAGGTTACCAGCTCGGCGATTCCGCTCATCGCACTCTATCGGGCACAGATGCAGGCGGGCGCGGAAAAGCTGAAGGGCGATCCGAGAAGGGAGATCGCGCGCGCGGTCGCGATCGTCACGGCGCGCCAGCGCGGCGACGGCGGTATCGGATACTGGTCGAGTTCCGATTGGTCGACCGCGTGGCTCAGCGCATACGCGGGAATGATGTTGCTCGACGCAAAGGAAGCGGCGGGTGACGTGAAGGTCGATACGATAGTGCTGAGAAACCTCGCCGGATATCTCACGACGCAACTGCACGCCGATTCGGTGGTGGAGTTCACGCCGGTAGATTACTGGTGGAAGGATCGCCGCGACCTCAGACTGCGCGAGCAAGTCGCCGCGGTGGACTTCCTCAGTCGTTACGGGCGTCCTGACATCGCCATCGAGAACGAGTTGTTGCGCTCAGCAGCGCAGCTCACGATCGAGGATCGCGCTCGTCTTGCCGAAGTGCTTGCACGTCGGGGACAAACCGCGGCCGCTCGTCGCCTGATGGAGCCGACGTGGGCGTCGATTCGCATCGAAGGACGACGCGCTTCCCTGCCTGATACCAGTCGCGCATCGTTCTACTTCGAGTCGCGCATGCGTCCACTCGCACGCGTGCTGATGGCGACGCTTGCTGTCGATCCCACGCATGCGCTCATCGGCCCGATTGCGGAGACACTCGCACAGCAAAATCGCATTGCTGGCGGCGATTGGGAGTGGAACACGCAGGACTTCGCGTCGACGGTGAATGCACTTGCCGCGCTGGATCGTCGCCAGAAGAAACAGGGCGATCGCATCGTGCGGGTTCGAGTCGGTGACCGGGTGATCGTGCAGGGTGGCGCAGCGATGCAAAACGCGCTGCGTGATTCGAGTATCGC
>JAQBPV010000406.1 GCA_028287345.1 Gemmatimonadota bacterium
TCGATACGATTCTTTCGTATGTGCTGTGGAAGGGCCGGAACAGCACCGCCGACGTAGCTGCATTGTGTGCCTCGACGATTCCGCTGACGGTGAAGAGCGAGGCTGAGCGGAAGCACGCACGAAATGCTCTACATGCACACGCCACGCGCGAGCAGATGACGGCCGAGGAGAAGAACGATCTCGTGGCGCGCCTGGCCGCGATGCTCAGCGTGGACTACGACGCGATCGTCGAGCGCGGAACCCTGCAGATCATGACGCCGGACATGGTGCGCGCGCTGCCGGCCGACCTCGTGGATGTGCAGCTGCACACGCACCGCCACCGTACGCCGCGCGACCATGCGCTGTTCGTGCGCGAGATTCGCGACAACGCGCGGCTCATTCGCGAGCTGCGCGGCTCGGAGAATCCATTGGTGCAGTTCTGCTATCCGAGTGGCGACTACGCCGGGGAGTTCTTCGAGTGGTTGCGTGAATGCGACGTCCGCTACGCGACGACGTGCGTGCCGGATCTTGCGAGCCGTGAAAGCGATCCGATGCTCGTACCGCGCTTCATCGACACGATGGCGCAGTCGGACGTCGTGTTCGAGGCGTGGACAAGCGGAGTTGCGGCGCTGCTGCCGCGAAAGGCCGAGTATCAACTCGACGCCACGCGAGTCGTCGTCGCACCAGCTGCTGCAGCTACGCGATAGACGCGATGACCTCTGCCGTCGTCCGCACTCTCCCCATCGTTGGGAGAACGTGTGTCACTGTGTGCGTGTGCAGCACCTCGGCGCGCGCCGTCATCGCATCGGCGACGAATATCTGCTCGTAACCGCGCTCGAATGCGGCGCGCGCCGTTGCCTCCACGCCGAGGTTCGTGGCGATTCCGGCGAGGACGATGGTCTTGATGCTGCGCCGGCGAAGATGTACCTCGAGGTCCGTGCAATAAAGCGCATTCGGCTGGTGCTTCGTGACCACGACGTCGCTCGGCTGGCGATCGAGCTCGGACACGAGCTCACTGAAGTCAGGCGGCGCGTTGAACGGCGGGCGTGGACTGTCCGCCTGCGGCCGAGGAAAGAGTACGCCGTTGGGACCGGGATCGACGTGCACAAGGACCACGAGCGCACCACTCTTCCGGAACGCCGCGGCCAGTTCGGCGGCGCGGGCAACGACATCAGTCGCGGAGTTGGGCGCGAGGTTGCCGGTGGCGATGCCGCGCTGGAGATCGATCAGCACGAGCGCCGTCGAGGATTTGTCGATCGTGAGTTCAGTCATCAACTCAACTCTCCGCGACGCGCCATGCGCGCCATGTTTTCGGCGGCGCGGAAGGCGAGCGCCTGGATGGTCATCGTCGGCTGACCGCGGCCCGAGGTGACGAAGCTGCTTCCGTCCACGATGAAGAGGTTCGGTACGTCGTGTGCGCGATGGTAGCGATCGACCACCGAGCGCTGAGGATCGTTGCCCATGCGACAGGTGCCGAGTAGGTGCACGGCTGGCCAGTAGGTATCGAGCGGATGGGCCCATCGTTTCACGGCGCCCGCTGCGCCGAGCAGCTCCATGGCTCTGTCGAGCATGAACTGGTAGAGCTTGAGGTCGTTCTGATGTTCGCTGAACGTCATGCGAATGGCGGGCATGCCCCACGCGTCCTTCACTGTGGGATCGAGCGAGACGGAGTTCGAGGCAACCGGCAGCGACGTCGTGTGGCAGAGTGCGTAAATCGAGCGCGTGTAGCACTCGTGCAGGAGACGCTTGTACTCTGCGCCCCACGATGGCGCGTCCAACGGCAGCCCATACATCGCGTAGGCGATGGGCGGAAAATCGAAGCGCAGGTCAATCCCCGCGCCGCCGTCGATGCCGAGCTTCGGGTCCAGCTGGTAGAAGTCGTGAATGATGCGTGAGTCCACGACGCCCTTATAGCCGTTGATCTCGTGATCGAACAAGCCGCCGGCGATCCCGCCGCCATTGAACATCAGGCGCGTGCCGACCCAGCCGCTCGAATTCGCGAGGCCGTCGGGAAAGCGCTTCGACGCCGACGTCAGCAACAGCCGGGGCGTCTCGGCGCCATTGGCACAGAGGACGACTGCCTTGGCGCGTTGGAAGACTTCACGCTTTCGCGCGTCGAAGTAAGTGACGCCGGTGACGCGGCCTGCGTCGTTGGTCTCGACCTTTCGCACGTAGCTCAGCGGACGGATCTCGCACTTACCGGTCGCTTCGGCCTCGGGGATCATCGATACCAGTGTGCTCGACTTGGCGCGCATCTCGCAGCCGAACGTCTCGCAGAAACCGCAGTGCACGCACGCGGCGCGGCCGCGATACGGCTGCGAGAGGATCGCCATGGGCGCGGGAAAGGCGGTCCATCCCATCTTGCGCGCGCCGCGTTCGGCGAGCACGCCACCAGGCTTGATGGGCAATGGCGGCAGGGGATATGGCTTGCTGCGCGGGGGATCGAACGGGCTCGCGCCGGCGAGGCCAGAGACGCCGATCTCCCACTCTACCTTTGTATAATAGGGCTCCAGCTCGGCGTAAGTGATCGGCCAGTCGTCACGATCGGCGCCCGCGACTGCTCCCTTCTTGCTGTGTTCCGTGAAGTCGATTTCGTGAAAGCGCCAGTAGTTCCCGGTGAAGTGCGCTGTGCCTCCGCCGACCATGCGTCCGTACGAGAGGACCGGCCTTTCCTTCGCTGTCTCGAACGCGTTGCTGCGAAAGGTGGTTGGCGAGACGCGAGGATCGTTGGTCAGCGCATGCAGCTGAGAGACGCCAATCTCGTCGTGACGAAAGTCCGACTCGCGCAGATACGGACCCTGCTCGAGCACGACAATGCGAAAGCCCGCGCGCGAGAGCTCGCGTGCGACCACGCCGCCAGCAGCGCCCGCGCCCACGATGACGAAGTCCACTTCGTCGCCCGGCTGATATCGGACCGAGGCATGTTCAGTCACGGCGCTTTGCCTCGGCTGGCTGGTCGTAGTATCCGAAGGGCGCCTGCCAGAAGAACCGATCCTCGAAGCCCAGCAGCTTCCAGCCGACCTTGCCCGCGTTGCCGCCGTAGCTGGGGTTGGCGAACATGCCGGCGATCACGGGTGCGCGGAGGGTCTCGAACGCGCCGTGATTCGCCTTGTCGAAGTCGCGCATGACTTCGATCTGCCGAGCGGATGTCATCGTGGCGAATGGTGTCGCGCCAGCATGGGCACTCAGCGCTGCCAGCGCCTTTTCGAATTCGGGGCGCTGTGCCTTCGCGAAGCCGGCGAGCCCGTTGTCGGCGAAGCGGGTGACGTTTGCTTCGCGCGCACCGGGAGAGCCTAGCTCGCTCGGGATAACCTGTGCGGCGAAGGCGTCGAACGCGGCGGCTTGCTCGGTAGTGAGGACTTTGTAGGCCTGAGCGGTTTCGGCGCTCGAGGCAAACAGGTCGGGGGGAGCTGCAACGAGCCACGCCGCGACGCCACCAGCTACGCCGAGGAACCGTCGACGGGAGAGAGGGGAGTCGTTCATGTGAACGAGTATGGCGCTACCGGGAAGGGAGCGCAAACGCTGTGTATGAAACAGTTCCCTGTTTCATTGGCGAGATGAATCCGACAGACGCGTATACAGGCCGCTGAGAAGCCTCGACACGTCTACAAGTTCAGTCGATAGGCTTCAACTCGAACGTCCCCACCCTCGGGATGGAAGTCGAACTCCGGCATGCGCTCGAAACCCATGCGGGTGTACAGCGTCATCGCCGCACGCATTGCGTCGGAGGTGTGCAGCCCGATTGTCGACGCGCCATCGAGTCGCGCGCGTCGCACACACTCGTCCATGAGGAGCTGTCCGATGCCGAATCCACGCGCCGAGGGCTCGACGGCGAGCATTCGAACTTCCGGCCAGTCGACACGCTTCGCGACGCCGCCATACGCATCCGTCGACGGAGCGAAGAGTAGCACGCTACCGACTATCACTCCGTCGCGTTCCACGACGAGGCGGTGCGCGGATTCCGTAGAGTCGAGTGCGGTATCGATGGCGCCGCGCAGACCCGCCCACGTGCCAGGACTCATCGTCAACCCGTACTGCTCGAACGAGCGAACGGTCAGCGCACGAATCGTCTCGAGCTCGTCGGGTCGTGCGTCACGAACGATCATCCCAAACGGGCTCGATCGTGCGGTGTGCTCCAATCGACGAGTGGCCCCGCCGGCACGATGCGCGATGGATTCAGGTGATCGTGCGTCATGTAGTAGTGTCGCTTGATGTGGTCGAAGTTCACCGTGTCGCCGAAACCGGGCCGCTGATAGAGATCGCGCGCATAGCCCCAGAGGTTCGGGTAATCGACCAGCCGGCGGATGTTGCACTTGAAGTGGCCGACGTACACCGCGTCGAAGCGCACGAGCGTGGTGAAGAGACGGATGTCGGCTTCCGTGAACTGCTTGCCAACGAGAAAACGCTGGTTGGCCAACCGGGTCTCGAGCCAGTCGAGCCGCGCAAATAGTGCGTGCACCGCAGTGTCGTACTTCTCCTGCGACGTGGAAAAGCCGGCGCGATACACGCCGTTGTTCACGTCCTCGTAGACGACGGCATTTACCGCGTCGATCTCCTCGCGAAGATCAACTGGATAAAGCGATGGCGCACCAGGTCGATGAAAGGCCATGAACCGCGTCTCGAAGTCGATCGTGATGTCGGGGTAGTTGTTCGTCACGATCCGCTCCGTGACGCGATCCCAGATGCACGGCACCGTGACTCGGCCGGTGAACGAAGGATCGGAGCGCAAATACGGCTCCGAGAGAAACGCAAAGCCGCACACCGGATCCAGGCCGTGGCCATCACCCTCGCGGAAGGCCCAGTCTCTCTCGTCGCGGACGGGATCGACGACCGACATCGAGATGGTGTCCTCCAATCCGAGCAATCCGCGCACGATGATCGCGCGATGCGCCCACGGACACGCCAACGAGACGTACAGATGATAGCGTCCAGCTTCAGCGGGAAAGCCGGACGATCCATCCGCCGTGATGCGGTCGCGAAACCGATACCGCTGACGGACGAATGCGCCGTCAGCGGAGGTTTCGGCAGGGAACTGCGCAGACGTCATGGCGTCAGGCCCTTCGGCCTCCCGTCGGCGTCGAGAATCTTGATTTCGCCAAGTCCCAACTCCCTGATGCCAGCTTCGATCTTCGCACGATCACCAATCACGACCCACACGAGCTGACTTGGTGTGACGAACTTTTTAGCCGCAGCGTTGATCTGCGCGTCCGACGCATTGCGTACCGCATTCGCGTACGTGACGTAGTAGTCCTTCGGCAATCCATACGTCTCGATCTCGTTCAGCGCAGAGACCACGGAAGCGCTGGTCTCCCAGCGGCCGGCCAGCGTCTTCACCTGCCGATCCTTCGCGTCGTTGATCTCGGCCGTCGTGAGCGGCTTATCCCCGACGGCGTTGCGCAACTCCTTCACGACTTCGGCGAGCGACTCCTTCGTCTTGTCGGTCTGCACGGGCGCCATCACCATCCACATGCGCTGGCCTCGTGCATCGATAGGGAAGCTGAATGCGCCGTACGACCAGTGCTTGTCCTCGCGCAGGTTCATGTTGATGCGCGAGACGAACGCGCCGCCGAAGGCATCGTTGAATACCTGGAAAGGAATCTCGTCGCCGTTCGCCTTGGGTGCGATGAGCTGACCGGCCAGCACGTAGGACTGATCCGCACCCGGTCGATCGAGAATGAAGACGTTCTTGTTGTCCTTCGCGGGAACCGTTGCGACGTTCATCGGCGGAGTATCGCCGGGCTTCCACGACGCGAACGACCGCTCGAGCTTCGCCTTGAGCTCGGGCATCGTGATGTCGCCGACGGCGACGATCGTCGTGTGATTCGGCTTGAACCAGGTCTGATGGAACTTCACGAGATCGTCGCGCGTGACGCCGCGCACGGAGGACTCCGTCCCGCTCCCCGTGAGGGGCTGGCCGTACGCGTGCGTCGGTCCGTAGAGCAGAAGCGGGAGCACGCGAAGTCCCATGCTGAACGGTTGGACTTGCTCCTGCTTGATGTTGGCCAGCGCGATCTGCTTCACGCGATCGAGGTCGCTCTGCGGGAAGGATGGATGCAGCACGACGTCCGAGTAGAGTGCGAGTCCGGCGTCGAGCTTGTCCTTGAGTGCCGACATCGAGATGCGCACCTGATCGAGATCACCGCCGGCGTTGAGGTTGACGCCGAGTGACGCGAGCTCGTCGGAGATCTGGAGCGATGAGCGCGACGTCGTTCCCTCGGTGATCATCTGCATCGTCATGCCGGCGACGCCAAGCTTCTTCGGATCGTCCGCCGAGTAGCCACCGTCGATGCTCATCGAGAGGCGAACGACTGGTACGGCAGACCGCTGCGACAGCACCACCTTCATTCCATTGGACAACGTCGCACGCTCGGCAGCAGCCAGCGGGGCCGCGGGTGGAGCGGCGATGTCGGGCAGCTTCTTTCGGTCTAGCGTGGACGCGACTTCCTGATATTCGGGGAAGGGATGCACCTCGAGCGCGTAGACGCCGCCCACCATCCAGCGCTGCATGGCGGAGCGAAGATCGTCGGCGGTCGCCGAGGCGATGCGCTTCTGGATGGTCTTGTAGGCCTCAGGATCGCCGCGGAACACCATGCCACGCGCGAGAATATCGGACTTGCCACCGAACCCGCCAATGCGCTCGATGCCGCGGATGAAGGCCGCGCGCTTCTGCGTCTTGATGCGATTCAGCTCTTCGATGGTCGGTCCACCGGCGATGAACTTCTTCAACTCCTCTTCCTGCACACGCTCGACGGCAGCGAGGTCGCCACCGGGTTGTGCGGTGACCAGGAGCAACAGCTGGCTGGCGATCTCGCGATCGTCCATGAACGCCTCGACGTCGGACGCGATGCGATCCTTGTAGACGAGGCGCTTGTAGAGGCGCGACGTCTTGCCCGAGCCAAGGATGTCGAACGCCATCGAGAGGTACGTCTGGTCTGGCGCGCCGTACTCGGGGATGTTCCAGGCCTTGAAGAGCCGCGCCTGCGGTACACGATCCTGCATGACCTGGCGATGCTCGCCGGTCATCTTCGCGATCCACGCCTGGTGCTTGATGATGGGCGGGCCGGAGGGGATGTCGCCGAAGTATTTCTCGACGCGCTGCTTGATGTCGTTGGTGTTGACGTCGCCGGCGATGACGAGGACGGCGTTCGCCGGGCCATAGTAGGTCTTGAACCAGTCCTTCACATCGGTGAGCGATGCCGCGTTGAGGTCGTCCATCGACCCGATCACCGACCACGAGTACGGATGTCCCTTCGGAAACGTATTCTCGGCGATGGTGATCCACGCCTTGCCGTACGGTTCGTTCTCGCCCTGGCGCTTCTCGTTCTGCACGACGCCACGCTGTTCGTTCAACCGCGCCGTGTCGATGACACCGACGAGGTGTCCCATGCGGTCGGACTCGAGGAAGAGAATCCGGTCGAGGGCCGAAATAGGGACATTCTGAAAATAATTCGTGCGATCTTCGTTGGTGGTGCCGTTCAGGTCCGTGGCGCCGAGTGGTTCGACGGCCTTGAAGTAGTCGTCGTTGTAGTTCTCGGAGCCGTTGAACATGAGGTGCTCGAAGAGGTGCGCGAAGCCGGTCTTGCCGGCGCGCTCGTTCTTGGAGCCGACGTGGTACCAGATGTTGACGGCGGCGATGGGCGCCTTGTGGTCCTCGTGAACGAGGAGGGTGAGTCCGTTCTGGAGGACGAACTTCTTGTATGCGATGCCGGGGACCTGTGCATGTGCGAGCGCGGGCAGTGCTATCAACGCGAGCAGAAGCGCAAAGCG
The DNA here is from genome assembly GCA_028287345.1 of Gemmatimonadota bacterium. Classification (GTDB taxonomy): domain Bacteria; phylum Gemmatimonadota; class Gemmatimonadetes; order Gemmatimonadales; family Gemmatimonadaceae; genus AG11. The sequence goes on from JAQBPV010000406.1 coordinate 7,747, forward strand.
GCGGGTGCGGTGCACGAGGAAGCTCCTGTCTGTGGGAAACTGCCGGATCGTTGTCGCAGTCAAGAAAGGTGTCTAGCCGGGCCGCCCCGCCCGGCAACCAGTGAACTGATTTGGGGCGCGGACTTTAACGGATTGGACAGCTGACGCAGTGTCCGTTCAAATCCGTCAACTCCGTTCAAGTCCCAAAGAAATTGGTTGTCGTTTCGCTGTTGCATCACCTGCCGGCGACCACCTCCAGAAAAATTTACCGTGGCCACCGATTATTCGACCGATCGACATCCGGCATTACCGATCGCGGATCAACCTCGGCACGCTGCACCTTCTTCTTTGACAGTACGCGATACGTAAAACGTTGACCCAGGTTCCACATCTCGACGGGTAGCTTCACCGTCTCGACTGACCCATCGTCGTACGTGAGCCGCAGCTCGGCGGGCATGACCATCGTGCCACGATTCGCGATCTGCACGTTGGCGTGTCCGGAGCTGTCGACCGACACTGACTCCACCGCCTGGTCGAGTCGAGCTGTCGAGAATACCCAGTCCCGCCAGAACCAGTCGAGCTCCATTCCCGACGCATCGCGCATGATGCGGAAGAAATCAGCAGGCGTGGGATGCTTGTATGCCCATGCGCGGATGTACGCGCGGAAGGCATGGTCGAAGCGCTCCTTGCCGAGCACTTCGAAGCGGAGCGTCTGCAGCATGAGTGCTGGTTTCTGGTAGCCGACCCACATGAGGTCGCGCACCTCGGTGGGATTGCTGATCAGCGGTTGCTCCTCACCAGGCTTCGTGTGTTCGGGCGACATGTGCAGCGGATTCGCGTTGATCGTGTCGCCATACGCACTGCCCTTGAAGTACTCCGCCGCGTTGTCGAGGTCGATGAAGGTGTTGAAGCCCTCGTCCATCCACGGGTAGAGCCGCTCGTTGGAGCCGACGATCATCGGAAACCATTCGTGGCCGAACTCGTGCGCGAGCGCCCACTGCTGGATCTCGCGCGTCGTGTTGTTCGCGACGAACGTGAGCATGGGATACTCCATTCCGCCGACGGGCCCTTCGACCGTGGTGGCATGTGAGTAGGGGTAGCGATACCACTGCTCGCTGAAATGCTTGATCGCGCCGCGCGCCATCTTGTGCGCCTCGGGCCACTTGTCCGCGGCTGGGCGATACAGCGTCTCGATGCGAATGCCGTCGTAGTTGCTGGCTTCCCAGATCCAGTTGGGAGCGGCGGCCCAAGCGAAGTCGCGAACGTTGTGCGCGGTGAAGCGCCAGGTGTAGGGATGATTGCCCGGTCTCGTGCGCGCCGGATTGCCAGCTTCGTCGCGCGTGATGACTGCGATCGCGCTGTCCGATTTCCGCGCAGAGACAAGTCGCGCTCGTTGCGCGGACGTCAGCACCTGCGCCGGATTCACCAGCTCACCAGTGGCCGCGATGATGTAACTCGCCGGCACCGTGAGCGAGACGTCGAAGCTTCCGTACTCGAGATAGAACTCACCGGCGCCGATGTACGGTTCGTGATTCCAGCCGCGCACGTCGTCATACACAGCCATGCGCGGATACCACTGCGCGATCTCGTACAACGCGCCGTCGCGACCCATGCGACCCGCGCCCTGTTCGGGCACGGTGAACGACCACGCGAACTCCATGTCGAGCGACGCGCCCGACGCCAGCGGCTTCGCGAGATCGATGCGCATGGTGGTGCCGAACCGCGTCCGCTTCGCGTCGACGCCATTCACCTTCGCCGACTCGAGCGTGGGGCTGCCGGTGAACGCGCCGCATGAGAAGTCGAACGCCGTCTCGCCGAAGACGAGCGGCGGCGCATTCAGAATACTCGTGATGCTCGTCGGTCCGCAGATGTTCTGCTCGACATGCAGCCACAGATACGGCAGCGCATCCGGCGAGTTGTTCACGTAGTGGATGGTCTCTCGACTGCGCAGCACGTGCGTCGCCGTGTCGAGCGTGGCGGTGATGCGATAGTCCACGCGCTGCTGCCAATAGCGCGGACCCGGACGTCCCGAACCGCCGCGTTGCTCGTTGGGCGACGGCAACGCGAGCGGCCGAAATGGGGAGCTGTCGGCGACGGTGAGTTCTCTGCCTTGCGCCAGGAGCGGCGCGGCCGCGAGCAAAAATGCGAAAGAAAGCCTATTCATCGGCGATGTCCACATCCGTCACGAGGCCGTCGGCAGTAAGGTGAACCATCAGTCGCGTCTCGACGCCATTGGCCGTCATGCGATAGTAGAGAATCCGTGCGACCTTGCTGCCGTGCCGCTCTATGCCGCGCGCAGAGATATCCTGCACAGCCACGAACGAAAGCCGGGTTAAGCCGGTGGCCGGCCTCCATGCGTCGCGTCCGAAGTCCTTGCGTGCGCCCTCGGTGATGCCTTGCACTGTCTCCATGGCTGAGCCGCCTTGACCGAGCGCGCGAACGACGGCTTCGACGCGCCTGGAGAGTGCCGCATCAGGATCGTTCTGCTGTGACAGCGAAGAAAAGAGCGGGCCTATGCGGGGCGCGGTTCGCGTGGTCGCGCCCTGCGTCCGCGTCATCCCGGTGATTGCGCCAGACGCATCGCGCGTGAAGGCGAGCCGGACGTCGCGCTCGGCGGAGGCGAAGGTGTCGTTGCCGAGTGAGATGAACTCTTCGTCGGGCAGTCCGTTGTCTGATCCGAAGAGATGTCCCTTCAACGGGACGAGTGTTGCCATCTGGTTGTTGGCCACCTCATAGCGGCCAGCGACGGCAGCAATCTGTGATTCGGGAACAGACACCGGGGCCGGCCGGACATATGCGCTGGCGTTCGGCCACCGATACTTCTTCGCAACGAAGGCGGCAATCCGCGGCACGAGCCGTGAATTGTCGTTGGCGTTGATCATGATCACTACGGCCTGACCCGTTTCTGCCGCAGCGTTGAGCGAGGCGTCGAATCCCTCGTCGCGCCCATTGTGCGAGAACCAGAGCTTTGGCCCGCTGCCCGCCAGGAAGACGCCGAGTCCGTCGTTGTCCTTCTGGTCGGTGAGCATCTGCCTGGCCATCGACTGCGAGATGATCTTCGAGGACTTGCCCGCGTACGCCTGCTGCACGCCGATGGCGAAGCGCGCGAGATCCGCCGGTGTAGTCCAGAGTCCGGCAGCCGCCATCTCAGGGTAGACATGCCAGCGCCCATGGACGATGCGGCCATCGAGATAGTGCCCCGCGGCGGTCTGCGCGGCGAGGTTGTGCGGTGGCTGATCGTAGCTGCTTTGCGTCATGCCGAGCGGACCGAGGACGGCGCGCTGCATATAGTCGGGAAAGCTCAGACCGGTGACGTCGATCATCATCTGCTGCATCACCGTGTAGCCGCCGCCCGAATACCGCCACTGCGCGCCAGGCTCGACGTCATTACGAATGGCAGCGGTGTTGGTCGGCGACGAGCCGTTAAGCACCTGAACCAACGATGGCATCACCGAGTCCGCGTCGTATCCGGGGAAGCCATGCACGGTGAGTCCCGCGGTATGCGAGAGAATGCCGCGCAGCGTCACCGGCTTTGCCTTCGTGAAGTCGCTCGAGGGAAGCTTCCATGACGTGAGCGTCGCGTTCACATCGGTATCGAGCGCGAGCTTCCCCTCTTCGACGAGATGAAGGGCGCCGAGCGCCGCGACGGACTTGCTGATGGAGCCGGCCTGGAACACGGTGTTGAGCGTCACCTGCTTGTTGCCACCGCGATCCGTGACGCCATATGCGCGCGACGACACGATCCTGCCGTTGTCCACGATGGCGAGCGACAGCCCGGGAATGCGGCGCATCGCCATCTGCGAAAGGACGAATTCGTCCAGGTCGTCCGGGGCGGCGGCGCTGCCCGTCGTCAGGAGCAGCGCGGCCAGCGGAATGAGGACACGAGTGGGGAGACGCATATGTAGTCGCGGATTCAGGGTAGCGCGAAACAGGCACACAACTCAGACGAGCATGCAGGAATGAAGATTGACTTGAATCATACGAATTGAAAAAGAATTCGACTCTCCGCTAGGCGAGATGCGTCTCACCGCGCGATGAACTGCATTTCTCCAAAGCTGTGGCGGTCAACTAGCGCGCGCCGCAGCGATAGAATTCAACACAACTCACATGATTCAAGTCAGGCTTTTGCTGTTGTTGTAGTTCAAGGAATCGACTCCATCACCACACTATGCCGGCCAGACGCGCGATACCTGGCATTGGGTCGCCGTGACGACGCGAGCGAATCGAGACAGCGCACCACGAGCGACGTCCATCCCGTCTGGTGACTAGCCCCGATGCCTCGGCCCGTATCGCCGTGGAAGTATTCGTGGAACAGCACGAGGTCGCGCCAATGCGGATCCTTGGCGTAGCGCAGGTCGCCGTCATGACAGGGACGGTTGCCTTCAGCATCGGGAAGGAAGATGCGAGCGAGACGCGCCGACAACTCCTGTGAGACCTGCGGCAGCGTGAGCATCTTGCCCGAACCGACGGGACACTCGACAGTGAACTCTTCGCCATAGAAGTGGCCGTAGCGCTCCAGTGCCTCGATGAACAGGTAGTTCATCGGAAACCAGATGGGTCCGCGCCAATTCGAGTTGCCACCGAACATGCCCGTGGTGCCTTCGGCGGGATCGTAATCCACGCGCGACTCCTCGTCGCCGTGGCGGAAGACGAATGGATGATCCTTGTGCACGCGCGACACGGAACGAATGCCGTACGATGAGAGAAACTCCGATTCGTCCAGCGCGTAGCGCAGCACGCGCACGAGCCGCTCTCGCGAAGGAATGGCGAGAAGGCGATGGCCGTATCCCGTTTTCCCTTCCTCCATGTACGTGATGTGTCGGCCGAGATCGGGCCTGTTGCGAAGGAACCACTCCATGCGCTTGCGGAATCCCGGCAGCTTCGCGATGACATTGTCCTCGATGACCTCGCAGGCGAACAGCGGTACCAGCCCGACGAGGGAACGAACGCACAATGGCGTATGGACGTCGCCGGAGAACAGCTGGTCGTAGTAGAAACCATCCTCCTCGTGCCACAATCCCGTGCCGCCGAGTGAGTTCATCGCGTCGGTGATGGCGACGAGGTGCTCGAAGAACTTCGAGGCGACGTCTTCGTACGCCGCGTCTTCGCTCGCCAGCTCGAGCGCCATCGACAGCATGGTATTGCAATAGAACGCCATCCACGCCGTGCCATCGGCCTGCGCGAGGTGGCCGCCGGTGGGCAATGGCTTCGAGCGATCGAAGACACCGATGTTGTCGAGGCCGAGAAAGCCACCTGAGAACAGGTTGTGCCCATCGGGATCCTTGCGATTCACCCACCAGGTGAAGTTGATCATCAGCTTCTGGAAGACGCGCTCGAGGAAGATGCGATCACGCTGCCCGCGCGGCGCCGTCATCTTGTAGACACGCCAGGCGGCCCATGCGTGCACCGGCGGATTCACGTCGTCGAACGCGAACTCGTAGGCGGCGAGCTGCCCATTGGGATGCATGTACCACTCGCGCAGCATCAGTACGAGTTGATCCTTGGCGAACTGTGGATCCACCATCGCCATCGGCAGCATATGAAAGGCGAGGTCCCACGCCGCGAACCACGGATACTCCCACTTGTCGGGCATCGAGAGCACGTCGGCGTGGTAGACGTGCGACCATTGGGCGTTGCGTCCGCGGCGGCGCGCCGTTGGCGGCGGCGGAAACGCCGGATCTCCCTCGAGCCACTCGATCACCGAGTAGTGATAGAACTGCTTCGTCCAGAGCAGCCCGGCGTACGCCTGCCGTGCAACGCGACGCTCCTCGACTGACACTGGCTCGACGATGAGCGCGGCGTAGAACTCGTCCGCTTCTCTGATGCGCGCGGCGAAGACGTCGCTGAATGATTGCCCATGTTGCGCACCGTTCTCCGTCGACGCGGGCGCTCGGCTACTCAACCGCAACTCGACGACGCGCTCTTCGCCGGCGGGAATATCGAGACGATAACAGGCGGCCGCCTTGGTTCCCGTTCGCTGCGGATTCACCGCCTCGGATTTGCCACTGACCACGTAGTCGTGAAAGGCATCCTTTACGTATGTCGACGCATTCGGCACGCCGAACAGTCGCTGCGTGTTGCTCTCGTTCTCGGTGAAGAGAAGTTGCGGCTCTTCGCCACCGGAGGCCGGTGAAAGCTCCAGCACCGACGTGCCAAGCGTCGCGTGGGCACCGACGATGCGATGTGCGCCATCGGCGCGCAGCGATGGCTTCGCGTGGAAACGCTCTCCCGTGCGCCCCCACGACCAACTGTTCCGATACCAGAGTGTCGGCAAGAGGTGCAGCGTTGCGGTATCGGGCCCCCGGTTGGCAACGGTGATCCTGATGCAGATGTCGTCCTGATCCGCCTTCGCATACTCGGCGATCACGTCGAAGTAGCGATTGTCGTCGAAGACGCCCGTGTCGGCGAGCTCGTACTCGCGATCACCGTATCCGCGCTGGCCATTCGTGTCGATGAGGTCGGCGTAGGGATAGGCGCGCTGCGGGTACTTGTAGAGCGCCTTCATGTACGAATGCGTCGGCGTGGAGTCGAGGTAGTAGTAGCACTCCTTCACGTCCTCGCCGTGATTGCCCTCCGGATTGGTCAGCCCGAACAGGCGCTCCTTGAGAATTGGATCGTTGCCATTCCACAGCGCGAGTGCGAAAGCAAGGCGACATTCGCGATCACAGATGCCGAGCAGACCGTCTTCGCCCCAGCGATAGACGCGGCTTCGCGCGTGCTCGTGCGGGAAGAACGCCCAGCAGTCGCCAGACTCGGAATAGTCCTCGCGCACCGTTCCCCACTGGCGTTCTGCGAGGTACGGTCCCCATCGCTTCCAGTTCTTTCTGCGTTGCGCGTCGTCGGCGAGGCGCTGGAGTTCGGGAGTCATCTCGCTACCGTGTCACTGGTCCCAGGTAGTGGTCGAGCCACGCGAGCGATTCACCGATCATCTGCGAGCGAAGCAGGAAGTGACCGCTCTCGTGCATTACGAGCTTCTTGTCGGCGGGCGGAGTTCCGAGCCACCGGAAGTACGGCTTCTGTGATGTTTCCTGCGGGAAGAAGTGATCGTACTTCGCGTTCAGCATGATCACCGGAGCACGAACGCGCGGCAGGAAGTTGAGCACATCCACCTCGGGACGTGGCCGCGACATCGGAAAACCCGCGACGACGAGGATACCGGCACGAAACCGCGGCTCCAGCCCCATCATGAGGCCTCCCATCGCGCCACCCCAACTCGTTCCAGACAGTGCAATGCGGGTCGAGTCGATCTCCGGTCGCGAAGACAGGTAATCGACGGAACGTCGCAGATCCTTTCCCCAGAGGAGAACGTGATCGCGGTACGAGACCGTCCCCTCCGGGCCCTCGATGTATCCCGGTGCCTTTCGCTCGAACGTTCCCTTGAGAACAGGCAGGAACACAGCGCGTCCACTGCGCAGAAAGTAGTCCACCACGGGGTCCGGCAACTCGTCGCTGGAGGGCAGGTTGAATGCAATCGACGACGGGAACAGGACGATCGTCTGGAACGGTGGCTGATGTGCCTTGGGCAGATAGAGCATGCCGCTGACGCGCTCTCCGCCGTATGTGGCGTCGAAGCTGACCCTCTGCTTGATCCATTCTGGCGGCGTCGCATCCTGTTTCTCGATGCGAGCGTTGAGCGGAGTGCGGTCGTACTCGAACATCTCACGGTAGTTCGCGAACTGCGCATCGGAGACAGGCGTCTCGCGGGTGAAATCGCGCAACTCTCGGCGAATCGGTTCCACCGCCTTCGCGACGTTGGGATGATTCGCGAGACGCCGGATCAGCCGAATGCCATTGATCGGAGATCGATCGATCGGCTGTTGCGCGTACGAGTCGATGAACATGTATGACGGGTCGCTCCATCCACCGCCGAGGATGTAGCGCTTTCCTTCGCCATCCTCGTTGGCGCACCACTCGCGCACGTTCCCGCCCATGTCGTACACGCCCCATGGGCTCATGTCCGCCAACGTGCCACCGCGTACGGGACCATGCGAATCGAAGTTGCTGGCGGGCATGATCCAACCTGCTGATGGCGGTACGGCGGCAGCGCTCCATTCGTAGAACGACGGCAGGTCCTTGCCGGCGAATCGCGCGTAGGCCTTCGCCTCGTACCATGACACTCCGCCCACTGGGAAGTCCTCTTGCCCGGGGAGTGGTGCGCCAGCTTCCCATGTTGCCGGACCAGGCCGGCCAGTGCGATCGACGAACAGCCGCACGCCATCCTCCCATCGCACAGGCTTTCCGTCGCGCATCATCTGCACATCCCACTGCTCGCTCTTCGCATATCCGCCCGCATCGACGAAGCGCTTGTATTGCCGATTCGTCACCTCGAAGCGATCGATGAGGAAGTCACCGAGCTCCAACGGTCGCAAATGGTCGAGCCCCGGCATTCCAGCGCCGAAGTTGCCAGCCGACACCTGCACCATATCCGAATCCGGAGCACCGATACGACGCATGGACACCAGCTTCGGAAGCGGAACGTTGGCACCACCTCCCGGACGCGCCGAGAACAACGTGGCGGTGTGAAAGCCCGGCTTCTCGAAGCGGTAATACCAAGGTTGCGTCGGCACGCGCACGGTGTCCGTAGGTGTCGTACCGACGGTGACCCACCGCGTGGTGTCGGACACTGCGGCGCGCGTGACCGTCGCACCCTCTGGGCTGCTGTGAAGCACGGCCTTCCGCGAGAACGACGGCCACAGCGACCGCAGCACCGTATCGTCCGGCATCATCGCGCTTGCCCGCTCGGCCAACGCGAACGCGGAATCGTTCGACCCGATATCGGCGTAACGCCTGATCGTCGGAATTGCCGTTTGGTGTACCCACCGCTCGTCGCGCCGGTTCTTCCACATCACCATCAGGATCGTGACCGCAGCGACGGCAACGACGGTCGCCGCAATCCATGACCGGCCGCGCGCCACCGGTGCGCCGATGCGATCCAGATCGGCCACCAACTCGTCCGCGGTTTGATAGCGTGCCGTAGGATCCTTCTCGAGGCAGCGCATCACGCACCGTGACAGCTCGGTGGGCAGACGCTTGCGCAACGAGTCCAGAGGAGGCGCCACGGCAGTGATGTGCGACGCAAGCACTGACTGCGGCGTCCCGACGAACGGAGGTCTTCCGGCGATCATCTCGTACGCCAGGATGCCGACGGCATAGATGTCGGCGCGCGAGTCGACGTTCGGGTCGCCCGCGGCCTGCTCGGGCGCCATGTACGTCGGAGTGCCAATGGACACACCGGTGCCCGTCATCGTCTCGGGATGTCGCGCATGGCCGATGGCTTTCGCGATGCCGAAGTCGACGACGACAGCATGCTCGCCGAGCAGCAGGACGTTGTCGGGCTTGATGTCGCGATGTACGACACCCTGCTTGTGTGCGTAGGCTAGCGCGTCGGCGACTTCTCGCAGCAGGCGAATCGCCTGTGGAATCGGAAGCGGCCCATCGCGCGTCAGCCGATCGCGCAACGACTCCCCCTCGGCGAAGGGCATGACGTAGTAGAGGAATCCGCCGGAGGTCGTCTCGCCCGAATCGATCAGGGTGAGGATGTGCGGATGCGCGAGGTGCGACGCAATGGCGATCTCGCGCAGAAAGCGTCCGGCGCCGAGTGAGCTGACGAGGTCCGGTCGAAGCACCTTGAGCGCGACGAGACGATCGTGCTTGCGATCGCGCGCGAGGTACACGGTCGCCATGCCGCCATGGCCGAGCTCACGCTCGACGTCGTAGCGGTCGACGAAGGCGGCGCGAAGTGACTCGGATACGGTGTCAGCCACGGTCATCCAATCCATGCCACCCTAGTGACGTCGGCGTAGTCGGCATGGGTCTGCTACAGCGCAATCCCACCCAATAGCGAACCATCCTTCCGGAGCGCGCCGTGTCCCGCCCACTGTCTCGTCTCACCCTGCCGATGGTGCTCGTCGCTGTCGCCGTGTCGTTACCAGCGCATCGCGCCACGGGCCAGACCGTTCTGGACGCCAAGGCAGCCGCCGTGGTCCGCGATGAGTATAGGGCCGACCTCGACACGGTGCACGCGAAGATCATGGCACTCGCGAATGCCATTCCGGAAGACAAGTACTCCTGGCGGCCCTCTCCGGGTGTGCGCTCGGTGTCGGAAGTGCTGATGCACGTGGCCACCGAGTACTACTTCTA
>JAQBPV010000423.1 GCA_028287345.1 Gemmatimonadota bacterium
GCGGCGAGGTCGTGCGTCGGTTGACCGCCGCGTCAGCGGCTTTGGAACGCAGGCGGACAGTCGGCCCGTTCGCTGGCGAGGCGGCGGTGGCCTGGCAGGATGCGCAGCGCGGACGCCTGGCGGTGGCCGCACTCAATCTCGCCGCGGCAATGGCGATCGGTGAGACATCCGCGGTCGAGTGGGCGAACGAAAATTTCACGACGCTTTGCACCGAGGCCGAGTCGGAGACCGGGTACGGTTCAGTACTTCCGTCCGACGTCACTGTTCAGAAAATCGACGCATTCCGTGAGTTGATCGGCGATATGGAGCCTTTAGCTCCCGATGTCGACTACGCGCTCGACCCGCTGCTGCGTCGAGAGACAGTCCCTCCGCCAGGAAATGGCGTGGCGCCGAGCGAAACGCTGGACCAGAAGAAGGCGCGGTTGAAGAAACTGCTGCTTGGCAAAAATGAATAATGACTTAACATGTCGACTAATCGTCCTTGAGGGACGCGAAGGAGCGTTCTAATGACTGATTTCAACGCAACAAACGAGTTGCACGAGTGGATTCGGGGCTGGCTGGGGCGCGAGCTCAAGCTGTCGCCCGATGACATTGCCGCGGACAAGACATTTGTCCGTTACGGCATGGATTCCGTGCATGCAATGATGCTCGTGGGCGATCTCGAGGAGCATCTCAAGCGACGGCTCCCGCCGACGCTCGCGTGGACGTACCCCACCGTCGAAGCGCTGGCCACACATCTCGCCGAGACGAACGAGACCGTTACGGCAGCCCCGCCCGCAACAGCCGAGAGCGACCTGCTTTCGCGATTGGACGACCTCTCGGAAGAAGAGATCGACCGACTCCTCGCGGAGCAACAGTCGCAGCAAGCAGCGGTCTGAGGGTGGCGGTGCTATCGAGAGAGGAGAAGGTCGCCCTTCTCAGAAGCAGGCTCGGTGGCACTGAAGCGCCGCGCGCCGACGCGCTCAGTCCCGCACAGACGCGCCTCTGGGAGCTCGAGAATCAGCTGGGCGCAAGCGAGATGCACGTGTTTGCGCTCGCGTATCATCTCGATGGATTTCTCGACGTCCAGCAGCTCGCCGAAGCCATCGCCGCCGTCGCCGAGCGACACCCGGCACTGCATGCGCGAGTTGCCTTCGACGATGGGCGTCCGTTCTTCGAGCCGGTGCGTCCTCCGTCGCTCATGCTGCGATCCTTTACGTGCAGCAAGAACAACGGTGGCGACGCCAAGCTCGACGCCGCGCTTCGGGATGAAGCGGCAAAGCCGATCGACGTACGCTCCGGTGCCGGTTGGCGCGCGGTGCTCTTCGAACGCTCGGCGGAATCGCACACGCTGCTCGTCCAGTTCCACCACATCTTCGCGGATCGCTGGTCGGTGGCGGTGTTCATGACCGATCTCGCGACCGCGTTCAAGAACATCTCCGCCAAGCGTGCGCCATTCGACAGCGCGCTGGCGCCCACCGAACCTGCCGCGCGCGACATCTCCCCGACGCAGCTCGCGTACTGGGAGACGCGTTTCGCCGAGCCCGCCGCGACGGTCGAGCTGCCGTCGGCGCATCGGTTGGAGACGTTCTCGAACTATGCCGGTTCGCGCATCGAGTCCGTCATCACGCCGGAACGCGTGACGGTACTGCAGGAGCTCGCCGCCGCCGAGTCGACGACGATGTTTCCGCTGTTGCTCGCTGCATTCGCCGCGACGCTGCATGCGCACACGGGTCAGGAGGATCTCGTCGTCTGCACGCCGATGGTGGGCCGTCATCGCGCCGGTTCGCGTGGCGTGATCGGATACTTCAACAACATCGTGCCGCTGCGACTCGACCTGAGTGGTAATCCGAGTTTCCGCGAGCTCGTCTCACGAGTGAGCGCCGAAGCTCGCGAAGCCGCGGCGCACCAGGACATTCCCTTCCACGCCATCGCCAGCCTTCCTCAGCTGGCTTCGGCACGCATCACGCGCTGCCTGTTCGCCGTGCAGAAGATGCCCGGGCTGAATCTCGAGCTACCGGATCTCACGGTTCGCTATCGTGACGTCCCGAACGGCACGGCCAACTTCGATCTCGCACTCTTCCTCGAGGAAATCGACGGACGCGTGGACGTGCTGGTCGATCACAAGACCTCGGTGCTCGACACCGCTGCGGTGACGTCGCTGCAGAATCGCTTCTTCGAGATCCTCGATCGCGTTGCATCGCAGCCCGGTCTTCAGTTGTCGGAGCTGCCGCAGTTTCGCACCGAGCGGCACGAGACGACTGTCTCCAAGCCGTCGGGCGCTGGCTACCGCCCGCGCAACCTGCTCGAGCAGCGGATGGTGGAGATCTGGCGCACGGTGTTCCCGGGCGCGGAGATCAACGGCAACTCGCACTTCTTCGAGCTCGGCGGCGACTCGATGCGTGCGGCTCGGCTGTTCACGCTGATCGAGAAAGAGTTTTCGCATCAGCTGCCGCTTGCGTCGCTCATCGAGGCGCCCACGCCGCGCCACCTCACGGCGAAGATGCGCGATGCCGACTGGATGGCCCCGTGGCTGTCGCTCATTCCGATCAAGGCGACGGGCAGCCGTCCTCCGCTCTTCTGCGTGCACGGCGGAGGCGGCGGTGTGCTCACCTTCAAGTTCATCGGTGACTGTCTTTCCGAGGACCAGCCGCTCTACTCACTGCAGGCGAGGGGGTTGAGGCGTGGCGAGACTCCGCACACCACGGTCGAAGAGATGGCCGAGCATTATGTGGAGTCGATTCGCCAGCTCTTTCCGAAAGGGCCGTATCTGCTCGCCGGCCACTCGCTCGGCGCCGCGGTTGCGCTCGAGATGTCGCAACGACTCATCGCTGCCGGACATCGCGTCGCGTTCCTCGGACTGTTCGACCATCCGGGTCCGAAACTCAAGCTCGGCTGGCGCGATTGGATCGGCTACCAGATGTCGTATCTGTCGTCGCTGCCGCCGCGCGAGCGTCCGGGTCACGTGCTGCGCGGAATCGTCGAGAAGGCGCGTATTCCCGCGATCACGAGTCGGGTGTCGTCGTCGTTCAGGCGTGTCAGCGGTACACCGACCGCGGGCAATAAACCGTCGACGGCAGCGCCGCCTACGGCTGCACCCGCACCGGGGTCTTCGCGACCGGATTTGTTCGAGCACAACCTGCAAGCGCTGTTGAACTACGAGGTGAAGCCATTCCCCGGTCGCGTGACGCTCTTTCGCGCGCGCCACGGCTCACCGCG